>DATKNQ010000091.1:0-13576 GCA_035541265.1 Bryobacteraceae bacterium
CGCCGGACAATCGTCGCCGGAATCATCACCGGCGCCTGATCCTTGCCGCCGCTCACGACAACGGCCAGCGCCAGCCGGGCCAATTGCCGCCCGACCTCGGCCATGTCCACCTGAATGCACGTCAGGTGCGCGGCCCGTGCTCCCCCGGACTGCTCCAGCCCGATCAAGCTCACGTCCCGCGGAACATCTTTGCCGTGCTCGCGCAGCGCGTCGCGCGCGCCATGCGCGATGTCATCCGAGCCCGCCACCACAGCCGAAAGAGGGCTGTTCTGTTCGATTATGTGCGAGACCGCGGCGTGGCCGTTGTCGAAGGAATCGTCCGCCAGCGCGACGGTGTACGCGCGCGGCTCCAGGCCGGCTGTTTCCATGGCAGCCACATAGCCCTTGTACATATTTCGATACACCGGAATCGACGTATCGCCGATGAACCAGATGTCGCGGTGCCCCAGGCGGATCAGGTATTGCGTGGCGGCGCTCGATCCGCCCGTGTCGTCATAACGGACGTAGTTCGCAGGCGGAAGAAATGAGTCCGCCATGTCGTTGGCCAGCACCACGCTGCTCATGCCCAGCGCGCGCAGCGCCTCCAGCAGGTTCGCGTAATTTGTGCCACCTACGATCACGCAATCGGCTATGCCTCTCGCCGCCAGCACACTCGGCAAATGCAGGTCAGCGGCTGCGCGCGCCTCGTCGTAACGGAACCGGGTGAACAGCAGATGATATCCGGAGTCGGCGCAGAACTCCTCGATACCCAGCAGAATGCGCGCGTACGCGCTGCTCAACCCGATTCTGTTGGAGAGCACGAAAGCAATCACCTTCGAACGCTCCCGCACGAAACTCTGCGCGCGTACGTTGGGCCGGTATCCCAGTTCCCGGATGGCCCTGGCCACCCTCTCGCGAAGCCCCGCATCCACGTTATCGCTGGCATTCAGCACACGCGAGACGGTCCCGATCGACACCGCAGCCCTTTGCGCCACGTCCTTAATCGTCGGAACATTTTGACTCTTGCGTGGCATGCGACTAATGTGCGACGCTGCGCCGGGAATCGGCGGTTACTTCAGCTAATTCGACCCGGCGCTTTTCTCCGAGGGACAGGTAGCAGGCCTCGACCAACGCCATCGTCGACAAGTTGTCCAGGCCGCTGTTCTCCGGCTCTTTGCCAAGCGTGATGGCATCCATCAGCGCGCCCATGGGACCGCTGAAGGCGTCCGGAAACCAGACCTCGCTCCACTTGGGCGAGATCCAGATGTCGGGCTGGCACCGCGTGTTGAATCGCATTTCGCTCGGATGCCGGTTCGGATAATGCGGCCAGCCGAGCCAGCCTTCGGCGACGCCTTCCAATCCTTCCACGCGCCAGCGTATGTAGGGATCCTGCCCCTGCGCCGCGGTTCGCGGCCCTACCCAAACATCGTCCCAGGCAGCCGCTCTAAACTCGTTCGCGTATTCCAGAATATACATGCAAATGCCGTCGTCGTGCGGGAACACCGTGCGCGGATCCCGCCGCGCGCTGGTGTAAACCGCCTCCGGATCACCGAACAACCAGCGAAGCGCGTCCAGGTGATGAACGCTCATATTGAGAAGCGTCAGGCGATGGTAATCCTTCAACCACGACTGCCAGTGCGGCACCGCGCGCATCTCAATGGTCGCCATCACCGGTTCGCCCAGGTATCCTCGACGCAGCACGGTACGAAGCGCGCGGATCGACTGATCGAAACGCATATTCTGATTCACCGCCAGAACGATCCCGTGATCGGCGCACATTTTCACCAGTTCGCGGGCCGCGGCCAGGTTGGTGGCGAGCGGCTTCTGCGCGAGGATTCCTTTGGGCTTCGCCCTGGCTCGGATCATCTCGCGGACGATCTCGACCTGCCGCGCCGGCGGCACCGCGATATCGAAGATATCGATCGTATCGTCCCGCAGCAGCTCTTCGATCGAGTCGTAAACCTTCGGCACGCCGCGCAGATCGGCCACCTCCCGCGCAATCTCCGCGGTGCGGGAGGCCAGCGCCGCGACGTGAAAGCCGGCGCTGCGATAAGCCGGCAATTGCACATCCCGCATAATAAAACCGGCCCCGATCGCGCCGATCCGGTAGTCAGCGCGGATGGGTGGCGGCGCCGTATGTTCCAGATCCAAGTTCAATTCCATCGATTACCCAGTTTCATGAAGCGTTTCATCTTACCCGGTTCCCGATATGATAGCATCGCTGAATATCAGAACAACAGCAATTATTGAGGACAAACGCAGGCTATGAAACTCGGACTCATCAATTCCGCATGGCTGGGTACCGCGGTGGGCACCGCGGAGGGTATTTATCTGACGAAGCAAATCGGTTTTGACACCATCGATATCTTCGCCGATCCGCTGGACCTGGACGCCCGCGAGCGGAGGCTGATCCGGCACTCCTGTGTGGCGGCGGCCTTGCCCGTACGCTCGGTCGTGGGTATCACGCTGGGAATCGCCGATTTCAACGCGCCAGTGCGTAAGTTTCATCTCGACCGCGCCCGGGCCTACCTCGACTTGGTCTACGAGTTGGAAGCTGCGAATTTCCTGATCGTCCTTGGCGAATACATTTGGGAGCAGCAGGTGATTCGCCCGCTGGATCAGTGGAAGTGGGCCGTGGAAGGGCTGCAAACGCTGGGGGAATACGCTGCCCGCCTCGGTCTCGAGATCGCGGTCGAGATTGAACCGTTCCGCCTCTCGATCGTCAATAATATCGAGAAGATGTCCCGCTTCCTCGATGACGTCGCGGCGCCTGCCGTTCGCGCCAATATCGACATTTCCCATCTGGTGCTGGCGCATGACCGGCCGGAAACGATCGGCAGACTGGCAGGCAGGATCGCGCACGTGCATCTTTCCGATTGCGACGGCCAAGTACATGGCGACCTGCCGCCCGGCCGTGGGTGCGTGCCCTTCGATGCCTATCTCGGCGCACTGCGCGACGCCGGCTTCGACGGTTCAGTGAGCATCGAACTCGAATACTCCCCCGTTCCGGACAAGATCGTCGATTGGGTGCGCGAAGCCTACGACGGAGCGAATGCCGTGATGTCCCGGCTCGAGCTTCGCAATTGAGGTAATAGTCGTGAAAGGAGATCAGTTTTATGGCCCGCGGACCACTCTCTGAGGAGCAGGCGGTTGAATTTCATCGCCGCGGTTTCGTGCTGTCGCGCGCGATGTTCGATGCAGAAGAAATCGGGCTTCTGCGCCGCGCGGCCCGTGAAGACAAAGCGCTGGACGATCATTCCTTCGGCAAGGCCGACGGCGAGGGCGGCAACGTCCGGCTCTCGCTTTGGAATCATCCGGGAGATAGTCTGTACGGGACGTTTGCCCGCTGCCGCTCCGTTGTGGAATCAGCCGAGAAACTTCTGGGCGGGCAAGTTTATCACTACCACTCCAAAATGATCATGAAGGATCCGCGCGTCGGCGGCGCTTGGACGTGGCATCAGGACTACGGCTATTGGTATCAGAACGGCGTCCTGCAGCCGCTGCTTTGCAGCGCATCCATCGCGGTCGATCCCGCCACAAAACAGAATGGATGCCTCCAGGTGGTCGACGGTTCACACGAGCTTGGCCGCATCGATCACCGGCTCAGCGGAGACCAGGCGGGCGCGGACATGGAGCGCGTCACCGAAGTTCTTAAACGCTTCCCGCTGATCTATGTGGAAATGGAGCCAGGCGATGTGCTGTTCTTTCACTGCAACCTGCTGCACCGCTCCGACCAGAACAGGTCCGACAGCCCGCGCTGGTCGATGATCTGCTGCTACAACGCCGCGCGCAACGATCCGTACAAAGAGTCGCACCATCCGCGCTATACGCCGCTTTCGAAGCTGCCTGACGGCGCGATCAAGGAAACCGGCATCCGGCGCTTCGGCGATTCCGGCGAAGATGTGGCGTGGCTCAAAGCGGAGAAGGATCAGAGCGCCAGTTCTCTCGAAAAGGAGACTGCCGGCGGGCGCTAGGTCTACTTCTGACTGGCGCTGCGCCACAGATCCAGTTCCTTCCGCGCATCGTCATGCTTGCCGAGACCCCGGTAGACGCTTGCGAGCAGATAGTGCGCGCCGGCGTTGTTGGGATCCATGCGCACCGCCTGTTTCAGCATGCCAGCGGCGAATTCCAGCCGGTCCGTGTGGTAATAGGCCTTACCCAGCAGAATATAGGGACTGCTGAAGTCCGGATTCAGCCAGATCGCTTTTTCGAGCGGCGCCACAGCCTCCGTCCACATGTTCTTCCGCGTGTAGGCGTCGCCTAACCGGTAATAAGCCATCCCGAATGCAGGATTCAATGCGATTTCTTCGCGCAACTCGGCGATGCCGGCATCGTTGTTGCCGCGAAAAATGGCCAGTTCGCCCAGCATGAAGTGCGCTTCGGGGAGCTTCGGATTTAGTCTTACCGCGGCGTGCAATTCCGGCTCGGCCAGCTCCTCCAATTGTTCGCCCAGCATCATTTTGGCATTCAGCAGCCTTGCCGCCGCTGATTCCGCGGGCACGCCGAACAGCCGCGCGAAAGCCGCTCTTGCGCCCTCGGTGTTCTGCAGCCGCAGATAACAGAGCCCCAGCGCGCGGGCCAATTCGGGCCGATCGGGAGACGCCGCGCTGGCCGCAGCCAGCAGCGGTGCCGCCTGCTGATAACGTCCCTTTGCGAAAAGCTGAAGACCTTCAGCCTCGGCCGAAGGCTGCGCCTGCGCGAGGGCGGCGCCGTGCACAATGACCCAAATGGATAGGACGCTGCGAAACGGAGTGCACATTCAAGCGGCTGTCAATTGGGCTTTGCGGCCGTCGGCCGCGACCAGGCGCTTGGGCTCCCCACGCACCCAGATGCGGTCGACCTCGATGGCATTCCAACCCGCCGGCAGAGCCGCCGGATATTTCGCCCAATCTCCCTCCCCGATACGCAACCCGGTAAAGCCGACCAGTACGGCCTGCAGCATCGCGCCGAAATCGGTCAAAAAGCAGCCATAGTTTTGCGATTCGGCTTCTTTGATCATGCCGAAAGGTGCCATCCAGAAAGGCCGCCAGCTCAGTTCGAACAATTCCGCGGCCATCTTACGGTCGCCCAGAAACGCCGCACCGGCGGCCACCCCGGCCGTGGCGAACCCGATCATATATTCGCGCTGCCGCTGCTTGAAAACGGCGAAAGTGCGTTCGAGCGCGCCGGGTGGCAGCGGAGGCTCGAACGGCAACAGGAAACTTAGATCCGGGAAGGCGTCCTGCGGGCAGCCTTCGTAGGCCACGAGCGCACCGCTTCGGGCGTCGCGCGGAAAAACCAGGGCCGACGCGATGCGATTCCAGTTGCCCGGCGCCGGGTACCCGATCAATCCCGCGCAGCGCACCGCAGCGGTCAGCGCAGCCGCGCACCCGGCATTGACATAAGCGTTATTATCGACGTTATTTACGCCCTCGTTCGGCCCCATGATGTTCCGGATCTCGTACCCGCGTTCCGTGAACCGGCCCCGGCTCTCGATCCATTCCGCCACCGCTTTCAGAACCGGCCATGTGGCGTCGTGCAGAAAATCAGGATCGCCCGCGGCCATTTGGTATTGCCAAAAGGCCAGCGCAACATCGGGCACCACGTGCTGCTCGCTCCAACCGGTATCGGCGAAGGCGGGCGTCACTTCGGAACCATCGGTCTGCGCGGCTTCCCACGGAAACTGTGCGCCGCGGTATCCGTAAAGGCTCGCGATCTTCCGCGCGGCGGCCAGGCCGCGTACGCGGAACTCCAGTAGCGACTTCGCCGCCTCGGGAGAAGCCAACAACACCGGCAGCAGTGACCAGGTCTCGGTGTCCCAAAAACTGTGGCCAAGATAATGCTCGGTCTGCGAGAGACCGAACGGTGGCATGCCGGTCTGGTTGGAGGCATGCACCGACGAGTGCACATAGAAGAAGGCCGCATCCAGGGCGCGCTGGCTCGCGGCATCGGCGTCGATGCGCACGCGCGACTTCCACAAAGAACCCCACTCCTCGCGATTCTGCTCGCGCAGCCGTTCGAAACCCAGCATGCGGCCCCACGATGCCATGCGGATCGCCTGTAATTCGGGCTCCGGATGATAGAAGCTCGAGACCATCGACGCGATGGTGCGTAATTTGATCGCGCGCCGCGGCCCGATTTCGGCTGCGTAAGCGGAGCCGTCACGACGGAACCCGGAGCCGGCCACCACAGCCAACGCCGAGCCAAGCTGGCTCCGGCCGCCATCGGACTCCCAGCGCAAAACGGCATCGATCTCGCGCGTGCCTTGTGGAGGGGCGCTCCCAGCCGCACGTCCCGGTACCCCGCGCGTCGCAATCTGCGGTGCCAGCCGCACAGTCACTGCACTGTCGCAAGTAAGCGCGATTTCCTGGCACAGCAATGCCGGCGTCGAGCGGGAGGCGAACTGCAGCACTGAAATCGCAACCCGAAGACCGGGCTTAGGCTCGAAATCCATCTCGGTGAGCAGTTCACCGGTGGCCATGTCGAGCGATTGCCTTCGCGGCGTTAGGCGTTCACTGTGTTCGAGCAGACTGGCGCCGCCTGCTACCACATCTGTTGCCAAAGGGTACGGCGCAGGCGCCAGGCTTTCCACTCGATGAACCGGGTGCCGATACACGTAACCGCTGATCGCGGTAGCTGCGGGCGCCAGAGGATTCGGTCCGGGACGGATCCCGATCAGGCCGTTGCTGAGATACGCGGGATCGAGCTCGGCTGAGAAATCCGTGCGCGCCAACACTGGAATGCCCGTAGCGAGCGCCGGCCATCCGCGGGGCGCCAGACCGAATCCGGTCAGCGCTAATCCTGTTCGACTGACAAATGCGCGGCGCGAAATTCGCATGGGCGGCGACGCTGGCATCCTGGCACGCACCTCAGGCCATAACCTGCGCAATCCGTTTTCCGCCGGTGTCGGTGAGCCGCCGGTTTCTCCCGGCGAAGTAATAGGTAAGGCGCATGTCGTTGAGACCCATCAAGTCAAGGATTGTCGCATGCACGTCGCGGATGCGATAGACGTCCTGGACGGCCTTGAGCCCCAGTTCGTCGGTGGCCCCCACCACTGTGCCGCCCTTGATTCCGCCGCCCGCGAACCAGACGCTCATCGCTTTCGGATTATGGTCGCGGCCCTTGGTTTTCTGGTCGGCAGGTGTGTCCGGAGTTCTGCCGAACTCGCCCATCCATACCAGCAAGGTTGAGCTCAACAGCCCTCGCTGTTTCAGATCCTGGATCAAGGCCGCTGCGGGCTTGTCGGTCTCTTGCGCGTTCTTCAGGTGATTCTTGCGGATGTCGATGTGGGCGTCCCACGACTGGCTGGGTGTGTATAGCTGCACGTAACGAACGCCATGCTCCACGAGCTTGCGGGCCATCAGGCATCGTTTCCCGAAGGACTCGGTAACAGGATCGTTGAGGCCGTACATTTCGCGGATCGAGGCAGGTTCCTGATCGATGTTCAATACCGCCGGCACCTCAGTCTGCATGCGGTAAGACAATTCGTACGAATCGATGCGGGCCTGAAGATCGGGATTTGCAAAATGATCATGCAGAAAAACCTGGTTCAAACTGCGCAGTAATTCCCGCTCGCTCTGTTGCGCCGCTTCGCTCAAGCCTCCCGGGGGCCGCAGGTTTCGAATCGCTTCGCCCTTCCAACGCAATACCGTGCCCTGGTAACTGGCGGGCAGAAATCCACTGCCCCATTGTTGTGCACCGCTGAACGGAATCGAACGGAAATCCGGCAGGGCGACGAACGCCGGCAGATTCTGATTTTCAGTGCCCAAGCCGTAAGTCAGCCAAGCGCCGACTGAGGGACTGCCGGGCTGCACGAAGCCGGTATCGATTTGGAAGACGGCTGCCGGGTGATTGCCGTTCTCGGCCTGCGCCGAGCGCACCACGGCGATGTCATCCACGCAGTTCGCCAGGTGCGGGAAGATCTCGGAGATCTCCATGCCGCATTGCCCATGTTTTTGAAAGGCGAAAGGACTGTTTGTGATCACCCGCGGCTTCGCGAACAGGGCGGGCTGGTCGGTGGTCTTCTCTTTGCTCCAATCTATGGACGTGCCGTCGAACTTCTTCAGCGCGGGCTTGGGGTCGAAAGTATCGACGTGGCTCACGCCACCGAGCATGGTGAGAAAGATGCAACTCTTGGCTTTCGCCTGATGATGGGGCGTCTTGGGGGCCAGCGGATTCTCTTCCAGGCGCGCAGCGCCCTTCAAGTCGCGGCCCAGCAATTCCAGCAGCGCCGCACCGCCAACCCCGGTCAGATTCTGATACAGGAAGTTTCTGCGAGACTCATCGAAATTCATAATGCTACTCCACAAACAGAAATTCATTGGTGTTGAGCAGCGCCATGCCAAGCTGCTGCATCGCCTCCCGCGGCGTAAACCGGGAGTAGAGTGCGAGCGCCTGTGTCTGTTCATCCTTGGAAGGGGACCGCGACAAAACAATCTGGAATGCCCGTTCCACTTGCGCCGCCGGGGCCGGGCCGGCTTCCTTGAGCACGCGCTCCGCGAAATAACCTGCCTCGCGATTCGTCAGTTCGCCATTCATCAAGGTCAGAGCTTGCGGCGCCACCGTGGTGCGGTTGCGCTGCGGACACGTCGCGGCGATATTCGCGGCATCGAAGACTTCGAGCATCGGGTTCACTACGGAACGCCGCTGGAACGTATAGATCGTGCGGCGGCGCTGTTGCTCTTCGCCGGACGGGAACCATTTAAAGAACTCAAAGCCCTCGGCCACGTCCGCCGGCGCGTTCAGCAACGCGCCGGGTCCGCCGCGCGCCGTGTTGAGCCGGCCACTGAGGGTCAGCACGCTATCGCGGAGCACTTCCGCCTCCAGCCGGCCCCAATTCATCCGCCACAGCAACTCATTTCCCGGATCCGTGTCCGAATAAGCCTTCCAGCCGGCGTGCGCTGTGGATTGCTGATAAGCCGCCGAAGTGAGCATGAGCCGGTGCATAGCCTTCATGCTCCACTTCTGTTCGATGAACTGAGTGGCCAGCCAATCGAGCAATTCGGGGTGAATCGTCCTGGAGCCGTTCTTACCGAAATCGCTGGGCGTGCGCACCAGACCCTCGCCAAAATGATACTGCCAGATCCGATTCACCATCACGCGCGCGGTGAGCGGATTCCGCGGGCTCGCGATCCATTCCGCGAGCGCGATTCGCCGTCCGGTGCTTCCTCCGCGGAACGGGATTTTGGCCGGCTCGGCCTTTCCGGCGATGCATTCGGGGAACCCTGCCTCCACCGGTTCCGCCTTGGCGCTCAAGTCGCCGCCGCGCAGCACATAAGTTGACGGCACTTCCGGCACCAGCGGCGGCACAAGATCGCGCACGGAGTAGGCCACCGGGCGAAAGCGCTGCTCGAGTTCCTCGATGCGGTGCACCTCATCCAGGGCGCTCAAGTACTGTTTCCAGACGGCTTCTTTGAAGATTGGGTCAGTACGCTCCTGAAAGAACGCGTTCGCTACGTTCAATTCATCCATGAATTCGGCCACCGCGGGGGCGTCCGGCTTCAAATGCTTGGATTCGATGAATCGCTCTTTCAGGGCTTGCTTGCGTTTTTCGAGCCCCTGGCGCGCCGCGTCCGCCTGGTCTTCATACGAGCGCAGTTGCCGCTTCATGCCCGCGGGATCTTCGGCATCGATGAAGGGCGCGGCACACTCTTCCATAGCGGCGGCGGCAAAGAAGGATTGAAACCGGTAGAAGTCGCGCTGCGGGATCGGATCGTACTTGTGGTTGTGACATTGTGCACACCCAACCGTGAGACCAAGAAACACGGAAGCTGTCGTACCCGTAACTTCGTTCAGGAAGTCCTGGCGGAGCTGCTGCTGCGAAGTGGCATCGGCCTCCCATGGCGCCATCCGCAGAAATGCCAACGCGACCAGGCGTTCCGACTGGTCCTTTTCGTTTTCGCGTTTGTCCTGCACCTCATCGCCCGCCAGTTGTTCCTCGATGAAGAGATCGTAGGGCTTGTCCTGATTGAAGGCCCGGATCACGTAATCGCGATAACGCCATGCAGCGGGCCGCTCGCTGTCCACAGCGAAGCCGTCCGACTCCGCGTATCGCGCCAGATCGAGCCAGTGGCGCGCCCAACGCTCGCCATAGCGAGGATCTGCGAGAAGCCGGTCAATCAAATTCTCCCAGGCCTTCGGATCACGGTCGCGCAGAAACGCAGCTACTTCTTCGGGAGTGGGCGGAAGTCCGATGAGGTCGAAGTAAGCGCGGCGAATCAGCACGCGACGGTTGGCCGGGGGTGCGGGATGCATCTGTTTCGATTCGAGCTTCGCGAGCACGAACACATCAATCGGATTCTTCACCCAGCCGGCGTTCGCCACGTTGGGAATGCTGGGAACTTTGGGCGGCCTCAGCAACCATTCCAGATATTCGTCGCGGGCTTGTTGGCGGGGCGCGACCGGAGTCATGGTATCGATCGCGGCCGCGAGCGCCGCAATCTGCTCCGGCGCGAGTGACCCGCCCAGCGGCATCTGGGGAGTCTTTTCACCCTTGACGTATTGCATCAGCAGGCTGGTTTTGGAAGAGCCCGGTACGATGGCCTGCCCGTGTTTTCCGCCCTGCAGAAGTGACTCATAAGTTGTGACTGCCAGGTCGTTTTGGGCTTTAGGACCGCTGTGACAAGCGCCGCAACTCTCACGCAGCACTGGGAGCACCTTGGTGTTGAAGATAACCTGATTGTCCTCGGCCAGAATCGCCGAGCCGGAGCAAAGGAATAAAGGCAACCAAGACCACTTGGTCATGTCCGCTCCCCTCCGAGCTGACTGCGATTATACATCAACGGGTTGGGAAAAAGGCTAGTGACTCACTTCTTTTTCTGTAAGAGCGCCTGTGCCCTTCTCAGGTTATCTCTGGCTACATCCAGCCCGGGGTTAATCCGTAATGCCTCCTGGAACTGTATGATAGCTTTGGCCAAATCACCCTGTTTGGCCAGCAGATTGCCCAGGTCATTGTGGACGCCGGCGTCTTGAGGCTGGAGCTGGAGCGATGTTTCTAACTCGCCGACGGCCGCGGCCAAATCACCCTGGTCAGCGTAGAGTCTCCCCAGATAGTAGTGAGCCGCCGGGTCCCGCGGATCCAGATCCAAGGCCCTCCGAAACTCGGCTAACGCCTGCTGCCGTTTGCCCTGACGGGCGAAAACCGTGCCGAGGTCGATATGGATTTCGATATCGCCAGGCTTGAGCCGCGCGGCCTGATCGAGTTCAGCTTCGGCGTGATTCATCTCGCCCAGTTCCGCCAGCGCAAGGCCGAGGCTATGGTGAGCATCGGCATCCCGGGGATGCGCTTGCAGCACCCGATTGAAACTGGCCACGGCTGAGGCTGCCTGACCTTGGGCCATCAGGGCGCGGCCCAGGTTGTATTCTGCGTCCGTGTGTCCCGGTTGCAGGCGCAAAACCTCACGATATTCCCGAATGGCACCGTCAAGATGGCCTTGAAGCTGCAGCGCCAGGCCCAGGCTGTGGCGGGCATCGGTGTTCTGCGGATGAGCGGTCAGGACGTTCCGGAAGCGGGCGGCAGCCGCTGGCAGCTTTCCCTGGGCGAGCAACGTGCGGCCCAGGTTGTATTCGGCGTCCGCGTAGGTGGGTGCGATACGCAGGACCTTTTGATATTCGGCAATGGCCGCTCCTGTCTTGCCCTGCAGTTGAAACACTGTGCCGAGGCTGTTGCGCGCTACTGGATCGTTTGGCCTCAACCGCAGTACCAGGCCGTACTCTGCCGCGGACTCATCAAGCTTACCCAGTATCTGGAGCGCCGACCCTAAGTTATAGCGTGCGATGTAATCGCCTGGGTCAGTCGCGACACGGTGCCTCATAAAGGCCTCCTGCAGAATAAATCGGGGATCCGTTTGGAGGCTGGAGTCATTCACAGGCAACACCTGCAGCCACAAGTGACTCATCTCGTCAGTCGATTGATTCCCGGCTCTGACCCGGCGCGGCGGGTTATGTGGATTCCGTACGTTCGCCGTTGAGTTATCGTATGTCCAGCGCATGTGAACCGTCGAGCCTTTGGGCAGGAATACCGGCTCTCGGTACCGAAATACGCCTTGCCAATCGAGGTTCCAGTCTTTAATCCACACCAGCCACTCTTTTTTTCCATCCGGCAGGATCGCATAACCCTGCAGATCCTTTCCCAGATAATGTGCGTGGGGATAGACTGCGAGCACCTGGACATCTAGCGGCAACTGGAATTCATCCTCGACTACAAAATTGCGATCGCCGGGAGGGATGTTGATGGCTCGATCGTTTTCGAGTTGCAGCAGCATTGGGAACAGCTTTGGCGGCGCCGCGGCGAAATAGAGCCCCAGGCTCACCTGGACCGTTTCGGGTTTGCCATCAGGCCTCATGTGCGAATTCAGGATCAGATCGGTTCCAGGATCGACGCGCCATGACATGCCATCGCTGCCCGGAACAGGCGCGGAACCGGGCTTCCATGAAAGGAAATAGCCATCTGGATCGAAGCTCTCGGACTCGATTTCCAGGTCCATGCCTTCGAAGCCGAGGCCGGGCACGGCCTCCCTGCTGCGCGCCGTCCCGCTGCGATCGACCAGCACGTTCGCGTGATGGAAAATCTTCGGATTGTTCGGCCGTAATTCAATGGCCCGCACGTAGCGCGTACGATCCACCGGCACAGGGATCACAAAGTTACGGAACACATCGCGGCCATGGTCGCCGCTGGCGGGCAGTGTGTAGGGCCGCGGCAGCGCCAACACCAGGTCCGGCTTGCCGAGTTCCCAACCGCTGGGCATCGCGAGGCTGGGAGCGGGCAGCGCGGCCGCCGTGTCACCCTCCGGCGCGCGTTGAGCAATCCATGCCTGTATCGCGCTGATCTCCCCGTCGGCAAGGTGTTGGTCATCCGCGAAGTCACCATAACCCGGCGCGGGCAGCCAGGGCGGCATGTAGCGGCTCCTGGTCACGGACGCGATCTGTGCGGCGCGCTTTCGCACGTCCTGAAATGTAAGCAGGCTGAAAGGTCCCGAGCCGCCCGGCCGATGGCACCCGGCACAATGCCGGAAAACAATGGGCGCAATGTCGTTAAATGTGAGCGGACGATCCGGCGCGCCTTGAAAACCGGCAGCCGTGGTAGCCGCCAGAAATATCGCGCTGAGTCGTCCGAGGGACTTTGTCATTGCTGAAACCGGCATTGTACACGATCGTGTACCAACAGTCTCTCACCGGCGCATAAGTCGAGCCTTGATTCAACCAATTTCCGTGCCTTGATGCTACCGTATGTGGAGATCCTGAACGCGCATCACTTCACATAGTATCCAGAGCGTCGTCGCAACGTTCCTCTCCTTAACGGGCGGTCTGCAGGCAGCCTCGATACCGGGTTACTTTGAACAAACTCGCGACGCAAAGTCCGCCTCGTTGAGGCTGGTCGTTGACCAGACAATGATATCCGAATTTGCCTGTTTAAGCCTCCCTCGACGCGGCAATCGGAGAGATCTTGCGCACGCCGTGGGGCCGCGAAGGACCAGTAAGAACGTGTGCCTGGTCGCCCTGACAGCCGCTCCATCGCTTCTCGTTCGCTTTGGCCGGAATGCAGTACTCGCTTTGATATCCCCAGTGCGAGCGGAAAGCGATGATCCACTCCGTCTTCACGCGCTGCCGGCCGCGCAGG
>DATKNQ010000092.1:0-3454 GCA_035541265.1 Bryobacteraceae bacterium
CGCCCGCCACGATCACGTTTTGGAACGCGCCTGAGCAGGGCCGCAACAGGACTTCACATTGCCTTTAGCGTGCCCGTGAGTGTCACCACCTGGACCTTACCGGTTATTGGTCCCGCCTGGTGGCCGCTGCCATCCGCGAGCCGATTCCGGCAGTCAATTTCAACCGCAATTATACTGGGTGGTGGGATTTAGCTCGCTCTTGGCCGATCAAAAGGCACGGCGTGCCGTGCGTGCCATCGTCTGCGCCGTCATCTGCGGGGTCGATTTGCCCGCGGCCCAGGCCGGCAGGCCATCCAGGCTGCTCGCTCTGGCTCCGGCGGATATCGCCGTAATTTGTCTGTACTTCGCGTTGGTGCTGGCGGTCGGCGTGTATCTGAAGCGCCGGATCCGCGGCAGTAGCGACTTCTTCTTTGCCGGAAAAGGTGTCGGCGCATGGGTGGCCGGTCTGAGTTTTGTGGCCGCGAACCTGGGGACCTTGGAACTCCTGGGGTGGTCCGCGTCCGCCTACCAATACGGCATGCTGGCCACGCATTGGTACTGGATGGGCGCGGTGCCCGCCATGCTGTTTCTGGGCGTGGTGATGACCCCGTTCTACTATGTGTCGAAAGCCCGCTCCGTGCCTGGCTACCTGAAGCTGCGCTACGGCGAGAGTTCGCGCCTGCTGGCGGCCATTTCCTTCGCGGTGATGACCATCCTGATGAGCGGCATCAACATGTTTTCGATGGCCGTGGTGATGAAGGTGATCGTGGGGTGGGACATCCAGTTCAGCATCCTGGTTTCCACGGCGACGGTTGGCGTCTATGTGGCGCTGGGCGGCCTGCTCTCGGCGATTGTGAATGAGGTGGTGCAGTTCATCCTGATTTGGGCCGGCACGGCGTTGATCCCGATCTACGGGCTGATGGAGACGGGCGGGTGGAAGGGCATGGTAACGCGCATCGCCGCACGCGCCCCCGGACAGGATTACACGCACATGTGGCGCAACATGGGAGCCGCGGCCGACAACCCTATGGGCGTGCATTGGACGGGCATCGTGATCGGGCTGGGGTTGATCGGCGCTTTTGGATACTGGACCACGGATTTTCTGGTGGTGCAGCGGGTGCTGGCCGCGCGCGATCTGCGATCCGCAAAGATGGCCACCATCATCGGCGCCGCCTTCAAGATGATGCTGCCGCTGGTCGTCATCCTGCCCGGATTGCTGGGCCTGGCAGTGCTTCCCATGAAGCTGGTGGGTGAGAGCCAGGCGCTCGCGACGGGCGCGCACAGTTACAACGAGGTGATGCCGCTCATGATGGCGCGCTATCTCCGCCCGGGACTGTTGGGCGTGGGAGTGACGGCGCTCATCGCTGGATTCATGTCCGGCATGGCGGGCAACGTCAGCGCATTTGCTACCGTGTGGACCTACGATATCTACCGGCCGGTCTTTCGTCCCGATGCCGGCGACCAGACGTGCCTGCGCATGGGGCGTTGGTGCACGGTCGTCGGGCTGGCGGCCAGTATCGGCGCGGCGTACCTGGTGATGCAATTCGCCAGCATCATGGATTATGTCCAGGCGTTGTTCGGCTTCTTCATCATCCCCCTGTTCGGCACCGTTATTATCGGGATGCTATGGAAGCGAGCCACGCCAGCGGGCGGTTTCTGGGGACTGCTGTGCGGCACAGTCTCGTCCATCGTGCTGTTTCTGGTGGTCAAGCTGCATCCCGCGGCGCTGGCCATCCTGGCGCTTTCGTCCGACGCCAAAGCCATGGCGGAGAATCTTTACCGGTTCATCTGGTCATGGTTCGTTTGCGTGATTGTGACTGTGGCGGTCAGCTTGTGCACGCAGCCTAAACCCGTATCGGAGCTGCACGGGCTGGTGTGGGGCGTCACCGAGATTCCCGGCGGCGCCGAGCTTCCTTTCTACCGGCAGCCGCTGTTTTTCGCCGCGATCGTGGCCGCCTTCTTTATCTTGCTGAATGTCTATTTCTGGTGATCTTATGATGATCGATAACGCCGAAGGACTTGTTTTTGGCACGGCACCGAAGCCGGTGCGCTGCGGTTTCGATTTGACGATCGGAGCGGGGCAGGTGTTTCCGGAAGTGAACTTCACGCTGCCGGCCATCGCCATCGAGCCGGACACCTGGCCGCGGGTCGTCGCGCAATACGAGGAGATGGCCGCTCACATTCTGAAACGTGCCGTAGCTTTGCGGGTGCCGGGGCTGGTGCTGGAGTTCGAACTACTGCCGGCCATGACCATGACGCCCGAGTGGGGCGCGGAAGTGACGGCGCTGCTGGTCTCGCACCTTGCGCGTGCCCACGAGAAGCACGGCCTGCCCTGCGCGCTGCGCGTGACCCCGACCGATATACGCGATCAGCAGAAGCCGCCGCTGTTGCGTTGCGGAGCGCCGTGGGAGACGCTGCGGCGAAGTTTCGAATTGTGCATCAGCGCCGGGGCACATCTGGTATCCATCGAATCGATCGGCGGAAAGGAACTGCACGACAGCGGACTGATGTACGGCGACCTGCGCGCCATGGTGTTTGCGCTGGGCGTGCTGGCGCCGCGAGACATGGCCTGGCTGTGGGATCAGATTTCGGCTCTGTGCGCGAAAGACGGGAGGGCGCGCGCGGCGGGCGATAGCGCCTGCGGGTTCGCGAACACCGCCATGCAACTGGCCCATCAACGCATGCTTCCGGAGGTGCTGGCCGCCGTGGTGCGCGCCATGAGCGCGGTACGCAGCCTGGTGGCCTTCAAGCATGGCGCCGCCGGACCGTCCAAGGATTGCGCCTACGAGGGGCCGGTATTGAAAGCCATCACCGGCTGTCCCATTGCGATGGAAGGCAAATCCGCGGCCTGCGCGCATTTCAGTCCGGTCGGCAACATCGCGGCGGCTATGTGCGATTTGTGGAGCAACGAATCCGTCCAGAACGTGCGGCTGCTATCCGGCAATGCTCCCGAGGCGTACGCCGAGACTTTGGCATATGATTGCCGGCTGATGAACGTGGCCGCGGCCCGTGGAGAAGCGCCGCGGCTGCGGGATTGGCTGACCGAATCGGACGAGTGGCTCAGCCCGCAAGCGGCCGTGCTGTCTCCGGCTGCGACGATCCGCATCGCGCGGGCCATCGCTCAGGCGGGCGATCCCTACAGCCAGACCGTCGCCGCGGGCAAAGCCGCCGTCTGCATCCTCCGCTCGGGCATAAGCGAGAAACGGCTGACGCTGAACGCCAAGGAGGCGCAATGGCTCGATCGCATTGAGCGCGAACTGGAGGGCATGCCGCCGGAGGAATCCGAGCTGCTCGCGGAAATGCGCGAACAGCACCCGAATGAGTTTGACCCATTCAGTTACGGGCTGACATGCTGACACGCAAAGAACGCATGCGGCGCGCCCTGCGCCGCGAAGCCGTTGATCATCTGCCGTTCCAGACGAACTTCACGCCCGCGATGGGACGATTGCTGGCGGCGCATTTCGGGATACCGGCA
>DATKNQ010000093.1:0-17530 GCA_035541265.1 Bryobacteraceae bacterium
GGGTGCATCGAGCATTTCCACCAACTCGCGCAACTCCGCCGAGGCGCCGGCGGCGATGATGCCGCCGCCGCCATAGACCAGCGGCCGCGATGATTCTTCCACCAGTTGCGCCGCGCGCCGGATTTGCCCGGTGTGGCCCTCGGTAAAAACCTTATAGCCGGGCAGATGGACCGCGGTTACGGGCTGATAGTGCCCCTGCGCCTGCAACACGTCCTTGGGGAGATCCACCAGCACCGGTCCCGGGCGCCCGCTGGAAGCCACGTAGTACGCTTCGTGAACGGCCTCCGCCAGATCTTCCACGCGCTTCACCAGATAGTTGTGCTTGGTGCAGGAGCGCGTGATGCCGAATGTGTCGGCTTCCTGGAAGGCGTCGCTGCCGATCAACTTGCTGCTGACTTGGCCGGTGAGCGCGACGATCGGGATGGAGTCCATCATGGCGTCGACCAAGCCGGTGACCAGATTCGTGGCCCCCGGGCCGGAGGTCGCGCAACAGACTCCCACTTTGCCGGTGGCGCGCGCGTAACCCTCCGCCGCGAAGCAGGCGTTCTCTTCGTGACGAACCAGCACATGGCGGATGTGGTGGTCGTAGATCGCGTCATAGAAAGGAAGGGTGACTCCGCCGGGATAGCCGAAGAAGCAATCCACGCCTTCGCGCGCCAGACATTCGAGCAGCATTTTCGCGCCGTTCATCAAAGTCGACATAAATTCCTCAACAAATGCTCTCCCAAAACAAAAAAGGCCACCAGCCGGACTTGATTCGCCCCGCTGATGGCCTCGGAACCGCTCCGAAACGGCCTCAAGCGGGGCCGGCTACGATGACCAATACACTATTAATAATAACCGCGACCGGTAGAAAGAGATTGGACAGGCTGGGTATGGTAAGTAACCGGTCTGTGAAACCTCGGGACATGCGTGACTTTTCTGAGTGTAGCCTACAAGTTTTTCAAATGCAAGGGCAGGTTTCGATAACAAATATTTATAGGGTCATTTGAGCCGCCGGATCGATCCGGGAGCGGCGCGCATCACGTTCCTGGCGCAGAGTGATTCGCGACTCCTGCGGCGCGCGGGCCGGCTGAGCTACGCTGGAATTAAATGCCGGAGGAGACCAACAGCACCCGGGCCAAGGCCCTGAAAATCAATTTGGACGCGCGGAAGTTCGGCACGTTCGCGGAGATCGGCGCTGGGCAGGAAGTGGCGCGCTGGTTCTTTCACGCGGGCAAAGCGGCGGGCACCGTAGCCAAAACGATTTCCGCATACGATATGGCGATCAGCGACGGGCTGTACGGTCCGGCACAACGCTATGTCAGCCGCGAGCGCCTGGTGGCGATGCTCGACAAGGAATACTACGACCTGCTGGGCCGCCTGGACCGCAAGCGCGGCGACCACTCGGCGTTCTTTACGTTCGCTGATACATCGGCCACACAGACGCACTCCCGGCGGCCGGCCGGACATAGCTGGCTGGGTGTCCGCTTTCAGACGGAGCCGAAGAGCGCGCCGTCCGAGATCATCATCCACGTCGAGATGCTCGATCCGGTGACGGTCGCGCAGCAGGAAGCGCTGGGAACGGCGGGCGTGAACCTGATCTATGGCGCGTTCTATTATGCGGACGATCCGCAGCACCTGATCGGCTCGTTGATGGACGACTTGAGCCGGCGGCGGATCGAGATCGACATGATCAAGTTCTCCGGCCCGGCGTTCGCCAAGGTGGACAATCGCCTGATGAGCCTGGCGCTGGTGCAGGAAGGGCTGACCGACGCCGTGATGTTCACCGCCAATGGCGAGGTGGTGCAGCCCTCGGAAGTGCTTTACAACAAGCCCGTGATGATCGAGCGCGGCAGTTTCCGGCCGGTCACGAATGTCACGCTCGACATGCTGGGGCGCGCGGTCGAGCAGTTGCAGAAGAACTCACAGGTGGATGGCGAAACGACGGCGATCATGGAAATGACGCTGAAGAACCTGATGTCGGAATCGGTCATCGACCACAGCGATTTTCTGGCGCGCGTGGATATTCTCGGGGCGCTGGGCGAGATGGTGATGATCTCGGATTACACGCGCTTCGACGGGGTCACCAGCTACCTGCGGCGATACACGCAGAACTGGATCGGCATGCCGGTGGGCGTGCCGACCATACGCGAGATCTTCGAAGCGAAGTATTACGCTGACATGGAGGGCGGCATCCTGGAAGGACTGGGCCGCCTGTTCCAGGGACGCGTCAAGTTGTTCCTCTATCCGACCAGGGATACTGACACCGCCGAACTGATTACGGGCGAAAATCTGGACGTGAATCCCGAGATGGCGCTGTTATACAAGCATCTCTATAACAACGGATTCATCGAGTGCATCCGCGATGCCCCGCCCGACGACTTACATGTCACTCCGGCGGAAGTACTCGATCGGATCCAATCGGATCAAGGGGATTGGGAAAAGTTGGTTCCTCCGCAGGCGGCCAGCCTGATCAAGCAGGGAGGCCTGTTCGGCTATCGCAGCCAAGTTAAGAATCCTTCATGACAATACCCTGACAAGTCAGGTGGCCTGCCCGGCAGAAATACCATTTCAACGGGATGCCGAAGGCGCGGGGCGCGGCTTTATCGTGAACATAGGAAATTTTTCCTGGAGGACATACCACGTGAAAAAGCTATTATGCGCCACGGTGGGGGCGGTTTGCCTGATCGCCGCCGGGTGCACGAAAAAGGTAGCGGTAAAACCAGCGCCGCCACCCCAACCCACACAAGCCGCCCCGGCCCCTGAAAAGCCCGTAATCACGGCGTTTGCCGCATCGCCTTCGTCGATCGATAAGGGGTCTGACACTAGGTTGCGTTGGACCGTCGAACACGCTACCGACGTCGACATCACTCCCGCGGTCGGACAGGTACAAGAGAACGGCAGCCGCACCGTGTTCCCCAGTGCCGATACCGTCTACACTCTGACGGCCAAAGGGCCGGGTGGAGAAGCTTCCGCGACGACCAGCGTCAATGTCATGGTGCACGCGGCGTCCCGCATGCCGGATCAAGCGACTAAGGATCAGATCCAGACGTTACTCAACCGCATTCAGGATGCCTACTTCGACTACAACCGGCACAATATCCGGCCGGACGCGGAGAAGGCGCTGGAGGCCGATGCCAAGACACTCGGCGAGATCCTGCGGCAGTACCCGGATTACAAGCTTACCGTGCAGGGATATTGCGATGAACGCGGCTCGGAGGAATACAACATGGCGCTGGGCGACAAGCGCGCGCACCAGGCCAAGGATTACCTGGCGTCGCTCGGAGTCCCGGCATCGCAACTGAAGACCGTCAGCTTCGGCAAAGAAAAACAGATCTGCGACGAGCATGATGAAGCCTGCTGGCAGCGGAACCGCCGCGCGCACATCACGCAGGACCAGAACTAGATTGTGTTGCGGTCAGCCACGCCGGGACCGCAATGGCAAATCCTCGTTATGCGTGGCCGGGCGCGCCGTGAGCGTGCCGGTGGAAGCGGTGCGCGAAGGGCTCGGCCACTCCCCACACCAGCAGGAACAGGACCACCATGCCATAGGTCACGTCCCGGCTGAGACCATCCCAGCCCGGCACGGGCGGAGAGAACCCCACAGCGAGGGCAGCGAGCACGCTCAGTACATGCCAATACCAGCGCGCGTGGAAAAGGTAAACCAGCAGCAACGCAAGGGCGACGGAGAAACCATAAGCCACGTACACTACGATAGTAGACATGGTCCACTCCTGCCAGTATTCTAGCTCCGAAACGGGATAATGGAGCCGGAAATGGGTTGGTTGTTCTTCGCGGCCGCGTTGGCCTTGGCGCAGCCGAGCGGAAAATACCCGGCACGCTGGTGGACGCCGGTGCCGGAGAGCCAGCAAGCCAGTTGGGAGATTCTGCCGCAAGCCGCACGGCCCGGCGAAGTGATTCTCTCGAAGCGCAACGAACTGGGAATCCTCTCGAACTTCGCCGCGACTCCCTTCACCTTCCGCGGCCAGCGATACGCGAGCGTTGAGGGATTCTGGCAGATGATGCTCTATCCCGAAGGTCCCGGCGACCCGCGTGCG
Source organism: Bryobacteraceae bacterium (assembly GCA_035541265.1). Taxonomy (GTDB): domain Bacteria; phylum Acidobacteriota; class Terriglobia; order Bryobacterales; family Bryobacteraceae; genus Bog-159. Next base: position 4,041 of record DATKNQ010000093.1, read on the forward strand.
CAGGCTCCCGGAATCGTCTGGCCGCACGCGCGCGCTGAAGTCGCACAGATGACTGCGTTCGAGGCCAAAGACGCCGGCACGGCCGCGGAGGCCAGTATGCGGAAGATGGGCATCGATTGGGTGACCTTCGAAGGACGCCGGATGCCATACCGTTCGCGCACGAAGGGCGAGCATTACCGTTTGATCGCCGCCGCCATGCGGGCCAAGCTGGCGCAGAATCCGAAGGTGCGCCAGATCCTGCTAGCCACCAGGAACCTGGTGCTGCGGCCGGATCACATCGAAGAACCAGACGCGCCACCGGAATGGCATTACTACCGCATCTGGATGGAGATCCGCGGCGAGCTACAGCGCGGGAAATAGCCGTTCCGTTGTTATACTAACCGCAATGCGAAACGTAATCCGCGGATGTTGGAGTTTCTGCCTGCTGGCTGGAATGGCGGCGGCCCAGGCTCCCAAATATCCTGACCTGCCGAGCGAGATTCCCGCGAAGTTTGTCCCGCATACGGGTAGCTTCGACTATGTGAAGCGCGACGTGATGATCCCCATGCGCGACGGCGTGAAGCTGCACACCGTCATCCTGATACCCAAGGGAGCGCACGCTGCGCCCATGCTGCTCACGCGCACGCCTTACGATGCATCCGGCATGACCAGCCACGGCGGCAGCTCGCACCTAGGTCCGACGCTGCAGGGCTACGACAACGTCACCGACGTGATCGTGGAGGGCGGCTACATTCGCGTGGTGCAGGATGTGCGCGGCAAGTACGGCTCGGAAGGCGATTACGTGATGAACCGGCCGCTGCACGGGCCGTGGAACCCTACGCCGGTGGATCACTCGACCGACACTTACGACACGGTGGACTGGCTGGTGAAGAACGTTCCGGAGAGCAACGGCAAGGTAGGCATCCTGGGTATTTCGTACGATGGATTCCTGCCCCTGATGGCGCTGGTGAATCCGCACCCGGCGCTGAAAGTAGCGGTGCCCATGAATCCCATGGTGGATGGCTGGCGAGGCGATGACTGGTTCCACTATGGGGCGTTCCGCCAGATGGGCAGCCTGGATTATATCTACGGCCAGGAATCCACGCGCGGTTCCGACGACAAGTGGTGGCGGAGCCACTACGACGACTACGCGGAGTATCTGGATGCCGGATCCGCGGGCGAAGAGGCGATCCGCCACGGCCTGGAGCAGGCCGGTTTCTGGCGGAAGATCGCGGAGCATCCGGGGTATGACTCATACTGGCGCGATCAGGCGGTGGATCGCGTGCTGGCTGCACAGCCGCTCACAATACCCGTCATGCTGGTGGATAGCTTGTGGGACCAGGAAGACATTTACGGCGCGCTGGCGGTGTACCGGGCCATCCAGCCAAAGAATACGCACAACGACATGGTACACCTGGTGATGGGGCCGTGGTTTCACGGAGGGGAGCTTGGCGACGGCAGCTCGCTCGGCCCGCTGCATTTCAACAGCAATACGGCACTCTACTTCCGCGAGAAGATCCTGCGGCCTTTTCTGGATCAGTACCTGAAGGATGGCGCGCCCAAGGCCGATCTACCGCCGGTCATGGCGTTTGAAACCGGAACCAACATGTGGGAGCGGCTGCCGTCATGGCCGGCCGGCTGCGCCAGCGGTTGCAGCATCCATCCGCAACCGCTGTATCTCGAACCCGGATTGAAGCTGAGCTTCAGCGCACCCCAGGCCGGCGGCACGGAGTTTGAGGAATATATCTCGGATCCGGCCAAACCCGTACCCTTTCGCGTTCTGCCGATCGGCGAGGAGCGCCGCAAAACGTGGTCGGAATGGTTGGTGGATGATCAACGCGAACCGGGCGGCCGTCCCGATGTGCTGGCGTTCGTCTCTGACGTACTCAGCACCCCAATCAAGACCAGCGGGACTCCGGCGGTGAACCTGGTCGCGTCAACCAGCGGCACCGACTCCGATTGGGTGGTGAAGGTCATTGACGTTTACCCCGACGAAGTGGCGTCGCAGCCGGCGCTGGGCGGTTACGAGCTCATGGTGTCGGCAGATATCTTCCGCGGGCGCTATCGCGAGAGCCTGGAGACACCGCACCCCATCGCGGCGAATGCGCCGCTCGAATACCGCTTCGACCTGCCGACGGCGAATCACGTTTTCCTGCCAGGTCACCGCATGATGGTGCAGATCCAATCGAGCTGGTTCCCACTCTACGACCGCAATCCGCAGACGTACGTGCCCAACATTTTCTGGGCGAAACCGGAGGATTATCGGAAGGCCGTCCAGCGGGTCTATCATGAGGCAGGCAAACAGAGCTACATCACATTGCCCGTAGTAGGGCCGTGAGGCGGTGCGCGGTTGGCTGGGAGGCAGGGATTCGAACCCCGATACGCAGATCCAGAGTCTGCAGTCTTACCGTTAGACGACCTCCCAACGATTCAACCGTATTTTAACATTGGCTGTAGCGGCGGTCCACCCAGGCTACTGGAGAAACTTGACCGCCAGATACAGGCCGCTGAACAAGGCGACCGAAATAACCACAATCGCCGTGATCTTCATGATCCGTTCCCTGGTGGAGATCTCCGCGGCGTCGTCCTGCTTGAATCTTGCGTCGAGGGTGTCAAACATGGCTCGCACCTCATGGCAGGCGTTGCCTGCCTCAGGCCCGTGACGTTAACGTTGATGCCCGCTTGCTCACAAAGGGGCACCGTATCCGGTCCGCGATTCTAGGTTTCCGGACTTCCGGCTTCCGGCTCGACCGTCACCTTCACCGGTTCTTCAATCAGCTTTGCGCCTTTGCCCGCCGTGAGGACCATCAATGCAAAACGTCCGGCCTTCGCATTGGGCGGGATCCGAAACTTGATCGATGTCTGCGTCTGTTCAATGATAATGACCTTGGTGTCCACCTGACCATTGGTCAAATAAAGCGCCGTCACCGCATTCTGGCCCAGACCGGCTCCCTGCGCCGTCAGTACATCTCCGGCCCTGCCCGAGGCTGGGTCGACGGTGTTCATCATCGGTGCGGCGGGCTGATCCTGCGAATATGCGGTTAAGGCGACGGCGAGGAGGAGCACGATCGATAATAAGGATATTCTCATCTCGATAACCTCCACTCATATAGTAGTCCCCGCCCCGTTCGGATACAAGGCGTTTCTGAGGGGCGCGAGGCGGTTTCGGGGAGTGCCTCAGTAGCGGCCGGCGGCGGCCCCCGTGCTCATCTTGCGGGAGATGAACAGCGCCATTTCGAGGGCCTGCTCGTAGTTGAGCCGCGGATCGAGGCCGGACTTGTAGGCCAGCTTCAGATCGGCCTCGCGCAGTCCGCGCGCGCCGCCGATGCACTCGGTAACGTTCTCGCCGGTGACTTCGATGTGGATGCCGCCGAGCCGGTTGCCACACCTCGCGTGGATATCGAAGGCCTGGTCGACTTCGCTCAGAATCTCCTCGAAATTGCGGGTCTTGATACCGTCCGCCGTGGTGCGCGTATTGCCGTGCATCGGGTCGCAGCACCACAGCACGGTCTTGCCCGTGGAATGCACGGCGCCGATGAGTGCGGGCAGGCACCGGGCGATCGCGTCCGCGCCGAAGCGGTGAATCAGCGTCAGGCGGCCGGGCTCGTTCTCGGGGTCCAGCACGGCGATGATCTCCCGCAGCATCTCGGGCGTTATCGCCGGTCCGATCTTGACTCCGATCGGATTACGGACACCGCGGAAGAATTCCACGTGCGCACCGCCGGGATGAGCCGTGCGCATGCCGATCCAGGGGAAGTGCGTCGAAAGATCGTACCAGCCTTCCTGGCGGGGCACGCGCCGCGTCTGCGCTTGCTCGTAGGGCAGATGCAGGCCCTCGTGGCTGGTGAAGAAATCGATCCACTGCAGCTCGCCGGGATGCATGCCCATCAGGCTTTCCATGAAGCGGATGGACTCGCCGATCTGGTGCGCGACACGCCGGTACTCCTCGGCCATGGGCGAATCTTTCACCCAGTCGAGGTTCCAATAATCGAGGCGCGCGGGATCCACGAAGCCGCGGGTCACCAGGGCGCGAATAAAGTTCAAGGTGAGCCCGGCGCGCTCGTATCCGCGCAGCATCAATTGCGGATCGGGCGTGCGGGCCGCCACGGTGAACTCGGGGCAGTTGATCAAATCGCCGCGATAGCTCGGCAGCGTCACGCCGTCGCGGGTTTCGAACTCGTCGGAACGCGGCTTGGCATACTGGCCGGCGAAACGGCCCACGCGGATTACGCGCCGCTGGCCTCCCAGCGCAAGCACCAGGCTCATTTGCAGCAGGATCTTGAGCTTGTTGGCGATGGTGTTGGAATCGCAATGATCGTAGCGTTCGGCGCAGTCGCCGCCCTGCAACAGGAAGCGTTCGCCGCGCGCGGCTTCCGCGAGTTGGCCACGCAGGGCGTTGATCTCCCACGAAGTCACCAGCGGCGGCAATTTGGAGATCGCGTCGACGACGCGCGCGACTTCTGCCATGCACGGGTAGCAAGGCTGCTGTTCCGCGGGCCGGCTCTGCCACGATGTGGGCGACCACTCGCTCATTCAGCCCTCAGCTTATCCGCATATGATAGGTACATGCAATCAGATCAGCCAAAGCTTCCCGTATCCCGGCGCGACCTGCTGCGCGGCGCAATGGCCGGCGCAGGCGCCGCCCTCATCAGCCAGACCGCCGGCGCCGCTCCGCCGGAGTCCCATTCGTCCGTGATCGGCATGCCGTTTGAAGCGCGCGCCAACGTGCGCATGGCCTTGATCGGCTGCGGCAGCCGCGGCTCCGGCATGCTGAAGGAGTTCCTAGGAGTCGACGGGCTGACGGTCACCGCAGTGTGCGACGTGGTGAAGCAAGCCGCACTCGACGCACAGGCCACCGTGGAGCGCGCCGGCCAGAAGCCGCCGGCGGTCTATGCCAACGGCGAGCACGATTTCGAAAATCTGCTGAAGCGCGATGACGTGGACTTCGCCTACATTCCCACGCCCTGGGAATGGCACGTCCCCATGGCATTGGCGGCTATGAACTCCGGCAAGCATGCTTTCGTCGAAGTGCCGGCAGCCCTGACCATCGAGGATTGCTGGAAGCTGGTGGATACGTCGGAGAAGACCCGCCGGCATTGCATCATCATGGAGAACTGCTGCTACGGCTACACCGAGCTGATGGTGTTGAACATGGTGCGCGCCGGAATGTTCGGCGATCTGCTCTACGGCGCCGGAGCCTATCTGCACGACCTGCGCAGCCTGCTGTTCTCGGACAAGAGCGAGGGGCTGTGGCGCCGTTTTCCGCACACCCAACGCAACGGTAATTTCTATCCCACGCATGGGCTCGGGCCGGTGGCCAACTACATGGGCATCAATCGCGGCGACCGCTTCGATTACCTGGTTTCGATGAGCTCGCCCGAGCGCGGCCTGGACGCCTGGCGCGCGGCGCACGTACCCAAAGACAGCCCGAAGTGGAAGGAGAAATATATTTGCGGCGACATGAACACGTCGCTGATCAAGACCGCCAACGGCCTCACGATCACACTGCAGCATGACGTGGTGAATGCGCAGCCATATGATCGCCTCAACCAGATTGCCGGCGTGAAAGGCATTTTCCGCGACTATCCGCCGCGCATCTATTTCGACGATCCGAATTCGGAGGAATACACGACGATCGACAAATACAAGGATCAGTTCGAGCATCCGCTGTGGAAGCACGAAGGCGAACTGGCGCGCAAGCTGGGCGGCCACGGCGGCATGGATTTCCTGATGGTCTACCGCTTGGTCGAATGCATGCGCAAGGGAACCGCGCCGGATATAGACGTGTACGATGCGGCGGCGTGGAGCGCACCCGGTCCGTTGAGCGAAGCGTCGGTGGCGCACGGCAGCGCACCGGTGAAGTTCCCCGATTTCACGCGGGGGCGGTGGAAGGAGAAGCGCGGCTGGCTGGCTTGAGCGGCCTACGACAATGAGTTCGACGCTGCTGACCCGAATTGTGCTGAAGAACTACAAGAGCATCGCCTGCACGCGACGTCGCATTCGGCCCATTGACATTCTTGGTAGGGCCGAATGGGGCGGGCAAGAGTAGTTTCCTGGACGCTCTGCGCTTCGTAACCGACTCGCTGCGCACATCGCTGGAGCACACCATTCGCGACCGGGGCGGCATCAACGAGGTGCGCCGGCGGTCCGGCGGGCACCCGAATCATTTCGGATTGCGCTTGTCGTTTTCGCTTCCAACGGGCGAAACCGGCCACTACGCGTTCCGGATCGGGGCCCGTCCGCAGGGCGGTTTTGAAGTACAAAACGAAGAGTGAGAGTTCACCCTGCCGAAGCTCTCGGAGAGACTCAGTACTTCCGCATCCAGTCGGGCGAAGTCGTCGCGAGCACCCAGCCAGGACCCATAGCGGTTATCGACCGTCTTTACCTGGTCAACGCCTCCGGGCTGTCGCAGTTCAGGCCCGTCTACGAAGCTCTCTCGCACATGGGTTTTTATAGTCTCAATCCGGATCGGATCCGCGATCTGCAATCGCCCGATGCGGGACAACTTCTAGCGCGGGATGGCAGCAATATTACCAGCGTGCTCGCCCAGTTGACGAAGAACCAGCACAATCGAAAGGAGCGAATCGAGAAATACCTATCAAAGGTAGTCCCTGGAGTTCAGGGAGTTGATGTGAAGGTCGTCGGGCCCCAGGAGACACTAGAGTTCCGCCAACGTGTCGCTGGTTCCCGCGATCCTTGGCGATTCCTCGCCGCCAATATGTCAGACGGCACCGTGCGCGCTCTTGGAATCCTCGTAGCGTTGTTCCAATCCGGTAATCGCGCCGGACCGCGCGTACCTTTGGTTGCGATCGAAGAGCCGGAGATTGCGCTCCATCCCGCCGCGGCCGGTCTGCTGCTCGACGGTTTAAGGGGGGCCAGCCGGACAACCCAAGTCATCGTGACCAGCCACAGTCCGGACCTGCTGGACGATGAGAACATCGACGCGGGGTCCATTCTGGCTGTGTATGCCGAGAAAGGTTCGACCCACATTGCGACGGTGGATGAGACCGGCCGGACTTGCGTTGAAGGACCGGCTGTACACTGCCGGAGAACTGCTGCGCATGGATCAGCTAAGACCTGACCCAGCCGCCGCCCCCGAAAGGATCTAGAAACAGCTCCGTCTTCTGGACATCGAGCATAGCTGATGCCGGTGAGAATCGGTTGCGTGGTCGAAGGACACGGTGAATGCGAGTCGGTTCCAATTCTCATCCGCAGCATTGCCCATCGGTTTGACCCGAGCCTAGCGGTGCAGGTGCCCCATCCGGTCCGCGTTCCCAAGAGCCGGCTGTTGAAGCCGGGCGAACTGGAGAGAGCCGTCGTACTCGCCGCGGGGTTGGCGGGCAGGGACGGAGGCATTCTGGTGGTACTGGACAGCGATGACGATTGTCCGGCTGAACTGGCGCCGAAGCTACTGGCGCGAACGCGGGCGGCACGAGGCGACCTGCCCTCGGCAGTTGTACTGGCCAACAAGCAGTTCGAGTCGTGGTTTTTGGCGGCGGCCAACTCGCTTCGCGGGCACGGACATCTCCCTGCAGATCTGGAGCCTCCCGCGGAACCGGAATCGATACGCGGGGCAAAGGAATGGCTGGAACAACGGGCGTACGACCGGTCCTACTCCGCAAACGTCGATCAGCCCTCTCTAACGAGCATGTTCAGCCTCGATCTCGCCCTCCGTGCGCCCTCACTTGATCAATGCTATCGGGAGGTGTTGCGGCTGCTGGAGACTCTGCGAAGCGGCCAGTGACCGCCTAAGGCTGTCCGATCTGCTCGAAGGGCACATTGCTGATCGGGTATTCATTCCAGTCGCGATAGTCAAAGTGCCACCACTCGGTCTCGTAGACGGTGAAGCCTTGCTTCTCCATGGCGTGGCGCAGCAGGTCGCGATGCGCGCGCTGCTCCGGCGTGCCGCCCGTGTAAGTCGGATACGAGCGTTCGGACATCTCGTCGTATCCGCCGGTCATCTCCACTTCGCTTCCCGTCTTCAGATCGTAGAGCGTGAGATCGACGGCGCAGCCGCGATTGTGGCGCGATCCTTGCGATGGATCGGCCACAAATTCGTGTTTGTCCGGCGGGGTGGCGTCCCAGAACATCTTCGTCACGTACCAGGGGCGGTAGGCATCGAAGATCTCGAGGCCGTAGCCTTGCTTCAACAGCTCGCGGTGCGCGCGCAGCAGCGCTTCCGCCGCCGGCCGCTGCAGGAAGGCGCGCGCCGATGAGTAGACGGGCGTGCTCAGAAAATTGCCGGCCGTCGCGTAGCGGATGTCGAGCTTTATGCGCGGATCGAGCGTCGTCAAGTCCACCAGATCGGACGGGCGGAAGTGCCCGGCCTCGGCGGGAGGTTTGGCGGCCAGCGCTTCGGTGCGCAGTTCGGCCACCGGCCGTACGGGCTGAATGCGAAAAATGCCGGGCCGGGTCTGAGCCGCGGCCAGCCACGCGATCAGCGATACAAGCGCACAACCCACTCGGCGTAGAGCGCGGGCTTGCTGCCGCCCTCCACTTCCATGTTGACCACCCATACGATCTGATACCCCCCCTCGATCTCCTCGAGCGTCTGCAGCGTGAAGTGTGGCCGCATGCGCGCACCGGCTGGAACCGCGGCGGGGAAACGCACGCGATTCAGACCGTAATTGATGCGTATCCGAAAGCCGCCGATCTCGAAGCATTCGCGCGACAGGCTGCTGAGCATCGACAGCGTCAGGAAGCCGTGCGCGATGGTCCCGCCGTAGGGCGATTCGGCTTTGGCGCGCGCCACATCCTGGTGAATCCACTGATGGTCGCCCGTGGCATCGGCGAAGGCATCAATGCGGGATTGGTCCATCGTGAACCAGTCGCCCACGGCCACTTCCTGGCCGAGGAGCGCGCCCAACTCTTCAAGACTCTCAATGATTCGCATGGTAGCTACCGGAAGGTGCGCCGGCTCGGCTCATCCAAGTGCGGCACGCCGTTGAAGCTGAACAGGGTCACTTCTTCGCCGCGGAGGCGGAACGTGTTGACCGCGGTGTTGTACATCGCACCCCCGATGCGCATGATGTGCCCGTCCGTGACGTCCAGACTCGACGCAACCCACAGGGCGATGGGAGTAGCGGAGGTAAAGATGGCCACCGCATCGCCCGATTGATATGCGCCGAGCGCCGCACGGCGTTCGAGAACGCGCCGGCGGAACGCCTCCCACGATTCAGTAGTGCGCGCTGGAAAGCGGCCTTCCATCCAGGCGCGCATCACTTGCGTGTCACAATCGGTCCATGAGTGATGCAGCGGGGAGCTTTCGTCTTCGAGCTTCCGCAACATTTCCTCGTAATCCTGTTTGAAACGCGGATCGGTGGCCATGAGCAACGGCGCGTACTCAGTGAAAACCGCGGTCAGATCGAATTCGTTCCACTGCGGGTCGGAGACGATATCGGGAACCGGCACGCCGGCTTCGCGATAGGCGCGCCACACGGCCGCGGCGGTCTGCTGCTGGCGGTGCAGGCATCCGGCGATGAAGGCCTTGAATACAATCCGCTGTGCAGCGAGATGCCCGCCCAGCAAGCGCGCTTGCTGGTGGCCCAATTCCGACAGAGCATCATAATTTCCACGCGTGCCGGCCTGGCCATGGCGTATGAGATAGAGGGAACTCAACCGGCTTGCTCCGCGAGACCGGCCGCGACTTCCACGAGCCCGCGCACGCGCTGGCCAAAATTACTGAAGCGCTCGTCACGGGTCTGCCCGCGGCGATACCGGAAGTAGATCTGCTGAAGGACCACGGCGATTTTGAAAATCCCGAACACTTCATAATAGCCGAGGCCGGTAACCTCGCGCCCGGTGAGGCGCGCGTAGCGATCCACAAGCTGCGCGCGCGTGAACCAACCGGGAAGCGTAGTGATGCTGCTCAGCGCGTCGCGGCGCACGGGAGGATCAGCGGCTTCCGGCCAGTAACACATCACGCAGCCGAGATCCACTAGCGGATCGCCGGCTGTTGCCATTTCCCAGTCGAGTACGGCTTCTACGCGCCCGGGATCAGCGGTATCGAGCATCAGGTTGTCGAGCTTGTAATCGTTGTGCACGAGCGTGGGCGCGGGCGAAACCGGCAGGCGGCGATTCAGCCATGCGATGAGCTCATCCATGCGTGGGAGTTCATCCGTCTGCGCCCGCCGCCAACGCTCCGCCCAGCCGGTTACCTGGCGTTCCAGAAATCCCGCCGGCTTGCCGAGCACCACCTGGCTCACATCCACGGCGTGCAGCGCGGCCAGGCAATCGACGAAAGCCTCGCTGACGCGCCTTCCGAAATCGGGATCGCTCGCATATGCCGCAGGAATCTCGCGGCGCAGGACCAGGCCGTGCCGCCGCTCCATGATGAAGAAAACCGCGCCGATCACCGGGGGATCCTCGCAAAGCAGGAACACGCGCGGCGCTTGGGGAAACAGGGGATTCACGGCGCCGAGCACGTTGTACTCGCGCGCCATATCGTGTGCTTTCGGCGCGACGGGGCCGAGCGGCGGCCGGCGCAGCACATACTGGCATTGGCCGGCTTCGAGCAGATACGTCAGATTGGAATGGCCGCCGGGAAATTGCCGCACGGTCAGACCCGATTCGACGCCCGGCAGTTTGCCGCGAAGATAGGCCGCGAGCGCCGGCGTGTCGATCTGCTCGCCTTCGCGGATCGGCGCGGAATCGGGTGGCGGGGTCATGCGATGGCCAGCGGGCGGATGGGCGATCCGGTGCCGCCGCGGATTTTCAGCGGAGAAGCCACGAACAGGAACGTGTACCGCCGCTCCGCAGCCAGTTGCTCCAGGTTCAGACACTCGATGATGTGGATGCCGCTCTCGACCAGCAAGTGGACGTGCACCGGCATGTTGGCATCGGGCACCTTTTCGAACGCCACGGTATCGGAACCGGCGGCGAAGATACCGCGGCTGCTGAGCCAGCGCGCGCCCGGCTCACCGGGTCCCGGCCCGTGCACCTGCGAGATGAATCGCGCGGCATCGTCCCAGAAGCGCGCCCATCCCGTGCGCATCAGCACCACATCGCCCGCGCGCACCTCCACCTGCTGCGCGGTGGCGGCCGACTCCAGATGCTCCGGCGCGATCTCGAAATCGGCAGGCAACTCGCGCATGCCGGCCTGCTCTGCGATGTCCAGCAACACGCCGCGGCGCAGGATGGGCGCGATGGTATCGACGGTGTGCAGTTCCAGGCCGCTCGCGTAGCTCTGCAATCCCGCGGCTTCTTCGCCGCCGTGCAATTTGCCGCCGCACGAGAAATGGCACAGCGCATCGATGTGCGTGCCCACATGGCCGCCCAATGTCAGACCTTCGGAAGCCGAGCTCGCGCCATTGCGCGCCACGTAATCGCCATGCTTCTTATTCAGACCGAACAGGAAGGGCGGATGGTTTGGATGATGCGGCATTCCCGGATAATATGGTTGCGCCAGATCGTAGACACGCGCCGATTGGAGGGCCGCCAGCAGTTGCTCCATGGATGATCCTCGTGCACTAAGATTCTCCCACAGCGCGATACAATCGGAGCAAGCGTGAAGATTACCATTTCAAAGGAAAATTACCTGAAGGCGATCGCTGAAGCGGAGTCGGAAGGCGAGAGCGTGAAGGCAGCCACGCTGGCGCGTTGGGTGAGTGTAACCGCACCCGCGGTAACGATGGCTATTAAGCGGTTGAAGCGGGACGCGCTGATCGACGTGGATGACGAGGGTCACATTACACTGACTTCCGAGGGCCGCGAGATTGCCAGCCGGATTTTGAACCGCCATCACCTGATCGAGCGCATGTTGACCGAGATCTTCGGCATGGAATGGTACAAGGTGCACGAGGAGGCAGAGCAACTCGAACACGCTGTTTCCGCGGATTTCGAGCGCAAGCTGGTGGAGAAGCTCGGCGCCGGCGAAGCCTGCCCGCATGGCAACCTGGTGGGCGTGGACACACCCGCTGACCGCCGCCGCCGCGGTCTCACTACGCTTGACGAGAGTCCCGCCCGCCAGAGCGTGGCCGTCGCCAGCGTCTACGAGCGCGACCGCAGCCTGCTTGAATATCTGGAAGGCCTGGGCGTGCGGCCCGGTTCCCGGGTGACCGTGGAAGCGAGAAACGCCGATGACACGCTGACCCTGAGAGTCGATGGGCAACGCGTGCAATTAGGACGCTCGGCGGCGCAGAAAGTCTGGGTGCGGGCGGCCTGAACTACCAGGCGCCTTGCTTGCCGCCGAACCACCACACTACGCCGACCGTCGCGGTGGTTTGCTCCTTCTTCAAGATTCCCAGCGTGCCGGAATAGAAGTAAGGTTGGTTCGAGAAGTCGCGCCGGTATTCGAGGCGCGTCAGAAATCCTTCGCCGAACTTATACTCGGTTGTGATGGTGCCCTCCCGCAGGATCTGCGGCACGCCGCTGAACAATCCGCTATGGTCCGCCATGTATTCCGTGCGCGCACCGAAGGCAAGCCTCGGCGTGAGTTGATAGCGAAGGTATCCGGCCCCGCCATAGGTGTAGCCTGGTGACGAATTGCTGTAGAGCCGCTGGATGACATAGTCTCCCTCCGCGGCGAAGAGCAGCTTGGGAGAAGCCTGTATGGTGGCGTAACTATCGAGGATGTGCAAACGGCCTGTGGGCGGATTCACGATCGGCGAAAACGGGATACCTTGTAGAGTCGGCAGATTCGGCAGGCTGCCAGGCGCGGCGTTCGGATAAATGTTCAAATCGGGATGCTCCTGGCCGAGATAATAATTGACCGTCCAGGCGACTGTCTTGCGCGGCTGAAGAACGAATCCGGCGAGCTGATCCTTGAAGGCATTGAAAGGTTCGGTCTGCTGCGTGCCATTCGTCACCCAGTAATTCACACTCAGCTCGTCGTTGATCTTATAATTCGCCCGGACTCCCATGTGATAGAACGGCAGATAGTCAAACCATAGCGGGCGGGAGTAATTGATCTGGTCCTTTGTATAGTTACCTTCGATGCCAAGCGAGCTGGACCATTTACCGAAATCGACAGTCACGCCATTGCCGAGCGGGATGATGTAGGTTCCGTACGCCTGGAAGATGGCGCGGTAAACGTCGGGGCGCAATTCGTTGGACCCATTGCCTTGCAGAGTCTCGGTGGCCTGCCCCCATTGCAGGTCGAGCCTCGCGCCAAATCGCTTGCCGATGGACAGGTCCGGCGCGCTCTCAACAATCATCGATGCCTGATTCAAGCTGAATGCATCGCTCAGAACATCGTAAGCACGAAGCAGATTCACGCGGCCGATCGGCGCGTTGAAGTTGTAGCCGTAGTACCCATCGACCTGGAAGTTAACGGTGGTTCCGTGCAGTGGGTCCGGAGAAGGCGGCGGGGCGGCGGCGACTGGGCTGGCTGGCACCGGTGCAGAAGGGGGCGCCGAGGCGCCTACGCGTTTCTTGAAGTGAACCCTTGGAGTGAGACACGAAGTTAAGGGGGTTATCGCCATTGGCTGCCAAAACCTTGCCGGCGAGGTTGCGGTTGATCCACTCTGGGAGTACCTGAGCGGAGGATAGGGCCACGCAGGGATGCGACCCGA
>DATKNQ010000094.1:0-19222 GCA_035541265.1 Bryobacteraceae bacterium
GCACATGGTGGAAGCGCTCGAAGAGTCGCTGGCTGTAGACTTGTTCTCGCCGCCGCGGGAAGACTGGATTCGCGGCGACGATGCTTATTTGCGGCATGCTGCGAACCGTTGACGCGGCGGCGATCCGAGAGATCCTGCTGATGGATCGCGTGTGGTCGGTGTACGCGCTGGCCGACCTGGCCCCTGAATACAGCGCGCATGCGCGCTGGCTGATTGCCCCGGAAGGCCACCCGGCATTGCTGCTGATCTATCGGGGATTCGAGCCGCCTGTATTGTTCGCGCACGGAGACACAGCGGATCTTGCTCCGCTGATTGGTTCGATCGATGGGGAACGGGAATTCTATCTCTCGGTGCGTCCTGAATTTATCAGCCTGCTGGCCGGCGCGGGCTACCGGGTTCGAGCTGAGAAGCGGATGCGGCGTATGGTTCTTGATCGGGACCACTTCGCGCACGCCGCAGGGCGTCCGGTGAGATTGGGGCCGGCCGACCTGGACGACTTGCGGCAGCTCTATCGCGAGGGAGAAGCATCCGGCGAAGCGCCGGCGTTCTTCGATCCGGCCATGCTGCGGCGCGGGGTTTATTACGGCGTTCGCGAAGAGCGCGCAATTCTGGCGGCTGCCGGCACGCACGTGCTGGCTGTGGGGGAAAGTGTCGCGGCGATCGGTAATGTCTACACCCGGCGTGATCGCCGCAGCCGCGGGCTGGGCACGCAGGCGGCGTCGGCAGTCGCCGGAGAGCTGCTCAGACTCGGCATCCAGACGATCGTTTTAAATGTGGAAGAGAGGAACGTCGTGGCCAGAGATATCTACAGCCGCCTGGGGTTCAGGAGCTATTGCGCATACCGGGAAGGCATCGCCACTCGCGAGGGTTTCAGTGGCCCAGGCGAGCGCGCCCGGTGATGTGAGCGTTTCCTTCCAAGGCCGCGCTGTGTCCCGATGCGATGGCGGCGTACATGAGACCTTCCGCCGATACATTCCCCAGGTTGGACATCACCAGGGGATCGTATCCATCGCTGCCTGCCATGCAATGAGTATTGTTGGGGTCTGAACTCAGATAGATCAGCGGTTCGCTGGGAAAAATAGACCAGCCGTAGAAGTGATTCGCGGGACCCCAGGCCCCCACCACACCGGAGACCCAACTGGAAAACGTACCGTCGGTAAGCCACTCCAGGTAGCCGCAGCCCCAATAGGTGCCACTTTCTCCGACGCCTGCGGCCAGTGGTGTCCATCGCAGCGGACTCGATTCATTGGCCCATAGCAGTTTGTTGGAGGGGACTTGGGCGGCCATGGTGGCGTATTGCGGCAACGTCTTCGAGTAATACTGCGAGGCAGGCAGGGACGAGTCCGGATAAACATCCAACCCCGCGAAATCCAGCACGTTCGCAGGCATCAGGACAGTAGTCCAATCGCACCAATAATTACCCGAATTTGTACAGCTATATGGAGAGCCGCCCGCATCGGGTATGATCGCCCCCGCGCCAATCTGGATGTTCGGGTTCGCCGAAGCCGCGCGAATTGCCGCGCTCGCGGTCCGTACAAATGTGTCCGCATCCGCTACACTCAGGGCGCAGTATGGCGCTGTATTCAGCATTAGTTCCCAAACTCCGCACACCTCGTGGACCACTGTAAAATCGTCGATCCAATAGCGCGACGCGGCGGCGGCGTACAGCGGAATCAGGCAGGCTTCCATCTGCGCCACCGTGAAGTTGCCGTAACCTGTCGCGATGCCGCAGGCCGACAACACGTCGGCGGTCGGTGTGGGAGCCACGCGGACCCGAAGATGTTTCGCGGTATGCGCGTAGCTGAATAACGTGTCATAAGTTCCCAGGCTGCGCGTGTACCAACCCGCATTGGTCGCGCCGGGCGTGTAACATTGTCCGTAAGTGCCGCAGTCATTCGATCCCGCGGCCAAATACTGGGTGGATTCAAATAACGGACCCATCCACATGTTGACATCCACCGAGGTCAGACCCACCCCTGAAGGCCGCGCGTTGGCCAACGAATTGATGTAGCCCTGCATGACGGCGGAGTTGTTGTACAAGCACGTGCCGCTGCTCGGGCAAGTCTTCGGATCGTTGGTCATGTACGACTGGCTGGCCGGCACGACTTGGGCCGAGAGCAGCATGTGCGGCTGCGACTGCGCAGTGGCCGCGGTGCGCGCGGCAGGCAGCGACAGCGCGGCGCCGGCGACAAATGACTGGAGCGTCGGCGGGCCCGCCGCCAATCCGGTGTTTGCGCAATTCGTGGGATTTTGGACGTTGCAGGTCTGCCCGGCGGCGACCCCGTAGGCCAACGCCCACAGAATTGTCCGGCCGATCAATTTGGCATGCATCCGATGCTCCATGTCCCTACCGCCGCGCTGGTCGAAGTATTGCTGTTTACGAACTGGATGTCGATGGACTGATTCGCGGTCATCGCGGCCCAGTGTGTCTGGTCGCTGTAACCCTGCGCGGTGTCGCCCGGGTTCACCGTCACGGTGATCCCACTGTTCGCGCCCGCCACTCTCACGTTGATTACCATCGTGCCGCCTGTGCCTGTAGGTTGGGCGCTGGTCGTGGTGATGTGGAAGTTCCGCAGCGTGCAGGCGAATGGTACAGATACCGATCGCGCATTCTCAGTCGTGCTGAGTGAGTTTTGGCCAACGCCGCCGTAAATGGTCGTACTGCCCGCCACCGTGCCGCCTGCGAAGCTCCCATATAACATCGTCATGAGCGCGGTATTCGGCAATTGCGTGCTGCCCACCGTTCCGGAGATCTGAGCAAAGCTATAGTCGCCGGACTGCGCCGTGACCGTTCCCGTACGCCCGAAGACCGAGTTCGCCACATTGCTCCACACCAGGTCATTCGCGCCGTCGCTGGTGATTGCTTGGCCGGATGTTCCCGCCGCGGCCATCAGGTTCACTAGCCCGTTGAATCCGGACGAAGGAGCACAGATGCCCATATCGTGGACTCCGTTGGCGTCGGACAGGTGCAAGCACCCGGCTGCCGAACTCGTCGAGTTGGCGAACACATTGCCCGTCGCATTCACGTTGCCGCCCGAATTTACGTCGCCGGTGCTGGCCATCGTAGTCACGTTCGCGGCCAGCGTCGCGTTTCCGAGCGTGGAAGTTGTTACTGCCGAGGCAGGCAGGTTGGCGGCGGGCAGGAGTGCGTTGGCGTCGAGTGGGGCATAACCATTCGCGGTGTTGCGGTTGGCCGTGCTCTCCGGCGTGAAGCCGAGGGCCGTAGTCACGTCCGCCGCGCCGGCAATCCCCGGCGCGCCGGTCCCGGTTGTGTTCTTCAGTAAACCCGTGCTGAGTCCGGCCAGAGTCACCCCTCCTAACTGGTTAGCGTTGATTTGACCTCCGCTGGTGTAGTTCAAGCTGCCGCCCACCAGAAGTGCGTTGGGGTTAGTTCCGCTTCCCAGTCCGGCAAATCCCACGCTCGCGCTGGAACTGCCGCACACAAAGCTGTGTGTAGTCACGCTGTAGTTCAAGTGACTCCCGCTGCTGTCGGGGCACGATGGCAGTGCCGTCCAGACTCCGGATGACGGCGCCGTAGTCACTACCACCTGGTCTGACGCGTTATTAACGGACACCATCGTGCCATTGATCGCGGTGATCGGTGGCAGGTTCGCTAGCGGCACGAGGGCATTCGTATCGAGTGGTGCGTAGCCATCGGCCGATCCCCTGTTGGCGGTGTTTTCCGGCGTGAATCCAAGCGCGGATGTCACATCCGGCGATGTGGCGGTGCTGGGCGTACCGCTTCCCGACGTGATCTTGAGTAGCCCCGTCGGCAGGCTTGCCAGTGACACACCACCGAGCTGGTTCGCGTTTACCTGCCCTGTTCCCGTGTAACCCAAGCTGCCGCTGATCATCAGTGAGCTGGAATTCGTTCCGCTGCCGACGCCACTGAATCCCACGCTCCCCGCCGTCCCACCCGTGTTGCCGCAGACGAAGGAGTGAGTGGTTACACTGTAGTTCAGATGATTGCCGCCGCTATCCGGGCACGAAGGCAGCGCTGCCCACGCGCCCACCGATGGCGCCGTTGTGACTACCGTCTGATCCGGGGAGTTGTTGGCCGGTACGCTGGTGCCGTTGATTGATGTAGTGGCCGGCAGGTTTGCCGCGGGCACGTGCCCGCTCGAGTCCAAGGGAGCATAACCGCCGGCCGCGCCCCTGTTGCTCACGTTCTCGGCCACGTAGCCTAGCTGTTGAGTGGAGGAAGTGCAGCTTAACGGCCAAGCTCCATTGATCTTCGGCCCATATAAGCAGTAGGTCGCCGTGTTCACATAGAAATCGCCGTCGGTGCCGGTCGTGTTTGCCGGTGTCAACGGGCCATACCAGATCGCCGCGCCAGCCGGGATGCGCGAGGAAATCGCCCCGCCTTGAACCACCATCTGCGCCGGCGCGGACCCGGCCGCCAGCGCGCACACTAATCCTGTAAGAACGATCCGTCGCATAATGTAATGTGCCTTGATTGAAACTACGGATGACTAACGTTGATAGAGCATGCCGGTAACTACAGCCGCGCCCGAAATGCTATCCACATACAGCGAGGTGGGATCAATTACGTTCGAATCCCGTTCGTCCCCCACCACCGCCGACTGACCCGCCTGCAACACCGCCGCGACGCCGGCGCCGGTGGTCTTGTTCAGGCCGCTGAAGCCGACGAATACATAGTCGGTGGAGTTGGCCGTTGTAAAAGCCTGCACGAGTACCTTGTTGCATCGGAGGGGCTGCCCGTATTGGGCCTGCACATTTGAGGTCAGGGGGGTGCCGCCGGCTGTCACGAATCCGAGGGGAATGATTTGTGCCACGAAGTGCGCTCCTTTTTCACTCACACTATACCAGTGGCAGCGGTTTAGCCTAGGATCCGATCTGTAACTTGCGGGTAGTCCCCAGGATAAGAATCCGAAACTGGTCCGAAGGCCGAGAGCGGGTCTTAGCCTTGCCCTAAGTGATTACTCTGGCGACATTTAGTAAGATGTTCGGGCGGGTTCGCAGACTTTCCCGGGCCAAGCCTCAAGAGGCGCGGCCCGTTCCCTATATTTTTCGTCAAATCCTGTGACTGCGGAAGCTGTTACTGCACCGAGTTCAAGTACGCCACCAGATCCGACATCTGTTGCGCATTATTGAACCGCGGCCAGTTGATCTTCGACTCCCGCATTCGGGCGAACATCTGCGGCCCGTGTTTCCATAGCGCCGAGACGATGGTGATCTCCGAGTATCCCCGGGCCTGCCCCGGCAGCGGCGGCGCGCCGTGTTCCCCGCCGTTGTGACACTCCGCGCAGTGTTTGGCCGCGAACACCTGCTTGCCGCGCGACACGTCTCCTTTGGCATACACGAACTGCCGCATCCACAGGTAACTCAAAAGCTGCCGCATCTCGTTTTCGGTAAGCTGCGGTACGGGCTGTTTCATCCTGGGTGCGTGATTCCACATGTCCACGGCGATCTCAGTCAGGTCGAGGTTGTGCAGCCGGTCCTCCAGCGCGAGCTTGCCGACGTGGCAATTCACGCAGCCCTTGGATTCAAAGACCGCCTGTCCGCCTTCGCCCGAAGTGAACGAGAAGCGCGCGGCCAAGCCCCGCGTCTCCGGCAGATTCCGCAGATACGCCAGGATGTCGCTCAGCTCCTGGGCCGTCAACTCCTGCCACGCGATCTTCCGCCGCTCGAAGGCCTCACGCATGTTGCTGCTGTGATCCCACATCTGCTGCACCAGCACGATGGGCTGCCCGAGCGATTCCCACTTTACTACCGGCGGCGCGCCTTCCGCCCGCGACTCCGTGATGCCGTGGCATTCGGCGCAGTGCCTGCCCGTGAATGCCTGCTTGCCGCGCGCGGCATCGCCCGGCTTATCGAAAAAGCGCGTCGAATACAGGTACGCGAACAGATCCGCGGCATCCGAAGGAGTTAGCTGGGGCCGCTCGATGTCGGCGCCTTCCATCGCCGCCCACATCACCGGCGCGTGGTTCCACATGGCGCTCGCCAGCAGCGCCGGCGTGAAGCCGCGATCCACCCGTGCGCTCAGGTCCATGCCCACCTTGCCGCCCTTGCCATTCACGCTATGGCACTGAATGCAGCGCTCGTTTTGAAAGAGTTTCGCGCCCCGCTCCGAGTCGCCGGGAATCACGGGCGGCACGGCGGCCCCCGCGCTCCAAACAGTGATAACGCAAACGCACAATGCTCGCATCATTCTCTTGTCTTCCTGACTACACCTCGCCCGTCCGGAATCGCTCAATCAGGTGATTCTGCCCACCCGCAAGCGCTCCGGAGCCGGCGGCGGCAGCGCCGCATCTGACTGTTTCTTCCGCCAAGTGCACCGTTTAACGTATTATAGTTCGGCGGTGGATCGCTGGGACTTGGTTGGTCAGACATTTTTGGGTTTGTGACTACCGCGCAGGACCGCGAGGTACGTGGTCCTTACTCCGGCTACGGGATGCGCAGGAAGGTGTGAGGGTATAACGGGCTGCCCGGCTGCGTGTGTCAAGCGCAAAGGAGCGCGTCTTCCCGCGCCGCCATACAGGGGGGACTCCGCAGAGTTGACAGCGGCGCGGGGCGCCCCGGTTTGCGCGAGTTCCTCCAAAGCGTGCACACAACCGGGCGGCCAGAGCTAAACAGTGGAAGCGGCCACTCCTAGCCGTCGCGACGCTTCAGCGTGGGACGCTCGTCCTGATCGGCCGGCTGCTGCTGGCCATTGTCGTCCACCGGACCGTTGCCGCTGCCCGGTGTGCGCCGCAAGGTCGGACGGTTCCCATCGTCTTTCTTGTCCGTCCGGCGGCGGTTGTGCAGGGCGTACAAGCGCGCCTTCACGTCGTTGAATTCCGAGGTATTAACCAGGTACTCCGGCTTGGCCTTCAGGATCGTCTCGATCTCGTTCTGCGACGCCTTGATACGGTCTTCGGTCATGGGATGGGTCGAAAACACCTTGGCGACCGTGCCTGGCTTGCGTTTCTCCAGCGTCTCGATTTTCTCGAAGAAGTCCACGAACGAGGTCGGATCGTAGCCCGCCTTGTACATGTATTGCAGGCCCAGGTAGTCCGCCTCGCGCTCCATGCCGCGTGAAAACGCCAGGAAACCCATCGGGATGGCCACGCTCGCACCTTGATAAATTGCGTACCCCGTCCAGCCGCCCATAAAGATCAGCGGGATGGTGGCGATATTGATCAACTGGCCGCGGGTAGCCTGCCGCGTACCGTGGCGGGCGGCCACGTGCGCGATCTCGTGCGCCATCACGCCGGCCAACTCGGATTCGCTGTCGGCTTTCAGAATCAGGCCGGAGTTGACAAAGAAAAAGCCGCCGGGCAGGGCGAAGGCATTCACTTCCTCGGAATCCAGCACCTTGATCGTGAACGGTACCTTGGCGTCGGAGTTCCGCACCAGGTTCTGCCCGACGCGGTTCACATACTCGGCGATTACCGGATCATCGATGATCTTGGCCTGGCGCTCGACCTCCTGCGCCAACTGCTTGCCGATCGCGATTTCTTTCTCCAGCGAATAGAAGTTAACGCCTTTGCCGACGTCCCGATTGCCGATCTCATCCGGGTCCTTCTCGCCCTTGCTCTGTGCGAAAGAAGAGTTTGGCAGGAAGGTAAATGCTGCCAGGAAAGCCACGAACACCGCCAAGAACCGCTTCATTGTGGAAAACTCCTGTCACTTTTTACTATACGTCCAAACGGGCGCGCCCGCACCCACTTCAACCGCCGAAAGATCTGACACAGCGGCCGTAATGTACTGCGCAGAACTCTATACGTATGGCAGGGCGCGCTGGTTACTCTGCGAGGTCGCGCGGTTTCGCGGTGGGATGGCTTTCGGTGTCGTCCGCATCCGGCGCCCCGCTCCCTGGGGCATGCCGCAGAATCGGCGCCTTACCGCCTTTTTCGACAGATTGCATCTTCCGCTGGTTTTCAATAGTCAGCCAGCGTCCGCGCATGTCATTGTATTCCGAGGTACTTACGATATACTTCGTCTTCGCCGGCAGGATCTGTTCGATCTCCTTCTGCGCCTTCTTGAGCCGGTCTTCGTTCATGGGATGAGTCGAAAACACCTTTGAGATGGATCCGGGCTTCTGCCGCTCGATAGACATCATCTTCTCGAACATGTCGAGGGCCGCCTGGGGATCGTATCCGGCGGCGTAAAGATATTGCAGGCCGAGGTAGTCTGCTTCGGATTCATAGGCACGCGAGAAGGACAAAAACGTCATGGGAATCGCCGCCCTGGCAGCCTGCCTTGCCGCATATCCGCCCCAGCCGCCCAGGAAGATCAGTGGGGTCGAGGCGATTTTCGCCAGTTGGATCTTGCAGGCCTGACGGGTCATGTGCCGGGCGGCCACGTGCGCGATCTCGTGCGCCATGGCGCTGGCCATCTCCGCCTCGGTCTCGGCGGCGGTGATCAGGCCCGTGTTGACGAAGATGAAGCCGCCCGGAAGCGCGAATGCGTTTAGCGCCGGATCGTCGATCACCTGAAAGGTAAAAGGCACCTTCGCGTCTGAGTTGCGCGCCAGATTCTGGCCCATGCGGTTGACGTACTCCGTGATCAGCGGGTCCGTCAGCATTTTGGCCTGCCGCTCGACTTCGCCGGCGAGCTGTCTTCCCATGGCGATCTCTTTCTCCATCGAATAACAGTTCAGCCCTTTACCCACATCGCGGTTGCCGATCTGGTTTGGATCGTCGTTCTTATCGGCGGCGAGCGCGATGGCAACGGACAGACTGGATATCAGGACGCCGGCCCACATCGGCCGCATTCGAACCGCCTCCTTCCCGGCGTTTTCACGTATATTCATGATAATGGGTTCTGAGAGCATTACACAATCCGAGGCGCTGCACCTCCGTTATGCCGGCCAGTTTCCGGTGCGCGAACGGCTGGTCTACTTGAATCATGCGGCGGTGGCGCCGCTCTGCCGTCCGGCGGCGGAGGCGATCCAGTGGCTGGCGGCCGACGCCCTGGAATTCGGCAGCCTGCACTACGGCCAGTGGCTCGAGACTTACGAAGGGCTGCGCGTGGCGGCGGCCCGGCTGATCGGCGCGCATCGCGACGAGATCGCGCTCGTCAAGAATACGTCGGAAGGCATCTCCACCATCGCGATGGGAATCGCCTGGCGGGCCGGCGACAAGATCGTGGCCTTCCGCGAGGAATTCCCGGCCAATTACTACCCCTGGAAGCGCCTGGAAGAAACTGGCGTGCAGGTCGAGTGGCTCTCATGCCGCGATCCGTTGAACCGCATCGACCAGGCCTGCCGCGGCGCCCGCCTGCTGGCCATCAGCTTTGTACAATATCTGAGCGGATATCGCGCCGACCTGGAGGCCATCGGCGAGATCTGCCATCGTCACGGCTGCGCTTTCCTGGTGGACGCGATCCAGGGACTCGGTGCCTTTCCGGTGGATGTGCGGCGCGCGCAGATCGACGCCTTGGCGGCTGACGGGCACAAATGGCTCCTCGGTCCGGAGGGCTGCGGCATCCTGTTTGTCGCGCAGCGGTTTCAGGATTCCGTCGAACCCAAGGAGTTCGGATGGACCAACACTGCGCACTTTGCGGATTACGCTTCCCGCGATATGGCGCTGCGCCCGGATGCCGGGCGGTACGAATGCGGCACGCTCAACACCGCCGGTTGCTATGGGCTGCGCGCGTCGATCGAGTTTTTGCTGCAGGTCGGTGTGGAGACCATCGCTCCCGCCGTGCAACGGCTCGGCGATCTCATAGCCGAGGGCGTGCAGGCCAAGGGATACGAAGTGCTCGTCGAGCGAACGCCCGCCACTGGAGCGGGCATTGTCAGCTTCCGAAAGGCGGGAATTGAGGCGGGGGAGATCGTGAGCCGATTGAAAGCCGCGCGTGTGGCGGCAGCGCCCAGGCAGGGATGGGTGCGTGTCTCGCCGCACTTCTATATCAGCCCGCACGAGATAGGCCAGATGCTCGAGGCGCTCCCGTGATCGCCCGGCTGCGCCGCGCGTTCGGGCTGCCCGGTCTCCTCGCCACCGCCGTCTTTGCCGCGACCGTCCCGTCGCCGGAAAACTATTTCGGCCAGCGCATGGGCGCGGACCATCTGGTGCTCGATTGGTCGCGCGTGGTCTCGTATTTTCAGACGCTCGAAGCCAGTTCAGACCGTATCCGGGTCAAGGAACTGGGCAAGAGCACTGAAGGGCGGCCGTTCCTCGCGGCGGCCATCGCGTCGCCGGATACGCTCCAGCACCTGGATCGTTATCGCGAGATCCAGCGGCGCCTGGCCGATCCGGGGCTGACTTCGCCCAACGAAGCCGAGGGGCTGATCGCCGAAGGCAGGAGCGTGGTTCTGATTACATGCTCGATCCATTCCACCGAACTGGCATCCACCCAAACCGCCGTCGAGTTCGCCTATCGGCTGCTGACCGAAGACAAGCCGCGCTTCCGCGCCATCCTGGCGAATACGATCTTCCTGCTGGTGCCTTCGCTGAACCCGGACGGGCTGGATCTGGTCACCGCGTGGTACCGGCGCACGCTCGGCACACCCTTTGAAGGAACCAGCCCGCCGCAGCTTTACCAGAAATACACCGGGCACGATAACAATCGCGATTGGTACATGTTCACGCAGCGCGAAACGCAATTGACCATTTCGAAGCTGCACAACCTCTGGCACCCTGAAATCGTCTACGACGTGCACCAAATGGCTCCGAACGGCGCGCGCATTTTCGTGCCGCCCTGGCTCGATCCGTCCGAGCCAAACATCGACGCCATCCTGATGCAGGAAACCAACATGATCGGCACGGCCATGGCCGCCGATCTGACCGCCGCGGGGCAGCCAGGTGTCGCCATCCACGCCGTATACGATTTTTGGAGCCCTTCGCGCGCATACCAGGCGTTTCATGGGGGCATGCGCATCCTCACCGAGTCGGCGAGCGCGAAACTGGCCAGCCCGATCACGATGCCTTTCGAAGCGCTGGCGACCAACGGCCTCGGCTACCACGCGCGTGTACGAAGCTGGAACTTCCTCGAACCCTGGCCGGGCGGCGTCTGGCACCTGCGCGATATCGTAGACGACCAGTTGATCGCCATGGAATCCTGCCTGTATCAGGCCGCTATTCATCGCGAAGATCTGCTGCGCAATTTCTACAGGATCGGACAGCGGCAGACGGCCCGCAAATCGCCGTGGGGATTCCTGATTCCAGCCAACCAGCGCGATCCGGGCGCGACGCGCAAGTTGCTCGACACCTTGGCGTTCGGACAGGTGGAGATCGAGCATAACGACGCCGGCGATCACGTCATCCGCATGGCGCAGCCCTATAGCGGATGGGCCAAAGCACTGCTCGAACGGCAGCATTATCCGGATCTGCGACTCTATCCCGGCGGCCCGCCGCAGCGCCCTTATGACGTTACGGCCCACACGCTGCCGCTCCTCATGGGCGTGCAAGTAAACGCCACAGACACGCCTGTGGAGAGCCTTTATCCGGGCATCGCGGCTTGGCCTTCGGCGGATTTGCTTGCAGCGGATAGCGACTCCTGGAAGGCCATCAACGAGATTTGGCGCTCCGGCGGCAAGGTCTGGAGGAATTCGGTTACCGGCGATTTCTCCACCGCCAGACAAGGCGCCACTTGGAAGCAGATCCAGGAGCCGCGCATCGGCATTTACCGCAGTTTCATCCCTAACGCCGATGAGGGCTGGACGCGCTGGGTTTTGGAGCAGTTCGGGTTCGCCTATACCAGCATCGCAAACCGGGAGATCCAGGCCGGCGCACTGCGGAGACAATTCGATGTCATCGTCTTCCCCGACTCGCGTGCCGATGCCCTGGAAACGGGCTACCGGCAAGCTGAGATGCCGCCCGAGTATACAGGCGGCATTGGCCCAACCGGAGACGATGCCCTGCGTCAATTCGCTTCTGCCGGCGGTACCCTGATTTTCCTCAACCGCGCAAGCGCTTATGCTATCCGCCATCTGGGAGTCGCCGCGCGCGATGTCGTGGCGGGCCTGTCGAACACCGAATTCTATTCCCCGGGATCGCTGCTGAATGCGCGCCTCGATCCGCATCACCCGCTTACGGCTGGGCTACCGGAGGATTTGGCCATCTGGTCGGAGCAAAGCCCAGCCTGGGATACACGCGAAAGCGCGCCGGTACGCTATCCGAACACCAATGTGCTGGCCTCCGGGTGGCTGCTCGGCGAAAAGCATCTGGCCGGCAAGGCTGCCCTGGTGGATGCCCGGTTGGGTGCCGGCCACGTGATTCTATTCGGCATGCGGCCCCAGTATCGTGGCCAGAGTTATCAAATGTTTAAGTTGCTTTTTAATGCACTACTTTATTACTGACGCGCGCCTGGTAATAGGCCGCGTGAAGCTTGCGGTTGATGCCTCCGGCACCTATAATCATCCTAATTGTTCGCTGTTTGAAATCGTACAATGCCGGAGTCATCGATGGATAGACGTGTTGCAATACACCATTTGAGCGCGTCCCGGGCCAACCAAGTGGAAGAGTTCCCCTTTAAGCATTTCAAGGAGATGACTATAGGGAGGGACCCGTCCTGCGAGATTAAGTACGATCCCGAGAAGGAAGACCTTATCAGCCGGCGGCACGCCAAGATCGTGGTGGAGAAGGAAGAGCCGCCGGAGTTTTCGATCAGCGATCTGGGCAGCCGTAACGGAACCTTCATCAACAAACAGCGCATCTTCGGCCCGTCGAAATTGACGCCCGGCGACATCGTGCAGCTCGGCGCCGGTGGCCCCGAGTTCCGGTTCGAGGTCGACCCGCCGATTCAAGGGGCCGCCCGCCCGACACGGCTGGCCGGCGTGAGCGAGGGCGCGCTGACCCCCACGCGGGAAGCTCCTTCGACACCTGGTGGCGTCCCCACCGCCGTGCCGCCCTCCGGCGCGCCGGCCGGGGTGGGCAAAGCGACCGTCGAGCGGATGATCGGCGAAGCCAAATCGCAGACGCGCCGCAACATGTTCGTCGTGGTCGGCCTTGTGGTGGTCCTGATCGCGGCGAT
The DNA here is from genome assembly GCA_035541265.1 of Bryobacteraceae bacterium. Classification (GTDB taxonomy): domain Bacteria; phylum Acidobacteriota; class Terriglobia; order Bryobacterales; family Bryobacteraceae; genus Bog-159. The sequence continues at coordinate 12,922 of DATKNQ010000094.1, forward strand.
TGCCGCGTTTGTGGTGTTCCGCAGACCGCAGAATACAACTATCACCCGTGAGGTGCGCGTGGCCCCCGACGGCATGACGCCGGCCCAGATTGCCTCCACTTACGGCGACTCTGTCGTGCAGGTGGAAGTCGCCTGGAAGATGGTGAGCATCGAGAGCGGACGCCAGATCTATCAAAAATACGTTCCCAACGCCGTGAAGGATTCGAGCGGCCGGTTCGTGCGCCGCTGGAACGTCAATGTGGATAAATTGCCCCTGTTCATTCACGTTGGGGATAAGCTGGAGCCGCTGCTCACTACCAGTGACGGTGACGGCGAGAACAAAGCCATCGGCGAATCGGGTTCCGGCTCCGGATTCGTGATCAGTTCCGATGGCTTCATCCTTACCAACCGTCACGTGGCGGCCGGCTGGAACAGTCCTTATGGATTTGACGATCCTTATGGATTGGCGCTGGGTCTTACCGGCAGCGACGGTAAAGCGAGCGGCCCGGTTGTGGTAGCCAGTAGCGACTTCCCGAGTTGGGTGCCGGCGAATGCCAAGGTCCTCTGCCAAGGTAGTTGCGAATCGGAAAACGTACGGGACCTTTCGAACCGGCTTGTCGGTAAAGAAGTAGATGGGCGCAACGATTATTTGGAAGTCACCTTTCCCCGGAATCGCATCCGCATTCCGGCCAAGACGGCGCGCGTCTCCGACAACGCGGACGTGGCCATGATCAAGATCGATTTGCCGCGTTCCGTCCACAAGGTGGAACTGTACGACAATTATGACTCGATCAAGCAAGGCGACGCGGTCACGGTCATGGGATATCCGGGCGCATCGCCGATGGTCTATGGGGCGGCGGATTCCGCGGATCCGCTGAACCGGCAAGCCAAATGGAGAGAGATCCCCGATCCCACCCTGAGCGCCGGCAATATCGCGCGCATCGTGCGCGGCAGCCAGTCGACGGTCAGCAGCTTCGGCGACACTTACCAATTGACTGTGAACAGCACCGGGCACGGAAACAGCGGCGGTCCGGTGTTCGACGATCACGGCCGCGTGGTGGGCATTTTCTCCTATGGCATCTGGCGCCCGGGCGAACCCTTCATCACCTTCGCGGTTCCCATCCGCTATGGGATGGAACTGATGGGGGTCACCCCCTCGAAATAGAGGCGCTGCCAGCCTGGCTCGTTTTTATGTCTGCGCTGAACGCCAATATCGGTGAGTATCGTCTGGTGGACTTCATCGGTGCGGGCGGAATGGGCGAAGTCTATCGCGCAGTGCATACCCGTCTGGGCCGGGAAATCGCCATCAAAATCCTGAACCAGGTCGAGGAGCGCGCCATCGAGCGCTTTCAAAACGAGGTTCGCATTCAATCCAGCCTGCGCCACCCCGCGATCGCCGAGTACTACGGCATGCATGAATTTCGTGGGCGTCCTTGCCTGTTGATGGAACTGGTGGACGGCGAGACTCTCGCGGACCGCATCCGCACGCGCGGGGCGTTGCCGCCCGCGTCTGCATGCGCCATTCTGCGGCAAGCCGCCGAGGCCGTGGGCTACGTGCACTCGCAGGGGATCGTGCACCGCGACCTGAAGGCGAACAACATCAAAATCAATTCCGCCGGGCGAGTGAAGCTGCTCGATTTCGGGATCGCGCGCCTGACGCGCGGCAGCCACCTGACGCGGGCCGGCATGCTGATCGGCACACTCGAGAACCTGGCGCCCGAACAGGTCAGCGGCGGCGAGGCCGGCGTGCGTTCGGACATTTGGGCGCTGGGGGTCCTGCTCTACGAGATGGTGACGGCCCGCGTGCCCTTCGAAAGCGAATCGCTGCCCGAACTGTACGAGAGGATCCGCAGCGCGGAATATACAGCGCCCTCGGCGTTGAATCCCGAGGTGACGCCCGCTCTGGAGCAGGTGATCGCGGGTTGCCTGCGGAAGAAGCCCGCCTTGAGGTTTCAATCCGCCGGCGCGTTGATTCGGGCTTTGGATGCCGTTCCGTGCGGCGTGGTCTCGCCCGGAAAGACACAGCACCCGCACGCCTCTTCCGGGCGTTGGCTGCTGGTTGGCGGCGCTGCCGTCGTATTCGTGGCGCTGGCGCTGATCTTCCTCTCTGGCGGGAGGAGCGACAATCCGCAGAAGCGGACCTCATCCCAGATCGTGGCGAACACCGATAATCTCAAAACCATCACGGTCGATACTCTGGATGGGCCGGCCGATGTGTATCAAGACGGAAAGCGGGTAGGTGCCACGCCCTACCAGGTTCAGGCGGCCATGGGCAAAAGGATCGACCTGGAACTGCGGCGGTCCGGTTATAAGAATCAGGAAGTGGAATTCGACGTGACCGAGCGGACTACCTACAGTTACGCGATGGACCTGGAGAAATAGGATCTATGTTCTGGAAGCGGCGCAAAACTCCCGAGCCCGAGACGGCGTCTCAGACAGCCGTTCACGATTTGCCGGAATTCGAGGTGCTGACCGCCATGTTGAGCGACGTTGGCTGCCACCGTGCCATCAACGAAGACAGCGGCAAGATCGTGCATCCGGGCGATCCAGAGGAATTGGCGCGCAAGGGCATTCTGGTGGCGGTGGCCGACGGCATGGGCGGGCACGAAGCCGGCGAAGTGGCCAGCCGGATGGCGGTCGAAACTCTGGCGCGGGTCTATTATGCGTCGCCGGGGCCTTCGGGACAAGCGCTGAAGGCCGGCGTTGAGGAAGCCAACCGTGAGATCCACGGTTTTGCGGCTGAGAAGCCGGAACTGAAGGGCATGGGCACGACGTGTTCGGCCCTCGCGGTGGCCGGACATGCCGTGTGCGCCGCGCACGTGGGTGATAGCCGTATTTACCTAGTGCGCCGCGGCGCGATATATCAGATGAGCGAAGATCACTCCGAAGTGATGCAGATGGTGCGCCAGGGTCTGCTCAGCCTGGAAGAAGCCCGGCGGCATGACGATCGCAACGTCCTGACGCGCGCCCTCGGAACTCGTCCCGAAGTGGAAGTATCCGGCTGGACCGAGCCGATGCCGGTGTTTCCAGGCGACCGCCTGGTGCTGAGCTCCGACGGCCTGCACGATCTGGTGCGCGAAGAGGAGATCTGCGCAGCGGCGGTCGATAAGGACCCCCAGGCGGCCTGCCAGTGGCTCGTCGATCTGGCCCGCCAGCGCGGGGGCTATGACAACATTACGGTGGCGGTAGTGGCATTCGACCCCGTGCGCGAGCCGGCTGCGCGGGCGTTGCGGGAAACTCGTTCGTTGGAGGTAGCGCGTTGATCGGGCAGGCGGTAGGGAACTACAAGATTCTAAGCGCCCTCGGGGAGGGCGGGATGGGCACCGTCTACAAGGCCGTGGACGTGATGCTGGAGCGCGAAGTCGCCATCAAAATGCTGCGGCCCGAGATCGCCAGCCAGCCGCAGATCGTCGAGCGCTTCCGTAGCGAAGCCGTGACCCTGGCGAAACTCAATCATCCTTCGATTGCCACGTTGTATTCGTTCTTCCGGCAGGGCGACCAGTTCTTCATGGTGATGGAATTCGTCGCCGGGCAGACGCTGGATCATCTCATCCGCCAGTCGGGCGCGCTGCCCGCCGATCGGGCGGCCTCCGTCCTGGCGCAGGCCCTCGACGGCATCGGGCATGCCCACGCCATGGGGATTCTGCATCGCGACCTGAAGCCTTCGAACATCATGCTGCCCGCCACCGGCGGCGTGAAAGTGATGGACTTCGGCATTGCCCGGCTGCTGAACGCGGCGCGCATGACACGCACCGGCGGCCTGGTTGGCACTCTCGAATACATCGCCCCCGAACGTGTGCGCGGGCAGGAAGCCGACCTCCGTTCGGATCTCTATTCCATGGGCATCGTGCTCTTCGAAATGCTGACGGGCCGCGTGCCGTTTCACAGCGACACGGAGTACGAATTGATGCGCGCCCAACTCGAGCAGGCTCCGCCCACACTGGCCAGCCTGGGCATCACGACTCCGCCGGACGTAGAAGCCGCGTTGATGCGGTCGCTGGCCAAGAACCCGGAGGAACGCTTTTCGAGCGCCGCGGAATTCCGGGCCGCTCTGGTTGGCCCGGTGACGCCTACCCAGGACATGATCAAGCCGACACGGCTATCCTCGCCGGCGATCAAAGAGACGCGGATGGCTGATTCCATTCCCCCAACGGCGATGGCGCCGGCCGCTACTGTGGCCGCGCCGGCAGCCGCTTCTACGCGAAAACCGAGCTTGGCAATCTATGGCGCAATCGCGGCCGTTGTCCTGGTGCTGGGAGCGGGCGGAGCTTACTGGGCCCTCCACCGGAACTCACTGAAGCCGGCGCCGCCGGCTCCGGTTGTGACGCCGTCCAACCCGCCTGCCGGACCCGTGGCGACAACTACCTCGCCGAGCGTGCCGCCTCCGGCGCCCGCGGATCCGCATCCCTTGCAGATCCCTAACCTCGATGTGCCGGCCGTGCCGGTGACGCCGCCGTCCAAGCCGGTGGTCAAGCGTGCATCGAAGGGGTCGACCGGCAATACTTCTTCGTCGACCGCTGCGGATACCCCCACTCCGCAGCAACCTGTCGAACAGGCGCCCGCGCCGGTCATTGCGCCGCCCCGGCCCGTACCCGTGGCGCCGCCTCCGGCCACGCCGCCGGTGAACCAGGCGCCCGCGATTACCGCGCTTTCCGAGGTGCAGACGCTGTGCATCGCGCCCATGATGGACAACCTGAACGGGTATATCGCCAGTGAGCTCGCTCGCCAATTAGGCAGCCGGTTCCGGATTGTGTCGACGCCCAGCCAGGCCGATGCGGTCATGAAAGGCACGGCCACGGCAGGCGGAGGGCTCGGCCGCACCATCGGCGTGCAGTCCGACGCGGCAGCCTCGGTGGTCATCACCGACCGTTCGGGCACTCGTGTACTTTGGAGCGACTCGGTCACCGCGCGCCGCGTGCTGGGCGGCGTCATCCGCAAGGGCGGCCCCAGCGGGCTGGCGGAACATATCGTCGCAGACTTACGGCGAGCGTTGCGCTAGTCTGATATGTAGGTTAATTTCGCGCCAGGGAACTTCCGCACACTTGCATTTGTCGGGCTATTCAGGCAAGCTGGTACGTTTCCTACAAGTTCCATGCGGGTACGAGTACTCTATCACGACCACTGTTTTGACGGCGCAGCTTCCGCCGCTTATTTCACCCGTTTCATGCAGGGCGTCTTCTACCCTGAAGCGGAGTACGTCTACACGGGAATGGCTCACAAGGCATCCCAGATCTTCGAGGGCAGCCTGTTCGACGGCGATGTGAACGCGATCGTGGATTTCAAATACTCGAGCGATCCGCGCCTGACCTGGTGGTTCGACCACCACCAGAGCGCCTTCCTGACGCCGGAAGACGCCGCCAATTACCGGCAGGACCGCAGCGGCCGCAAGCTCTACGATCCGTCGTATAAGTCGTGCACCTCGTACATCTGCGCGGTAGCCAGGGAGCGCTACGGTTTCGCGCCGGCCGATCTGGACCAGCTTGTGGAGTGGGCCAATATCATCGACGGCGCGCAGTATCCGGACGCCAAGACCGCCGTGGAACTAGGCGCGCCGGCGATGAAGTTGACGCTGGTGATCGAAGGCTCGAAAGGGTCGGAAATCATCCAGCGCATCATCGGCTGGATGCAGCATCGCCGGTTGGAGGAGATCGCCGCGGAGCCCGAGATCCAGGCGTTATTCGAGCCGCTGTACGAGCGGCATGTGAAGTCTGTGGACCTGATCGGCGGGCGCGCCCAGCAGGATAACGGTGTCGTCTACTTCGACCTGACGGGCTATGACCTGGAAGGCTACAACAAGTTCATCCCGTACTACCTGTTTCCGGCCTGCACCTATACGGTGTCGGTGAGCCCGTCGCGCTTCCGTACGAAGATTTCGGTGGGCTCGAATCCTTGGGCGAAGGAAGAGCCGAAGCACAACCTGGCGAGCATCTGCGAGCGCTACGGCGGCGGCGGCCACGCGCGCGTGGGCGCCATCAGCTTTGAGCCGGGTGCCGTGGAAAAGGCGCGCGCGGTGGCCGCGGAGATCGTGGAAGAGCTGAAGCAGTAGCCCTGCTACAGATTCTTCAAGCTCTCGTCGATCAACTTCTGCGTGCCCTCATACGGTCCACCTTCGCCTTCGAACTCCATCGAAAAGTAGCCGCGATACCCAGCGGCTTTGGCGATGGCAAATGTCTTCGACAGACTGACGCGGTATACCTTACCGTTATCGACCTCGCAGTCTTTCACGTGCGATATGTTATACGCCTGGTGGAACATCGCATCCACAGCGCGGTAATCGAAGTCCTCGTCGCCCTTCAGCATGGAGTTGCCGAAATCGGGCAAG
>DATKNQ010000095.1:0-2140 GCA_035541265.1 Bryobacteraceae bacterium
GCGAAACAGGTGCAAACGGCCGCACACACCAGAATGCGAAGCATGGCACGCCCTCCTCTGGTTTCTTTCTATCAGAATCGAGCTATCGGAACAACGCCTCGGCGCCGCGCTGCAGGGCGGCCGCGCCCATCACGCCGGTCAGCGCCGGGGCCATGGCGACACGCGCCCCGCGGCGTTTCCACTCTTCGTGCACGGCGTGATACCCGAGATAGAAAATCCAGCCGGCGGCGAAGCCGAGCGGATAGGTGATCCACTGGGTGCCCAGGTTCGGGCCCACCGCGAGGCCGAGGGCGCCACCGGCCAGTGTGGATCCTTCCGCTGCTATCGCCCACGCGGTGGCCCCGGCGCGAGATCCCACACTGGCCCGCAGGATGCCGCCGAGCGCGATGCCCTCGGGGACCTTGTGCAGGGCGATGGCGAGCGGTACCGTTACGCGAAGGCCGAGGGGCACGGCAAGCTGCACGGTAGCGATGCTCCAGCCGTCGAGAAAGCTGTGCAGGGCGGCGGCGGCGAGCAGCGGCACGGCGAATCCGTGAAGCTCGGTGGAGCACGCGTTGTGGTCGTGATCGTGGGCGCACGTGGGACAGACCCGGTACACGTAACGATTGATCAGCAGCAGCGCGCCGTAGCCGGTCACGAAAAGGGTGGTGCTGACGGGCCATCCAAGCTCGCCGGCCAACTCGGGCATGAGCCCGAAAAGCGCCACACCGAGCAGGACGCCGGCACTGAACGGCACGACGGCACGGGCGCGCTTGCGCAGGCCGGTGAGCCAGAGGCCGAGCAGAGCTCCTCCGATTCCGACGATCGTGGCCAGTAATGGCGCCGTGATTCCCATGCAAGACTTTACTGTAGCAGCCGCGCTTCACGGCTCAGAAGTGGCGGAGCGTATATCATCAGGGAAGGCGCCACGACAGACCGGCCGGCGATAGAATGCCGGAAAGCACCCATGGGAGTCAAAACGATGCAACGACGTGACCTTCTGAAAGCCTCCGCGGCCTGGACCGCTGCTTCCTACAGCCGGATCTTCGGCGCGAACGAACGCATCCGCATCGCCGGCCTGGGCGTCGGCGGACGCGCCACTTACCTGCTTGGCCTGGTGGCCAAGGCGGAAAACACCGAAATCTTGGCGGTCTGCGATGTCGCCGAGACCCGACGCCTGGCGGCGAAGGAGAGGTTCGCTCCCGGCGGCAGGGACTATCTGGACTACCGGGAAGTGCTCGAGCGCAACGACATCGACGGCGTGGTGATCGGTGCTCCGGACCACTGGCACGTGCCCATGACGATGGACGCGGTGAAAGCGGGCAAAGACGTGTACGTGGAAAAACCGGTGAGCCACACGATCGAGGAAGGCGAGCGGGTTGAAAAGGTCGTGCTGAGCTCCAGGCAGATCGTGCAGGTGGGATATCAGCAGCGCAGTTGGCCGCACTTTATTCAAGCGCGGGAGATGGTCGCGGGAGGCACGCTCGGACAGATCTCGCTGGTCCTGACTTCCTGGTATCAGGACTATGTGGTCAACCAGCAGACCCCGCCGAAGCTGGATGCATCGAAGATCGACTGGAAGCGGTTTCTCGGCTCAGCGCCGGATCAGCCGTTCGATGCGCTGCGCTGTGCGCGGTGGCGCTGGTTCTGGGATTTCGGCGGCGGCCATTTGACGGACTTGTACTCCCACTTCGGCGATGTTGTGCAGTGGTACTTTGAGCAGTACTCGCCGCTAACCGCCCAGGCCACTGGAAATCGCAACGCGCTGCCTCAATTCGAATGCCCCGACACCATCAACGCAGCCTGGGAGTACCGCGGGTTCACGACCGTTTACAACGGCGCTTTGAATGGCTCGCTCGAAGGCGGGAACATCGTCTTCCGCGGCCACCGCGCCATGATGAAGCTGAATCGCGACGGATTTGCCGTGTACCCCGAAGGCAAAGTGCAACGCGAATTGACGCATTTGCCGGAGCCGGAGATCGCCGTGAAATCGGCTGCCGACGGCACGGTCGCTCACATCCAGAACTTCCTTGACTGCGTGCGAAGCCGCAAAACGCCGAACGCCCCGATCACGCCCGCCGTGGCCATCGCTCGCGCCGCGCATCTTGCTAACCTGGCGTGGCGCCAGGGAACGGTCTGGAAAGCCTGATCGGGCCCGCGG
>DATKNQ010000096.1:0-29674 GCA_035541265.1 Bryobacteraceae bacterium
AAATCGTCTTCTGATCGTGAATTATGTCCGGCGAGGGATTGAACTCCACGCGCCCGCCTTCGCCCAGAAACACGATGCGTCCCCACTTCCGTGTGGCGCGAATGGCAGTCGCCCGTGCGGCATCATTCGCCGAACAATCCACCGCGCGCTCCACGCCCGCGCCGCCCGTCAGCGCGCGGACCTCGGCCACGTTATCCGGCCCCGCCGCGAGCGTCTCATCGCACACGGCCAGTTCCAGCGCCAGTTTCACGCGATCCGGAATCACATCGATGCCGATAATCTTGCGCGCGCCCAGCTTGCGGCACAACGCTCCGGTGGCGAGGCCGACCGGCCCCAGCCCGGTGATCAGCACCGCGTCATTCCCGCTGATCCCGATCTTCTGCAGGCCTTCGTAGACTGTGCCGAAGCCGCACGCCACCTGCGCCCCATCGGCGTAGCTCAGCTCATCCGGCAGCGCGATCAAGTCTTTTTCTTCCGCCAGCAGATAATCGGCCATGCCGCCGTCCCGCTGCCATCCGTAGGCGCGCCGGTATTTCTCGCTGGTGCACGAAATCATGTAGCCGCGCCGGCAATCGTTGCACACTCCGCAGCCAGAGATGTGATACACGATCACGCGGTCGCCCGCCGCAAACCGCCGGCAGCCCGGCCCGGTCTTCACGATCTGCCCCGCCGGCTCGTGTCCAGCCACCACGCCCTGGTAGCCTTCCGGGCCTTTGCCCAGGTGCTCATGATAAATGCAGCGAATATCCGATCCGCAAATGGTCGAGGCTTTCATGCGCAGCAGCACCTCGCCATGGCCCGGCTCCGGAACCGGCACTTCCCGCAGCACCACGCTGCTGTTGCCCGGCAAATAAGCGCCTTTCATCACGTGACGATCTCTCCCTTCGGATCCCAAAGATCCTCCCAAGTCTGGTTGTCCTTCCACAGGAACACCTGACCCTTGATCAGCCGGCAATTCCGGTCGATGCCCGCGATCGCCAGCATTTCCGCGTCCGTCAGCGGTTCGGTCGTGGTGGCGCGCAGGTTCGCCTCGTAATTGCGCGGCTTGGTCGAAAACGGGATCGGTGTCTGCCCGCGCTGGACGGCCCACTTCACGCACACCACCGCCGGATGCACGCCCAGCCGCTCCGCGATCCGCACGATCACCGGATCTTCGATATCCACCGTGTCGCCTGCCGTGCGGTCGCGCTGCGGCCGGCCCGGCGAGCCTACCGGGCAATATCCGACAGGCTGGATCCCCTGGCTGCGCACGAACTCAAACAACTCCGGCTGCTGGAAGTGCGGATGCAATTCCATCTCGTTAATCGCCGGCTTGATGCGCGCGTCGCGCAGCACCAGCTTTAGCTTCGGGACCGTCATGTTCGACGTGCCGATGTGCCGCACGAAGCCGAGATCCACCAGTCGCTCCATCTGCCGCCACGTCTTCATGAAATTCTCGTGGATGTACGGCCGCGCATCCGGACTGCGCGAGTCCACGCTGCACCCCGGCGGATGGAAATTCGGAAACGGCCAGTGCACCAGGTACATGTCGAGGTAATCCAGCCGCAGATCGGCGAGCGACTGGCGGCACTGCGGGATCACGTCGCCTTCCGCGTGTTTGTCGTTCCACAGCTTGGAAGTGATCCAGAGGTCCTCGCGCCGGATGCCCTCTGCTTGCAGCGCCTGGAACGCACGGCCGATGTGTGCCTCGTTGTTGTACACCGAAGCGCAGTCCAGATGGCGGTAGCCGTACAAAACCGCGCCGTGCACCGCCGCCGCCACCTCCTCCGGCGCCACGTGATCCGAGCCGAAGGTGCCTAATCCGATGGCCGGCATGATCGCGCCGGTGTACAGCGTTCGTTTGGGAATCAGAGCCGGGTCAATCATCTTCATACCAGTTGTAACGCACTGACTTGCCGTCCAGCCGCCAGTTCTCCGGAGTCGTCGTATCCATCCAGTCGAGCGCCGCGCCCGGCGGATGCACGCGTGCCGCTTCTTCGAGCGCCGCCCGCAGCGCCGGTTTCTGCGACGCGACGACAGCCGCCGGATCGAGCGAAACAAACAGCGCCGTGCCGCTGCGCGCCACCAAGTCGAGCCACTGCCGCGTCAGCTTCCACGGGATATCCGCCGTCAGCGGCACGCAATCCGCATCGGCGGTGAAGAACGTGTTGTGCTGGTCCATGCGAAACGCCAGGGTGTTGACGCCCATCTTGCGCGTGCGAGTCCACTCGCGCCCGCTGGTATCGTCGCCGATGCGCTGCGCTTCCACGAGACCCGCCGCCAGGTGCCCGATCGTGTTGCAGCCGAGTAGCACGGCATGGCCGGCGCCGCTGCGGATCGCGCGATACAGATCCAGAATGATCTCGGCGGTGGTCTTGCCGCGATCGTGGAAATGCCAGCCCGCGCTGGTCAGCGCCGGACCCATTTCAAAACCCCAGCGCCCGGTCAAATCGAAAGTCGAGAAGTCATACTTGATCAGCTCGTAGCCCCACTCGCGAATCGTGCGGATGCCCGCGCCGATATATGCGAGCGCCTCGGGAATGCTCGGGTCAATCGGAATTAGTTCTCCCTTCGACCGGCCTCCGGCGGGCGGCAGCCGCCACGCTTCCGCGCGCCGATCGGAGGTCAGAGTCGGCCTGACCCAGATCCCCGGACGCACGCCCGTCGCTTTCATCTGCTTCGCCAAGCCCGCCATGTCCGGATAAGCTGGCGTGGTCTGCGCGACCGGCCCGGCGCCTTCGGGCGCCGCGCCCCAGCCCATGTCGATTACCGCAAACGGCGGATTCGAGCCGCGCGCAAGCTCGGCCAGCAACTCCGCATCCTTCAAACTCGCCGCTGCCGATGTGTTCTCGCCGTAAGCGTAATACCAATTGTTGCTGCCGTAGACGGGCTGCGCCGTGAGCCGCGGCTTCGGGCACATCAGCCGGCAGAACGCGCGCGCGGCTTCCAGCGCTGATTCGCCCGCCTGTCCCTGGCGCACGACGATCGTGGCGGCTTCCAGGCGCCGTTCGCCCAACTCCACCCCGCTGCCGCCATTGCTCACGTCGACCCACAGGGTGATGCCGCCCGCATCTGTCTGCCACGCGCAAATGGAGGCCGCGCCCGTCATCACGCCATAACCGTGCGTCGCACCGGCATGCCACGCGAGCACGTACCACGGCATCAACCGTTCGCCGGCCAAGCCGCGCCATTCCAGATCCCCATACGAGCGTTCCCAATGATCGCCCAGAAACCGGCAGCCGTCCGGGAACGATCCGTCCCAGCGAAGGCGCATCCGCATCAGCCGCGTGTGCGATGCGCTCACCGTAATCGCGCCCCGCTCGACCGCGATCTCGATGCCGTTGGCTTGCCAGCGATTCCCCGAGCGCACGAGGCTGACGCCGCGCGAATCGCCCTCCGCAAACGCCATCACGCGATCCGGCGCGCGCAGCGGATCAGGAAGTTCGGGGGTCGTCGCCGCCGCGCGTCCGCGAGCGGCTACTGCCGCGGCGCCCATGCCCAGCAGAAACGACCGGCGTCCGGAAGAGTGATCGGATCCCATCAGACCGCATAGTAGCGCGCTTTGCGGGCTGCTAACCTCAGAGGTTAGTTATGCCGCCGCGCCAGTTAGCCCTCGCGATTCTCCTGGCCTGCGCCTGCCTGGCCCAAGCGCCGGATCCTGGCGTGGAGGTAGCGGTGGCCCCCGTTTACCCCGAGCTCGCCGTCACCGGCCGGATCAGCGGCAGCGTGATCGTCGACATCCATGTGACCGAGCAGGGCGCCGTCGAAAGCACTGCGGCCCCCGAGGGCGATGCCTTACTGCGCCAGGCTGCGACCGACGCCGCCCGCCAGTGGCGCTTCCAGGCGCGCTCCGCCCGCCGCGACTTGAAGCTGATTTTCTCTTTCCGCCTGATGCCCAAAGGCACGCCCGAAGCCCAACTCGGCGCGGTCTTCCGGCCGCCCTTCACCGTGGAAGTCCGGCGCGCCTCGCCCGGACCGGTCAGCCACTACGCGCGAGCCGAGCCCCCAGAATCCGGTAAACGGCCGGATTGAACACCAGACCGATGTGGGTCCCCGGCACCTCGCAGTCGATCTCCGGATTGCCGGTCAGGCAAAAGCGCCAGTCGACGATGCCGTCACTCTTTGTAAAGATGGCCGTCTGCGCCACGCCTTCCGGAAACTCCGCCTTCAGCGACGATACAAACTCGCAGGTGCAGGCTTCCGTGTAGCAGCCCGGCAGGATGTGTCCGGCATGTTCCCGCAGAATGCGGTTGCGGATCGCGTCACTCGCGCGCAAGACTTTGGCGTGCGCCACCGGCCCCCGGAAAGGCGATCCCAATGTCGTAACGGAAGCCACCTGGTCGGGCCTCTGCGCCGCCACCGACCGCGCGATAATGCCGCCCAGGCTATGCCCCACCAAATGCACGCGCTGGCCGGTGGCCGTGAACGCGCGCTTGATGGTTTCGTTCAGCCGCCGCCGGATCAGCAGGTTGGGACACTCGGCATTCCACCCGATCCCCGAAAAGTAAGACCGGTACCCGACCGTCCGCAGCCACGAAAACATCTCCCCCAGATAGGCGTCGGTCCCCAGAAATCCGGGGATCAGTATGACGGCCTCGCCCTTCCCTTGCGGGACGCCTAGCCCATAGAAGACCGAAGTCAGCCTCAGTTGCACGAGCTCCAGACCCACCAGGAGTTCCTGCCACATGGAGACTTCCGCTTCGCGCCTTTCGTGGACGGAATACCGTTGGCCCGTCATGCGTCTCCTAGTGTATCCGATTCGGCATGCCGGGGAATGCCACCGCACGCGGAGCGGACGTGGCTAGTTCCGCCCCGCGTTTTCAAGCATTCAAACGTTATTTGCGGCGGCCTGCGTGCGCGTGCGCTGGCGCGGGCGGCGGAGGCAGGAACGGCTTCATAGCGACGTCGAGCAGCGACTTCTGCGCGTTCACGAGATTCTCGACTCCCCGTCGCGCGAACTCGCCCACGGTGGTCGATGGCTCGGGCGAAGGTTTCACCATCTCCTTCGCGGTCTTCACCGCGCCATCCACCTGCCGCGCGGCGATCTCCAGCAAATGCTTCTGCGAATCCGCGAACTTATCCATGCCGTCTTTCGCCAGATCGATCAGCTTGCGGCGCTCGGACGGTTTCAGGACTTTGTGCTTTCCGTTACCTTCGGTGTGGGTCACGTCCACCACCAGGTCGAGGAATCTCTTTTGCGTGTGGACGAAGTTCTCCAGGCCTTCCCGGGTGACTTCCGCCAGGTTCTTGCCCTCATAGGGCTTGCCCTCTTTGATGGCTGTCACGATGGCCGCGCTCTGCTTATCCACCATGTCCAGGAACTTCTTCTGCATGCCCACGAAGGTCGTGACCGACTCGCCGATGGCGTCCGTCACCGCGGCGGCCGTGCCTTTCAATCCCATGCCGTCGCGCACGCCGTTCATGAGCAGGCCGTTCTCTTCCGCGGCCAAGTCCAACAGGATTCTTTGCGCCGCCACAAAGTTCGCGATGCCTTGCCCCGCCAGATCTACAATGGCGGTCAGCGGGCGCACCGGCGAAAAGTTCACCCGCTCGCGGACAAATGCCAACGCCAGGGAGTTCTGCTGTGCTGTTAAATCCAACAGAATTTTTTGCGTTGCGACGAAACTTTCCAGGCCCTGCCGCGCCCAGTTGGCTAACGTGGACGCCAGCGTAGGAGAGGGGGTCGCGGTAGCAGACTTCTTAGGGCTTTCCATGATATACTCCTTTTATGCTGCGTTGCAGCATCCAGGTTGAGTATAGCGCCGGCCCGTCCGGCTGTCAAGGAATATAGAATCTAATTATCTGTTATGAGCGACCGCCAGGCCGTCATCAAAAAGTACGAAAACCGGCGCCTCTACGACACCGGCTCCAGCCGCTACGTCAACCTCGATGACGTCGCCCGCATGGTGCGCGAAGGCGTGGACGTGCAGGTGATCGACGCCCGCACCGGTGGAGATCTCACGCGCGTCATCCTCACCCAGATCATCATGGAGGACGCCAAGGGCCACGAATCCGGCCTGCCCCTCGACCTGCTCCGCAAGCTGATCGTAGCTTCCGACCGCGCCACGCACGACTTCCTGAGCTGGTATCTGACCACTGTCACCGACATGTACCAGAAGGCGCAAAGCGCGCTGCAGACCCGCCCCCTCGACCTGATGCGCAACATCTTTAGCTCGCTGCCGCACCCGGCCGCGCCGCCTCCGCCGGTCCCCGGCGAAGAGCTCGAAGCCCTCCGCCGCCACGTCCAGGAGCTCGAAGCCCGCCTCGAACAGGTCGCCGCCGTACGAAAAAAGCCGCGAAAAAAACGCACATAGCCATTGACACGGCCCCGGAACTGCAACATGATTGCATGCAAGGGGGATGCCATGGACACCGTCGGTTCGATGCTGCGGCACAAAGGATCCGATATTTTCTGGCTGTCGCCGGAAGCCACCGTTTATGAAGCTGTCGCCATGATGGCGGATAAAGGGGTGGGCGCCCTACTGGTGATCGCCGCCGGTAAGTTAGCCGGAATTGTCTCCGAGCGCGACTACGCGCGCAAGGTCATTCTGAAAGGCAAGCACTCCCACGAAATCCAGGTAAAAGAGATCATGACCAGTCCGGTGTTTACCGTGACGCCCGAGCATTCCGTCGAGGACTGCATGCGGATCATTACCGCGCACCGCATTCGCCACCTGCCCGTCATGAAAGGCGACGCGCTCAAGGGTATGATCTCGATCGGAGACGTGGTCCGGTCGATCATCTCCGCCCAAGCGCACACGATTGACCAGTTGAGCGGATACATCGAAGGCCGCTATCCGGCCTAGTGGGGCAGGGCCGTGCCCTACGCGGGGCTCGCAGCCCCGCCGCACCTCCGGGTTCGGCGCAAGTCCGAACCGCGCACTGCGCCTAGCCTCCCGAGAACTGAATACGCCAGATCGAGATGCAGGTCCCGATTCAGGCAGTTGACGGCTAGCCACCCTGCGTGCCGACTCCAAGCATTTGCTGACTTCTCTGCGGCAATGATTCGGTATGCTTCTTGGGATGGCGATCGAAATCTGGCCTCGGCGAGCCGATTACGTTGAACATGTACGGCCCAACGTGCATCACAGCCGTGTTCCCCGATTGCATGACAAAACAAGGGCCGCTCCCCACTTTCACGGTTAGTCCCGTATGCTCGTTCGGCAGCGAGCCTGAGCATATCCTCGCTTGGGACGTTCGGCTCTCGGAGGAGGAGCACCATCGAAGGACTGAGCTGGCAAGTCACCTTGCTTCGCAGGGACGAATCTCGTTCTCCCCGGCGCTTACGGTCTTGCTGATCGCTGACAGACTGCCCTTATCATGATCGGTACAGCCGAATTCTAGCGCTCATGCTCGACTGGTTGCGCGAGATCCTCAACTCGCGTCAGGAAGACGCACCGGCGAGCATCGTCATACCAGAGCATCGTCATGCCCGCTACCACCTCGCGATCCCGCATGTTAGCCTGACGATGTGAACGTCGGCATCACCTGTTATCCGACCTACGGCGGCAGCGGCATCGTCGCCACCGAGCTGGGCCTCGAACTGGCCAACCGCGGCCACGAGGTGCATTTCATCACCTACGCCAACCCCATCCGCCTCGATCCCGGCATCCCACGCATTCATTACCACGAGGTGGAAGTCTCCACTTACCCGTTGTTTCAATATCCGCCCTACTGCCTGGCCCTGGCCTCCCGCATGTTCGAAGTCGCCGAGTCCTACTCGCTCGATCTGTTACACGTCCATTACGCCATTCCGCATTCCATCTCCGCCATGCTGGCCAAGGACATGCTCGCGCCCCGGCGCCGCCTGCCCTTCATCACCACCCTGCACGGCACCGACATCACGCTGGTGGGCGCCGACCGCTCGTATTTCCCCATCACCAAGTTCTCGATCGAAAAGTCGGACGGCATCACGTCCATCAGCGACTATCTGCGCACGCGCACAGTCGATGTCTTCGGCGTCCGTAACGAAATCCGCGTCATCAAGAACTTCGTCAATTGCGACGTATACCAGCCGAACCGGGAGAAGGCGATGGCGAAATGCTACGCTCCTGAAAACGCTAAGCTGCTGCTCCACGTTTCGAATTTCCGCCCAGTCAAGCGCGTGCACGATTGCATCCGCATCCTGGCCGAAGTGCTGCACAGCACGCCCGCGCATCTGTTGATGGTCGGCGATGGACCCGAGCGCGGCCCGGCCGAGCACCTGGCGCGCGAGCTGGGCGTGGAGCATCATGTCTCGTTCCTCGGCAAGCAGAACCACGTCGAGCGGATCATTCCGCTGGCGCACGTGCTGCTCATGCCGAGTGAACTCGAGTCTTTTGGTTTGGCCGCACTCGAAGCCATGGCCTGCGGCGTTCCTCCCGTCGCCACACGCGTCGGCGGCGTCCCCGAGTTGATTACCCACGGTGTGGATGGCTACCTCGAAGATGCCGGCGATATCCACGCGCAGGCCGCGCGCGTCACGCCGCTGCTCACCGACGACGACCTGCACGAGCAGCTTTCCCACGCCGCGCGCCGCACCGCCACCGAGCGTTTCTGTACCGATCGCATCATCCCGCTCTACGAGCGCTACTACGAAGAAGTATGCAACCGCGCTACTGCGCATGCCTGATCGCATTGTTGGCCGTCGCGGCGCACGCCGAAAACGGCTGGGAATACTCGCGCCTTGCTAATCCGGAAGACGTCGTGACAGTCACCACCGGCGGCACCCTCTTCGCCGGCGGCGGCACAGATGTCGACGACGCCTTCCGCTGGATGTGCGCCAAGGCCAACGGCGGCGACTTCCTCATCATCCGCGCCAGTGGAACCGCTGCGTACAACACCTACGTCAGCGACCTCTGCCCCGCGCTCAACTCCGTCGCCACGCTGATTATCACCAGCCGCAACGGCGCCCAGCAACCCTTCGTCGCCGACACCATCCGCAAGGCTGAAGCCATCTTCATCGCCGGAGGCGACCAGGCCAATTACATCAACTTCTACGCCGGCACGCCCGTGGCCGACGCCATCAACGAACGCGCCGCGCGCGGCGTCCCGGTCGGCGGGACCAGCGCCGGCAATGCCGTGCTTGCTCAATTCGGTTACTCTGCGTTGACCGGCTCGGTCACTTCGAAACAAGCTCTCGCCGACCCGTTCACGCCGCTCATCACCATCTCGAACGGATTTCTGAATCTCTCGCCCCTGCTGCGCGGCTTCTTCACCGACGATCACTTCGCCGCCCGCGACCGTATGGGCCGCCTGGTCGCCTTCCTCGCCCGCGTCATTCAGGAGGGATCCGCGCCGTCAGTCTCGGCCATCGCCACCGACGAGCGCACCGCCTATTTGATGGAGCCCGATGGATCGGGCCGCGTGGTGGGATCGGGTGCAGCTTACTTCATCCGCACAACGGAGCTCCCCGAAGTCTGTAAGCCGGGCAAGCCGCTCACATTTAAGAACCTCTATATCTATCGCGTGCGCGCCGGAGGCACATTCAACATATCGAAGTGGACCGGAACCCCGCGCGCGGCCTATGGCATCTCAGCCATCAACGGAGTACTCACGCCGGTCGAAGCCGGCGGCAGTATTTACTAACTTACACCGCCGCCAGTACTTCTTCCGCGTGACCTTCCGGCTTCACCTTCCGGAAGATCTTAGCGATCTTACCCTGCTCATCGATCACGAAGGTGGTGCGTTCAATCCCCATCACCTTCTTGCCGTACATATTCTTCTCTTTCCATACGCCGTAATCTTGCACGGCTTTGTGATCGACATCGCACAACAGAGTAAATGGCAGCCGCTGCTTCTCTTTGAAGTTAGTCTGCGCCTTCGGTGTATCTCTTGAGATACCCAACACCACGACGCCCTTCTTCTCGAATTTCTTGTAAGTATCGCGAAATTCGCAAGCTTCCACCGTGCAGCCCGGTGTGCTGGCCTTGGGATAGAAGAACAGCACGACCTTCTTCCCGCGCATGGCCTTCAAATCGAACGACTCGCCGGTATCTGTCTCCAGCTTGATGTTAGGAGCTGCGTCGCCTTCCTGAATCATAATTTCCGCCTCAGCATTTCATTCACCGCGCCGGGATTGGCCTGCCCGCGCGACGCTTTCATGACCTGCCCGACCAAAAACCCGAGCACCGTGGCCTTTCCGGCGCGAAACTGTTCCACCTGCTTTGGATTCTGCGTCAGCACGTCATCGATTATTTTCTCGAGCGCCCCCGCATCGCTGATCTGCCGCAATCCCTCGCGCTCGATAATCGCCGCCGCCGCCTCGCCCGTGGCGAACATTTTCGCGAAAACTTCCTTGGCGATCTTGCCCGAAATCTCGCCCTTGCGGATCAGCGCCACCAGTTCGCCCAGCCGCTCCGCCGCCACCGGTGAATCCGCGATCTCGCGTCCCGCGGCATTCAGCGCGCCCATTAGATCGCCCATCACCCAATTCGCCGCCGCCTTGGGATCGCCCGCCGCCTCCGCCACGCGCTCGTAATACTCCGCGATCGCGCGGCTCGCCGTCAGCACGCCCGCGTCATACGCGCTCAGCCCGTAGCTCTCCAGAAACCGCGCCCGCTTGCGCGCCGGCAGTTCCGGCATCGCCGCCCGGATCTCCGCCAGGCACGCCTCCGATACGCGCAGCGGCGCCAGGTCCGGCTCCGGAAAATAGCGGTAATCGTGCGCGTGCTCCTTGCTGCGCATGCCCGCGGTCTCGCCCGTGTCCGGATTGTAGAGCCGCGTCTCCTGCGCGATGGTGCCGCCGCTCTCCAGAATCCCCACCTGCCGCGCGATTTCGTAATCGAGCGCCATCTTCAAAAACCGGAACGAGTTCAGATTCTTCACCTCGGCCTTGGTGCCGAACTGTTCCGCGCCGCGCCGCCGCACCGAAACGTTCGCGTCGCAGCGCAGGTGACCCTTCTCCATATCGCACGTCGAGACGTTCAGAAATTCCATGGTCTGCTTCAGCTCGGTGAGAAAATCGTAAGCCTCCTCGGAGCCCCGCATATCCGGCTCGGTCACGATCTCGATCAGCGGCGTCCCGGACCGGTTCAGATCCACATACGTATACCGGTCCGAATCCCGGAACCCGTCGTGGATGCTCTTCCCGGCGTCGTCCTCCATGTGCACGCGCGTGATGCCGATGCGCTTCGCGGCGCCGTCCACCGCGATGTCCACCCAGCCGTGCTCCGCCAGCGGCTCATCGTACTGCGAGATTTGATACCCCTTCGGCAGGTCCGGATAGAAGTAGTTCTTGCGCGCGAAGCGCGACAGCGGCCGCACCGTGCAATTCAGCGCCAGCGCCGCCTTGATCGCCAGTTCCACCGCCACACGATTCAGCACCGGAAGCGCGCCCGGCAGCCCCAGGCACACCGGACACACGTTACTGTTCGGCTGCGCGCCAAACCCTGTGGCACAACCGCAAAAAATCTTGGTCGCCGTGGCCAGTTGGACGTGCACCTCCAGCCCGATCACCGCCTCATACTTGGCGATCAACTCCGGCCCGGCCAGATCGACGGACACCGATGACATGATCCTCTATTATAGGTGCCTGCGGGGCTGATCAGTCGTCCGGGAAATGTAGCCCAGTTGGCGCACCGCTCAATACTCACAGGAAGGAACGACACGAGTGAGGTGTCGGGACAAAACCCAATCCTGAGAACGACCGATAAGCGTATGAAGGTGATCGTGGTCGTTGAAGCGGCCCTGAGTCCGCCGGATTGAGTGCAGCGACAGTTTGCCGCTTAGTTGGCTTTCTGCTCGACAGCAGCCTGCTCCTGCTGCTCTTCAGCCTTTTTCCAACTGCGATTCGGGTCGTATTCCTTCATAGCTTTGGCGAGAACCCCGGTCTTCCTGCCGAGATCCTTCTGATACACCACGCCATCCTCGGTGACAATGAATGTCATCACGCCGGACGACCTGTATTCCGCCGGATAGGCCACGAAAGCGAAGCCCTCTGTCATTTTGCCATTTACGATGTAATTCTTCGCGCCGCCTGGAGCATTCTTCCCCTGACGCGTTAAGATGTGGAAATAGTAACCGCGGTAAGGGGTCGGAGCACCTTGTTGGTTTTTGGCATAGCCCTGAGCAACGGCCGATGCCACAAGCGGGCCGATGGGACTCTGCGGCTCGCCGTCGGCAGCTTTCCAGTAAAGGCCATTGTGCTGCCCTTCATCACTGAAGATTTCCCGGGCGTACTCCTTGTGCTCCGCCGAGTATTCCTTTTGCGCCGCCACGAGTTCCTGGCAAACGCGGATGGCCGACAGTTCATTGCGGCCAATGCGCCTGTATAGAATTTCTCTCTTGCCCGCTTCGGTGTCGAAATACCACGAATTGCCCTTGTGCACGAGCGGTATGGGTGCGGGCCAATTATGCGCGCCGATATACAAGACAGTGGTTCCATCCGGTTCCTTCACCAGACGGTGCATTTCCTGATATCTCTTTACGAAGTTAGCGCGGCTATTGGCGTCCTCGGTTTCGTCTCCCGACGAGACGATTTGCTTTCCGTCTGGTCCGAGGATATCGAGCATCATTTTTTCGTCGTTAGCCTGCGCTGCCGTAACCAGTGCGTTGGTCGCTTTTTCCGCCGATGAAAACATTTTCTGGCCCGGTTGCTGCGCCATGGAACGGGTGGGAACGCACACCGTCAAAAGCATAGCGACCAGGGCTAGTTTATTAAGGCTAGCCCAATGAAACTTGGCGGAATTCAACTTCGTTCGTCGCATATGACTTATCTCCATCTTTAGATTTCACGCTCTACAGGGAACATAACGAACCCATGATTATCGCCGCCTACCGCCGCCGCCGCCGTGAAAGCCTCCGCCGCCCATGCTGGCGCTTCCGCGGGAGGAATAGCTCCTGGTCTCTCCGCCGTGGTCGTAGCCGCTGAAGGCGCCCGAGTGAACGCCGTTCTGACCGCGAGGCTGAGCGTATCCTCGAGCCGCATTCCGGTCCCCCTCGAAAGGCCTGGCGGCTTCGCCAGCACGATTGCCGCTGACTCCGCGCTGCACATTCCTTTCTACGCCGCGCTCGCCTCCTCCTCGGTAGTAACTGCCTCGGTTATAAAAAGTTCTGCTGCGAGAGTAGTACCTGCCGTGGTTGTAGGTTGCGTAGTGGTTATGCCAATCGAATCCCCAATGACCCCATCCCCATCCAAAACCGCCGAACCAACCGATGCCAAAACCGATTCCGAACGAGAGGTACGGACCGTCAAACCAAATTCCAGGATACGGATACCATCCGGGCCACGCCACGATGGGATATCCGTAAACCAGCCACGGATCATACGCCGGGACGTAAACTACATCAGGGGCAGCGGGCTCGATATCAATATCCGGGCCTTCCTCACTTACGACCTCCTGCGGCGTGGTCTTAAGAGCGCCGGCCGCTTCCGCTTTGTGGCGCATCAACTGCACCGCATCCATGACATCCTGCTGCTGGTTGTAGTAGGCATCGCCGAGAGATGACGTCCAGGAGAGGTTCTTGTCCATATTTCCCAGGACGGACGGAAATGCAGCGAGCGCCTTGACGCTCGGATCCCAGGGTTGCTGATCCACTGCCTGGCCCAAAGCCTCGCCCTTCAAATGAGGATGCGCCTGCACCCATCTGTCGGCTTCGACGACTTCCTCGGGAAATGTGGACGCCGCCAGGATCTGTGCCACCAGCGAATCCGGATACAGCGCAATCGGTGCTACTAGCCGCTGCAACTGCTCGGGAGTCTGCTGTGCATAGGGTTCCGCCTGCCCGCCCTGTGGCGTGGCTTGGGGGCCCTGAGCTTGAGGGTCCTGGTCTGGTGGGTCTTGAGCCGACAGGCTCAGCGGCCAGGTTGCGAACAACTGAGCCAATGACAAGAGACAAACCAAACCCTGCTTGCCCAATCCATGCCTTGAGAACCCCGCGGCACGCCCGAATATGTTCATGTACTTGAACCTCCTCTACACCTTCACCATCCGATCTCTTTATTTCATTATGCCGTAATATCCGGGATGGATGGGGCGGCGGAGATCGTCAGCTTTGTGGAACTGCCCCGAGCACAGGGCTCAGGGAGGCGGCGGATCGAGTTCCGAATCGGGCACTCGGAAGGCCAACGGCGATCTGGGGCGTTCTTGGCATGGACCGCTGGCAACCATGGCCTCATATATTGTTGGGAGTTCCATTGCACCCCCATATTTCCATTGCACCCTGTCGCCATCAACGTTTGCCGCGAACGGCGCGCAATAGCGGAAATCGGCGCCTCGGCACCCGTGCCGCACCCGCCCACTGTGACGGAACCGCCCAACTTGACGGGTGCTAAAATGAAGCCGTACACTAATTCAACAGTAAAGCCTGTCTCAGGAAGCGGTGCGTATGGTCTCCAAATTTACTTGGTTTTCCGGCATCTCCCTCGGGGTGGTTCTGGCCGGGTATGCGGTTTGCCAGGACCAATCCAGTTCTCAAAACTCTTCAAAAACTAAGGACGCGGCTCCCGCGCGTGAAACCATCGCCAAGCCGCTTACCGAAAAACAGAAAAAGAAGCAGGCCGAAAAGCTCCGCAAGGAACTCGAAACCCCTTACAAAAAGTGGCTGAACGAGGACGTGGTCTACATCATCACTGACGAGGAGAAGGCCGCCTTCAAGCGCCTCGCGACCGACGAAGAACGCGAGCAGTTCATCGAGCAGTTCTGGCTCCGGCGCGATCCCACCCCCGACACCGAGGAGAACGAGTTCAAAGAGGAGCACTACCGCCGCATCGCCTACGCCAACGACCATTACGCTTCCGGTATCCCCGGCTGGAAGACCGATCGCGGCCGCATCTATATCATGTACGGCCCGCCGGATGAAATCGAATCGCACCCCTCCGGCGGCACCTACGAGCGGCCCATGGAAGAAGGCGGCGGCGAGACCTCTACGTATCCTTTCGAACAGTGGCGCTACCGCTACCTGGAAGGCATCGGCACCAACATCATCATCGAGTTCGTCGACCCCACCATGTCCGGCGAATATCACATGACCATGGACCCGTCCGAAAAGGACGCTCTGTTATATGTGCCCGGCGCCGGCCTCACCTTGATGGAGCAGATGGGCCTCTCCACCAAGACTCAGCGCTTCCAGAATACCGACGGCACGCACCTCGGCCAGTCCTTCGGCGGCACACCGGAAAGCATGATGGAGTTCAACCGCCTCGAGCAGTTCGCCAAATTGCAGAAGCCGCCGGCCGTCAAGTTCAAGGACCTGGAAGAAGCCGTCACCAGCAAGATCACATTCAACGTGCTGCCCATGAAGGTTCTCGCCGATTTCTTCCCGCTCACCGAAGCATCGGTCCTGACCTACGTGACCCTCCAGTTCGACAACAAAGATCTGCAGTTCCAATCCAAGGATGGCGTCGAAAAGGCGGCCGTCAACATCTTTGGGCGCGTCACCACCATGACCCGCCGCATCGTGCAGACCTTTGAGGACACCGTCACCGTCGATTGCGCCAACGAGATGCTGCAGGCCTACGCGCAGCGATCTTCGATTTATCAGAAGTCCCTCCCGCTGGCCCCCGGTACCTACCGCCTGAATGTCGTGGTGAAGGACACCATCGGTGGCAACATGAATAACTATGAGATGGCACTCAACGTGCCGCATGTCGACAGCGAGAAACTGATGTCCAGCAGCATCGTCCTGGCCGACCTGATCGAAAAAGTGCCCACCCGCAGCATCGGCACGGGCCAGTTCGTGATCGGCACCACCAAAGTCCGGCCGCGCGTCAGCGAGAGTTTCAAGCGCAACGAGAAGATGGGGATCTATTTCAAGGTCTACAATTTCGGCCCCGATGAGAAGACCAACAAGCCCAACGGCCAGGTGGAGTATGAGGTCGTCAAGAACGGTAGCAACGAGAAGATCTTCGATTTCACCGAAGACATCGCCAGCCTGCCGGGCGCCTCGGCCTCGCAGGTCACCATCGAGAAACTGCTCCCCCTGCAGAGCCTGCAGCCGGGCCAATATACGCTGAAGCTAAAGGTCACCGACCGAAACCGGAATCAGACCTTAACCCCCAGCGCCGTGTTTACGGTAACATAACCGACGGGTACGTCCCGTGATATCCTAGTTGTCACCGGATGATGAGTATGCGGCGGTACATTCCGGCATCGGGCACGGTTCTGGCACTGGTGTGCCTGGCAGCCGCCGCCCCCGCTCCCGCCGCCGAATCCATCAAGCTGTCCGGCGTCATCGAGGGCCTCGTCACCAATGGCGAGGGCATCCCGCAGATGGGCGCCGCGGTTGCCCTATTCAACCGTCACGACAAGCTCTTCGCCAAGGTGATCACGGGCGAGAGCGGCAATTTCGTGTTCGCCGGCCTGGTTCCTGACGTTTATTCCGTCCGCGTGACATTGGCCAGCTTTGTGCCGGCCATCAAGCGCGACATCCTAGTGCAACCTGGCATGCTCAGTTCCCTGAACGTCAGCTTGGCAGCCTTGTTCAGTTCCATCCACTTGGTCTACCCGTCCGATCATCCCGCTTTCATGAGCGACGATTGGAAATGGGTGTTGCGCACGGCCAGTTCCACGCGTCCCATCATGCGCCTGTTGCCGGATGTGCCCGCGCCAGCTGACGACAAGTCGCACCACACCGTCTTCTCCGATACGCGCGGCCTGGTGATGCTCTCCGCGGGCGACGGTTCGCTGGTCTCCGGCTTCGGCAGCAGCGCCGATATGGGCACGGCCTTCGCTCTGGCGACTTCGTTGTTCGGCGCCAATCAGGTCCAATTCGCTGGCAACGTAGGATCCGGCGCGCAGTCCGGCATCCCCTCCGCCGCTTTCCGCAGCACGTATAGCCGCGATGTGGGTTCCGACAGCCCCGAAGTGTCGGTTACCATGCGCGAATTGTTCCTGCCTGGCCGCATGGGCCTCGCCATATTCGGCACTCAGGATGCCGTCCCCGTGCTGCGCAGCGTCTCGGCCGGCATGGACGATCACGCACACATTACCGATTCCCTATCGCTGCAGTACGGGATGGCGTTCGACTCCGTGTCTTTCAACGACCGCACGCATTATCTCAGCCGCTACGCCCTATTGTCCTACTCGCTCGGCACCGCCGGTGAGATCGACGTTTCGTACACCGCCGGCAACCCGCACCAGAATATGGACGATGCGGGCGCCGCAGCGGATCCGCTCCAGCACGAAGTCAGTGCGCTCGGCTTGTTCCCGATGGTCTCCTTGCGGGCGGGTCAGGCCGAAGTCCAGCGCGGTACGAATGTGGAGTTGGGCTACTCACGCAGAGCCGGCTCCCGCAAGTTTGCGGTCAGCACCTATCGCCAGTCGATCAGCAACCTTGCGCTGACCATTTCCGCGCCCACCGGACTGCTGCCGGTCGGCGATGTTCTGCCCGACTTCTTCTCCGGCACTTCGATGTTCAACGCCGGCAACTTCGCCGCTACGGGTTACATCGCCTCCGCCACGCAGAACCTCGGCGATAATCTCAGCGCCACGGTTGTATACGGCTCATCGGGGGCCCTTACGGCCGACCGCGGCGACCTCGTCGACGGCAATCCCGACAACTTGCGCGCCATGATCCACGGCGCCCGCCAGCAGTCGGTGACCTTCCGTGCCAGCGCCACGAGCCGCCGTACGGGCACCCACATCCTGGCCAGCTACCAGGTCGCGGACAGCCGCCTGTCCGTCCCCGATCCGATCTACTCCACGAGCGGTTTGCGCCCGCAGCCCGGACTGAACATCTACGTCCGCCAGGCGATCCCCGCGCCCGCCGCGCTGCCCTGGCGCATGGAAGTCACCGCCGACCTCCGCAACTTACTCCAGCAAGGCTACCTGCCCCTCGCCACCACTGACGGCAGTCCGCTGGTGCTGATGGAAAACCCCCGCATGGTGCGCGGCGGCCTCAGCTTTATCTTCTAACGACTGCGGTGCGTTGTTAGATACCGCCGTAGACAGGACGACCCGACGGGCGGAAGCCCGGACACGTTGGCAGGCTACGGAATATTCTGGCGGCGCTTCACGCCGCCCCTGCCAGCCGGGCATTACGCCTGCTCCCGCCATCGTGTTAGTTACTGGGTGGGAACGCCGGTCAACACGCCCGGTGGAACCTCGGTCGCCGGGTCTTGCACGTATCGCCTGCCAATGGCACTTTCGAGGAGCTTTTGGAACGTTTCAAACGGGACGTCGAAGCTGCCGCCGGGCCGGCTGCCGCCCGGAACCTGGAGTTGCGCCGTCTCAGGCGGCGTCGTAAGGGATAGCGGTGTCAGGTTGCGCAGTTGGCCGGCGCTCTGCGCGGTGTAATACACGCGCACCAAGAACTCCCCCGTGTCTTTCGACTGTCTCAGTTCGAAGACCAGCGCTCCGCCCGGAGCACAGTAGTCCGGCTGATAGCCGGGCAACTGCCAGTGCGTCTGCAACAAGCCGGCCAGTCCCGCGACATAATCGTCGGAGCTGATCACCACGTTGATCTGGGCCACCGGGCTGCTGAATGCTCCCGGAACCGCCGAGCCGAGCACTGCCTGCTTGATCGTGCGCAGCACATGCGCGGCCGCATTCGAGCTCTGCACCTGGTCGAGATAGGGCGTCCGGAAATTCACGCGTTCATTGAGTATGACGAAACGGGTCGCCTGCGAAAGAGCGTCTGTGGAAAGCTCGCCCCAGCCGACGTCCGTCAGCGCTAACCCGTCCGTGTACTCCATAATGAACGGGTCCGCCGCGATGTCGGTGAGTCCCAGTCCGCCGGTGTTTATGACGTTTCCGGTCTCGACCCCAGATGTAACGGCGCTCAGGGGGATCGCCAGTGCGGTCGGATCGGTGACGCCCGTAGGGGCGGCGGGCGGCGGTTCGGTGCCGATCGGGTAGTTGTAGATCACGCTGCGCACCAGCGAGAACTCGCTCGCGTAGGCGGACGCCAGAGCCGTCCCGCTGCTGAAGATTGCCTGCACTTCGTTCGCCGCGCGATTGGCGTCGACCGCGGCTACGCCGGTGGAAATCGGATCGAAAACCGGGTCGGGTTGGTTCAGCTTGTAGGAGTGCACCGGAATCGTGACGCCGGGAATCAATCCCTCCCCCAACATGGTGGCCGTCAGGTTCGAACGCTGGATGGAATTGGCGCGGAAGTACGCGTGTCCCAGATCGGTCGTGGCATCGCCTGTCAGAAGACCTTCGGAGAGCAGATAATCGCGGTAGTAATTGCCAAGCAGTACTTCCGCCTGTTGCCCGTGTACGGTCAGGTAGCCTACCGAAACTCCAAAGTCGGGGTACGGCCTCGCTGAATAAAGCGTGTAAAAGTCTTGCGGCGCCGTCGGCGACCGCACGCTGTGCCGGCCAAAGATGATGATCTGTTTCAGAATCGTGTTATCGTTTGTAACCGTCTGCGCGGAGACGGGCGTGCCGATGGCCAGTGCCAACACCAAGCCTGTTAGCGCTGCCTGAATTCTGGATAGAGTCACTTGGGATTCCTCACTGTTTTTGTCGGCTACTTCAGCGGCCGGAAGACTGTCTTCGGCCGCAACGCCACGCGCGACCGCCGCAAATTCGAGCGCTGGACAGCCGCGCTCGACGTGAGGTCCGGCTGGCTGTCATAGCCAACCTGCAACGCCGTGGCGGACGCTCCATTGAATTGCAACACCTCCACCGCGGAGTAAATCGATCCGCCGTCGACGAGTATCTTGAACGCGCCTGACGGCAGAGTCCCCGTCACCACGCCGGACAGCATCGCTGCGTACGTGCCGCCTTCGCCGTAAGCGCCGCCCGCGAGCGATTGCAGAGGCGGGATCGACGGGGTCGTTCCACTCGCGGCCAGAGCGCCGGTGCTGTCGAACACCTCAATCCTATAGCTCGTGGCGGCGATGTCCTCGTTGTAAATGACCAGCGACACGCGCTGGGCGCCGCCATCGTCGACGCCCACGGCCGAATAGTCGGTCGAGAGGGCCGTGTCCCAGGCGATCGGCACGCTCAGCGACCAGGGCGTGGCTGGCAGGGCCGAATAGAGTAACTGCGGAAGCACATTGGCGCAGGTAGCGGCATCCGGGCAGTAGAACACGGCATACACCGAGCCAGTTGTGACGCTCGCATATTTAGGCGCGCCGCTGGTGGCGCCCAGCAGGCCGATTTCGGCTGGCTGGTTAGCCGCCAGCGCAAAGTTGACATCATCGCCGGATACCGCCGCGGCGCCGTTAGCCGTGCTGTCCAGTTGCAGACTGTTTCCGCTGCCGTCGTAAAAAGAATAATCCACGCCGACGGCTCCCGACGCGGGCGCCGCCACGCGGATAGCGGTGCTCCAGCCGCCGCCAGCGGCCAGCCACACGAACGTGCCGCTGACATAACAGGAATAGCCCACCGTCCCGGATGCGCCGGTGATGGCCACCGCCGATTCGCCCGCGAGGCTCGAACAATCCGGCGCCGTCGTGGACCAATACACCGGCCCGGTGACTGGAGGTTGCGCTCCGGGAACCGCAACGGTTTGCCCGGGCAGCGCGGCGGCAGCCAGGGCCATCAGTGAGAACGCTAAGATTCGCATCGTGATTTTCTCCGTGGCTACTGTTTCTGTTCCGGCGCCGGCGCCAGCAACGCCGCACGATTCTGCCGTAAGTCCATGCCGGTGGGCTTGGCTGGATAGGGCTTATCTCCCATCAGCCCTTTCCATAGAATGCGATTAAAGGCGCCGCCATCCACCAGGTCGGCGTCGCTCAAGTTCAGGCCCTTCGTCACGCGCGCCCAGTACGCCGCATCGTGCGACGGCCGGGGCACCAACATGCCCGCCGGCTGCGGCGGCAGCGGCAGCGAACTGTTGTACAACAGCGCCGAAGGCTCGGCCGTGTAGCTCCAGGTGCCCGGGGCCGTGTTGAAGATATCGGCCATGGGCCGCGCTAGGGCGTCGTTCAGGTTCATCATCGGCTGCGCGCCCTTTTGCGCATTGATTTCCGGGATGCCCAACACCTCCTCGATCGTGCGCAGGAAGTTCAAGGTGCTGTAGCGGGTGCTGACCACCGCGCCCTGCTTCACGTAAGGCCCCACCACGAACGCGATGGTGCGGTGCGAATCCACGTGATCGCCGCCATCCTGCGCGTCGTCCTCGATTACAAAGATCAGGGTGCTCCCTGCGAAGGGGCTTTGGGAGATCTTCTGCACCACCAGGCCGACCGCATAGTCGTTGTCGGCCACCTCGAGATCCGGAGTGTTCACACCGTCGAGCGCGGTTGAGTAGTTTCCGGTGTGATCGTGCATCAGCCGGATCAGGGTCAACGCCGGCAGGTCCGCAACCGTGCGCCCGGCATGGTGGTTGTCCTTATAACGCGCATCGAAGTCTCGCGCCCACTCCTGGTAGCGCCAGAAATCCGGCAGTGAGTTATCGAAGCCGCGAAAATACGGATCCGTCACCAGGTTGAGCGCTACATTGGTGGGAAAGGCTACTTGCGTACCGCTCGCGTAGGGATTGCGCAGCACGGGAATAGTGAAGTCGGGCGTCGAATAGCGGGTCGTGTCGACGAAGAACCCATAATTCCGCACCGTGAGACCGGCGCGCATCGCGGCATCCCACAGGAAGCCGGTGTTGATCTCATCGCCAGGTCCATCGGGAGCATCAACATCGGCCTGGCCGGGCAAGTCATCCGGATCACTGGAGGTAAAAGGATTGGCCTTCTGCCGCGCCGCCACATCGCCCGCCGGGGTTCCGGTGGAAACGGGCGGAATCCCGACGTTCACGTTGCGCATGACGCCTTCGGAATCCAGGCTGGTGCCGCGATACGCGTAGGCCACCGGGTACTGATGTTCCACCACGTCGGGGGCTTGCCCTGCGGTGGTCCAATGCCAGCCGTCGTAGCTGACTTCCGCGGTGGCCATGATGTTATCGAGCGTGACAAACTGTTGCGCCAGAGCGTGCAGATTCGGCGTGATCGCCTGGCCAAACTCGGTCAAAGCGGGATCGCCATTGCTATCATTGGGCAGGTCGCCCAGCACCTGGTCGTAGGTGCGGTTTTCTTTGATGATGAAAACTACGTGCTTAATGCCCGCGCGCACAGCCGACATTACGGCAGCATCACTGGCGGTTTCCTGGTAGGAGAAGTTGTCGTACCCCGCGACCATCTGCGTCAGGCTGGCGAGCTGCGTCGTGGGCAAGGCGAAGCTTTGCAGCCCGGCCTTGGTCAGTTGCGGATTGTAATCGTTGGCAGGATTGCAATTCGGCGAGTTCGGCGGTCCGTAGCCCCCGTAGCACCACTGCGGATTGGCGCCGGTGGGGGACTTCTCGTTGGCCACGTACACATACGGCGCGCTGTTACTGCCGGTGCTCACGATGCTGACGGAGTTCGGATACCAGCCCGTGGGAATCAGTCCCACCACGTGATCGCCGGTTTGACTTCCACCCAGCGCAATGACTGAGACGCAATTCAAATTGCCGTCGGTCACCAAGAGCTGGGTGCCATCCGGCGAGAGCGCCACGCTGTTAGGGTTGGCGCCCTTATACTGCTGGACCGCTGCCGGCAGCAGCGGGGCCACCACCGGAATGGTTTCTTTGACCGTGTTTGAACCGGTGTCGATCACATCTACGGTGTCCGCCTGGTCTTCGGCGACATACAGGAACGCCTGGGCCGCATCCAGGGTCATTTTGTTGGGCTGGCCGGTCACATGGATGCGGTCGGTCACCGACATCGGTGAGCCGAGGCTGACTACATCGATCTCGCGGTCGCGAATGCTCGATACGTACGCCACTGCGCTCGTGCCGGTGCCTTTCACCGCCACCCAGAACGGATATTCACCGCCCGGCTTGCCGGACTGCGGGTTGACCGCGCTCTTGCCGGGCCGCAGATCGAGATCCACGGGCTTCGACCAGTTGCCATAACCTCCCGTGAATACCGTGATCGCCTCGTTGTAATAATCCGCCACCACCAGCGTCTTGCCGTCGCTCGACATGGCCAGCCCCGCCGCGCACGGGTACACGCCCACCTGGCTGTTAATCTGGATGGCGCCAGTGGGCTGTATGTTGAGGCCAACACCCAGCCCATGGTGCATGGCCAGCGCTGGAGCCGAAGGGGATTCTTCCGCCCATTGGCCGTTGGTCAGGCTGATGGTGTGGACGTCGTCGTTCTCGCAGCCAGCCACGTAGAAACGCTTCTTCGTCCCGGCCGGCGCGTTCGCCGCATACGACGCCGGATCGAAGACGATGCCGAAGTAAGTATTCGGGATCTGGATGACCTGCTGCAAATTCGGCGTCTGCTTCGAAATATCGTAAATAAATACGTATTCGTTCGACTCTGCCGCGTTCCACGGATAGGCGCCCGAAGGTACGCCCAGCGTGTAGACGCGGTTGTACCCGGTGGTCAAAACGAGCAGAGTTTGATTGTCCGGACTGACGACGGCGGTGGCCGCCTGGCCGGCATACCAGTCCGGCCGGCTGGGCAAGCCCGGATTCAGCCAGACGAACTGGGACCCTGTGGGCGCGAACGGGTTG
This sequence comes from Bryobacteraceae bacterium, assembly GCA_035541265.1. Taxonomy (GTDB): domain Bacteria; phylum Acidobacteriota; class Terriglobia; order Bryobacterales; family Bryobacteraceae; genus Bog-159. The sequence continues at coordinate 23,344 of DATKNQ010000096.1, forward strand.
ATCTGCTGGCCCATGTTGGGAATCGCCAGTGGATACTCGCTCTGCGCCGGGGGCTGGCTCTGTGCAAGAGCCGGCACTCCCCCGACGATCAGCACGGCCGCTGCATACACAATGTGCTTGCGAACGATTCGAGTCATCACCTTTGCCCCCTCTTAGTTGTTCAAGTCGGCGTAGCGCGGATCGATCTCGTGTTGGGTGATCCGCACAAAGGTACTCAGCGGGCAGTCGAACGTCGCATTGTCGACGCTGCAGCCGGGGATGAATACCGGGACGTTGGCCGGCGGCGCGTTGAGTGTCAGCGGCGTACGGTTGCGGAGCTGATCCATCGTCTGCGTGATATACGCCACACGCACGATGAACTCGCCGGTCCGCTGGGATTGGCGAAGCTCGAAGACTATAGCGCCGCCCAGAGCGGCCACATCTGGCTGGTCACCGTCCACCAGCCAATCCAGGCGAAAGAGACCCGCCAGTCCGGCCAGGTTGGTGTTGGCGGCGGTTAGCACCACGATCTTGTCCGACGGAGCTCCCACTGCGCCGCTCGTGGCATTGCCCGTGGCGGCCTGCACCAGCGTGCGAACGATGTGCGATCCCAGATTGGAGCTTTGCACGGCTGCCAGATACGGGGTTTTGTATTCGAAATCGAGCAGCTCGTCGTAGACGCGAAAGATCTGGCTGATTTGGGCGGCATCCAGGTTACCCCAACCTACGTTGGAAAGGGCCATACCGTCGGCGTATTCCATCATGAAAGGATCGATGGCGTAGTAAAAGTCTGCGAGGCCGCCCGGGGTGACCGGCGCCGTTGAATTCCCCGGCGTCAATGTGATCGGAATTGTGGTGACGTCGGTCTTACCCGCGGGGGTGGCAGGCGCTGGCGTTGTGCCCACGGGATAGTTGAACAGCACTGCGCGCGCCAGGGCGAACTCGGCGGCGTAGGCCGTGGAGATCGACTGCGCATTGCCGCCCAGCCGTCCGTTCACGGCTGCGATCGCCATGGTGTTGTCCAGCTTCGCCACGCCCGCATCGATGGGGTCGAACAGCGGGTCGGGGACAGGCACCGTATTCACGGTAACCTGCGCCGCGGGAAGCAGGCCGGCCACGAACGCCTGGGCCGTATCCACGATGAGCGGAGCGTTATCGGCGCGGGCGTAAACGAACGCAGAGTCGGAGTTGTCGTGGCCAGTCAACAGGTTCTCCTGAGTGAGCCAAAGGCGGAAATAGGTGCCGAGAAGCGTTTCGTTCGCCGCACCGTTCGGCGTGATCATGGCCTGGCCCGAAACGGGGAACGTCGGAAACTGAAGCACCGAGAAACCGTTCAGCATCGAGTTGGGAACCGACGGGGTGCGTACGGCATGGCGGCCAAAGATAATAACCTGTTTGAGTATGGTGGTATCCGGGTGTTGAGCAGCCAGGAAGGGTAAGCACAACGCAGCCAGCGTGGCGTACCGGGCAAGATATAGTTTCATGTAAACATGTTGGTCCCCGGCAGGCGAATAAGCTCTCACACAAACTGCAGGACCAATCGCCCACATAATATCAGCCGGATACGGATATTCATCTCTTACTTACTGAAACCCGCGCGGATGCTAACTGAGTGCAACGTTGCATTGCCGTCGATTTAACCCAGCAGTCAGCCTGCCATTGACGCAGCGGAGCGTTAAGCGGAAACGGCCGCGGTCTAGCCTCACTGGGTTACCGCCTAAGGGATCCCTCCGCAATGCTCAATCGAAGAACGAGAGTTCCTTCATGGGGTAATGTTTTGCGATTTCGAGTCCAAAGCTTGGTGTGGCTAGCGATGGCGGTTGCCGCGATCAGTGCATCTCCCGGTTCAAGCTGAGCCGCAAATCCGCGTCATTCAAGCGCGCCCCATCACCACCGTGTGCGGGCTCATGGGAATCGGGTGTGCCGTGACGCCCCCGAAACCCGCCTGGTCATACATGGCCGCGAGTTCGCTGAGCGTATAGGCATCGCCCGCGACCGTGCTGGCCAACATGGTCATGCTGAACGCCGCGGGCATGGGCGGCGATACCCGGTCCTCGTTGGGTACGAACTCGAGCGTGGCCGCGCGCCCGCCGGCCCGCAGTGCGCCGTGCACCTTCTTCAACAGAGCCACGCAGGTGGACCGATCGAAGTGGTGCAGGAAGTTGGTCAGCAGCACCGCGTCGTAAGGGCCGCCGAAATCCACTTCGAATGCGCTGCCCGGCAGCATGTCGTATCGTTCCTGGACGCCCGCGTTGCGCGCGTTGTCGAGCGCCACCCGCAGCACGGGCGCCCAGTCCAGCCCCGTCACGTGCGCCTGCGGGTTCTGTTTGGCGATCTCGATGCCGAACAGCCCGTGGCCGGCGGCGATGTCCAACACCCGCATGGGGCCGCGGTGACCATCCAATACAACCGCGCCGAGCGGACCGGCCATAGGGGCCATCATGGGCGCCATGGTTTCGGCAAACTGCACCCAGATCGGATTCTCTGGTTCCACGCTGCCGTCGCCCGGCAGCACCGTGCGCCCAGTGCGCACGATTTCGGCCAGCCGGTCGTATGGCTCTCGCATCGCAGGGTTGCTGAGAAATTGCGCGATCGAGGCCAGGCACGCCGGTGAGCGAGGGTCAAGGAACGCCGCGCTGGCCGGGCTGTGCCGGTAACTGCCGTCCTCTTTTACCAGCACCCCGCAAATCGTGAGGAAATCGCACAGGATGCGGATCCCGCGCTCGGACGCCGCGCAGTGCCGGGCAATGGAAGCGACGTCTCCGGGCCCATCGCCCACAGCGCGAAACAAATCGAGATCGATGGCCGCCTTCAAGGCAGACGTGCGCTGATGCGCCTGCAGCATCTCGAAAACCAAACCAGGAGTCAACGGACCTTCCGAAGTTTTCCCAGGGTGCACAAACATCCTCCGATTACGATGGCCAGGACTTGCGGACTGGCGACCAGGTTCACATTAGTGTACACCGATTTCGATCGAGCGTGACTTCCCACAGCCGGAATACCCAACACGAAGCATTCATCCATTCGGCCCGGAATTGCGCACCGCCGACCAGCTAAAACAGCTATTCAGGCCTGAAATACTGGCAACGCCACCGCTACGCCTATTATGATGGGAAAACAGGCACAGTCATGGGCATCAATATCGGTCTGGACATTGGCTCCATCAGCCTGAAGCTCGCGGCGCTGGGCCGGCCACAGGATCGCGGCATCCTGGAAAGCCTCTGCGCCGGTGGGGGCAACTTCTTCATGCAGAGCGGCGACACGCCGCTGGTGCTGTCGGAGTACCGCCGCATCGCAGGCAGCCCGATTCAATCCGCCTACGACCTGCTGCAAACGTTCTACGAGACCGTGCCCGAAAGCCGCATCGAGGGCATTCGCGTGACGGGCTCCGGCAGCCGCACCATCGCCAAGATCCTGGGCCTGTATTTCGAAAACGAATTCAAGGCCATCGCGCGCATGATCGCCGCGTATTATCCGGATGTGCGCACGGTGTTCGAGATCGGCGGCGAAAGCTCGAAGTACATCCGACTCGATCAGCAGACGATTCTGGACTACGACCGCAGCGGCGAGTGCGCGGCAGGCACCGGATCATTCCTCGATCAGCAGGCGCTGCGCATGCAGTACTCGGTGGAAGAAGTGGGCAGCCTGGTGGAGCATGCGGGGTGTGCCGCGCGCATCGCCGGCCGCTGTTCGGTGTTCGCCAAGAGCGACATGATCCATGCGCAGCAAAAAGGCTACTCGCCGCCCGAAATTCTGCGCGGGTTGTGCGACGCGGTGGCGCGCAATTTCAAGAGCAGCGTGGTAAAGGGCCGTCCCGTGGAAGCGCCCGTCGCGTTGATTGGCGCGGTCTCGCAGAATGCCGGCGTGACGGCCGCCCTGCGCGAGGCCTTCGGCTTATTCGACAGCCAACTCATTGTGCCGCCGCTGTACGCCTGGTGCGGCGCCATCGGCGCGGCGATGCTCGAAGCCGAAGAGCCGCGCAAACGTTCGCTGCGCGACATCCACCGCCTGAATCAGCATGAAGGCGAGGAGCACCTGAAAGACACGACACCGCTCTCGATGGATCGCGTGGTGCTGCTGCGCGGCCGCGTGGGCACGTACACCGCGCCGCCGGGCCGCGACCCGATTCCGGCTTACCTGGGCATCGACGTGGGATCCGTCTCGACGAACGTGGTAGCCATCGATGAATTCGGCGCGGTGATCCACGATATCTATCTGCGGACCGCGGGCCGGCCCATCGAAGCGGTCCAGCAAGGGCTCACCGAACTGAACGGACTATGGGGCGAGCGGCTGGAGATTCGCGGCGTGGGCACCACCGGATCCGGCCGCGAGCTGATCGCCGAGTTCGCCGGCGCGGACGTGGTGAATGACGAGATCACCGCGCACAAGACGGGCGCTATCCACGTGAGCGAGACTCTGGGCGGCGAGCCGGTGGACACAATCTTCGAGATCGGCGGCCAGGATTCGAAGTTCATCTCGATCGAGCACGGCGTGGTGGTGGACTTCGCCATGAACGAAGCGTGCGCGGCGGGCACGGGATCATTCCTGGAGGAGCAGGCCGAGAAGCTGGGCATCAGCATCAAGGGCGAATTCGCGCGGCTGGCGCTTTCCGCGCCGTCGCCCACGCGGCTGGGCGAGCGCTGCACGGTGTTCATGGAGCGCGATGTGACTGGCTGGCTGCACAAGGGTGAACCGGTGCCGGATGTGGTCGCGGGGCTGGCCTACTCGATCGCCCTGAATTATCTGAATCGCGTGGTGCGCGGCCGGCACATCGGCGACGTGATCTACTTCCAGGGCGGCACGGCGTATAACGATGCGGTGGCCGCGGCCTTCGCGGGGCTGCTGGGCAAGCGCATCACGGTGCCGCCTTACAACGGTGTGATGGGCGCGGTCGGGATGGCGCTGATCGCGCGCCAGTGGCATCTGGCCACCCGCGGGCGCAGCCGTTTCCGCGGCTATCATTTCGATCGCTTGCACCTGAGCTCGCGCGACTTCGTCTGCCGCGCCTGCTCGAACCTGTGCGACATCAAAGAATTCACGATCGAGGGGCAGAAAAGTTACTGGGGCGACAAGTGCTCCGATAAGTTCCGTAAGCCTTCGACCACGGGCCGCCAGCCGGTGATCGACGACTTATTTGCCTGCCGCGAGAGAATCATCGAAGACTTGAGCGCCGCCGGCAATCGGCCGCAGGCCGGCGGTTTACGCGTGGGGATCCCGCGCGCCATGTCCACCTTCGATCGCTATCCATTCTGGCAGCGCTATTTCGCGGAACTGGGCATGGAGACGGTGCTTTCGCCGGCGACCGATCCGCGCATCGCGGCGGCGGGCGTCGAGATGGCGGTAGCGCAACCCTGCTATCCGGTGCAGGTAGCGCACGGCCATGTGCACGCGCTGGCGCAAATGGAGGTCGATTACATCCTGGTCCCGAACATCGCGGACGCGGAAGCCGACGATAGCGACTGTCCGGCGCATTACTGCCCGTGGAACCAGACGCTACCCTACATCCTGCGCGTGGCGCCCGGATTGGCCGCAGCGCAGGCCAGGCTGCTGGTGCCGACGCTGCATTTCCAATTGGGACCGGCACAGGTGAAGAGCGGCCTGGCGCAGTGCATGCGGCCACTGGGCGTGAGCCGGCGCGCCAGCGACCGCGCCGTGGATGCGGCCTACGCCGCGCAGCACGAGTTTCAGAAGCGCCTGCTCGAACTGGGCCGCCGCGCGCTGGACGTGTTGGAGCGCACCGGTGAGCCGGGCCTGGTGTTGGCGGGCCGCGGGTATAACATCTACGACCGCGGCATCAACTGCGACATCCCGCGCAAGCTGCGGCATCGCTACGGCGCGAATGTGATCCCGCTCGATTTTCTGGTGACGGGCCGGGAGCCGATGGCCGGCCTGCACGACAACATGTACTGGGCTTCCGGGCGCAAGATCCTGGAAGCCGCGCATGTGGCCAGCAAGCGCGCTAACCTGCACGTGATCTATCTTTCGAATTTCAAGTGCGGCCCGGATTCGTACATTAAGCACTTCGCGCGTGAAGCCGCGGGCGCGCCGCTGCTGGTGTTGCAGTTCGATGGCCACGGCAACGACGCCGGATACATGACGCGCTGCGAAGCTTATCTCGATAGCAAGGGGATTCTGCGATGCTACAAACCTGTGCCGCCGGAGCAGGCCGCGTCTGCGGCGACGGCGGCGAGCCTTCACTAGCCGGCAAGAAGATCCACATCCCGCCGATGGCGTACGGCAGCGCGCAGGCTTTTGCCGCAGCTTTCCGCGCGGTCGGGCTGGACGCCGAACCTACGCCGCCTTCCGACAACCGCACGCGCGAACTGGGCGCGCGCTACACTTCCGGCGACGA
>DATKNQ010000097.1:0-11630 GCA_035541265.1 Bryobacteraceae bacterium
TGCGTCATCGAGTAAACCACATAGTTCACGCCGATGCGGATGCCCAGCGCCGAATACCTCTCCGGATAGTGCGGTTCGTCCGCCCACTCCCACGAGTCGCCAATGTCGGAGTTGAACGCAATGGCCACTATGATGCGGTTGTGATCGTCGTAGATGCCTTTCCAATGCGGCGTCTGGCCGTCGTTCCGGTAAGTGGTGCCGCGCGCCAGCGCCCATTCGCCGGGTATCTGGTAGCGATTGTCTAAGTCGTAAATCGTGTGAAAGATCGCATCGTGGTTGTCTATTTCCACGATCGGGCGGTCGGGAAACACGCGCTGCATGCTTTCGTGGAAACGGTCCCACTCTTCGGTGCCCCAAAAATCGTCGAGCATCAGAAAGCCGCCGCGCAGCAGATACTCGCGGAGCTTCTTCGCCTGCGCGTCGGTAAGCTTCCAGTCGCCCATCTCACCGGCGCAGAGCCACGGCCAGTTGAAGACATCGTCTCCATCATCCAGGTTCACCGGTTGCTCCACCGACCGGGCCTGGATGCGGGTCAGCCTGCGGAGGGCTTGCGCGAAGTGGCGGTCAGCGCGCGGATAGTCCTGGGTCCAGCTCGTGCGGCCCTCGCGCCAGTCGCCGGTACCGCCGAAGCGGCGCGCCCAGCGGCCGAAGCGCGCGTTGGGATGTTGCGGATACATCAGCCGGCCGAAGACCCACTCGGCGGGCTGCTGCCAGTCCGCCGGGAGTTCGACATCGTCGTACGGCTCCAGGCTGGGATACACGCGGAACGGCCGCTGGAATGCCCATGCGGCAGCGATCAGCGCCAGCCCGGCCCAGCATGTTTTTGAAAGCCGCATCTACTCGTCAATCTAAACCGCGCGCCACGTACAGATCCGATTGGGTGGTCGCATAATTGTAGGCGTATGCACGGCCATCCGGCGTAACATGCAGATCGTGGATCTCGATCACCGGCTGCGCCGGATGGATGGTTTTCCACGCCGATCGCTTGCCGGTGACCAGGTCGACAATCGCGACGGGTATGCTGTCCGTGTTCTCGACGTCTGGGCGGACGTAGACGGACCGATTATCGTTGCGCCATCCGACGACCGTTTCATCCCGCGCGATGCCGTGGGCCGCCTGTGGGGGGCCGCCATTGAGGGGATAGACGTCCCAATTGCCGGCGCCGGCCCACATGAGCACCAGTTTGCGATCCGGCGAGACGAAATAGGCCAAGGAATCCGGTGATCCCTCGGCACACAACGGCTGTAACGTATGGCGGCCGGCATCCCAAACGAAGCACTGCCATCGCTTGTTCGGCAAGTGGCCGCCCACCAGGTAGCGCTGGCCGTCCAACCAGCCATAGACCACGGTAGCCTCGAGCCCTGGCGCTTTTGCTTCGGTCGCTTCTCCTGGGCCGGTGGGCTGCAAAACGAAGCGCCGCGAGCCGTCCGGGTTCAAGGTGTAACCGGAAGTCCACTCACCGTCCGGCGAGAGGCGGTAAGCGTAGCCGTCGCTGATGCGGATAGGTTGCGAGCCATCGGTTTTGCGCATATAAACGCTGCCCTTGGCGCCGCCGCTTTCGCCGGTGATATTGGCCACGACCACCTGGCCGTCATCGGAAATGCCCGCTACTTTGCCCGAGTCGAGGCAGGAAAGATCGTGCTCGGTGGTGGCGTTCGGCGCCTGGCCAAGGATTCCGAGCTGCGTGGAACCCGTGCTCAACAACACATCGCCCTTCGACGAGATGTCGTACAGCTTCACGACCGTGGGGAGCCGCAGAGCAACGCGGCGCTTGCCCTTCAGATTCACGGCATAGATGACGCCGGGTTCGCGGGGGTCGAACGAGCGAAACCAGATTTCGGTGCCGGCCGCATTCCAACACAGCGAAGCGATCTCACCGGTAGTATTCTGTCCGGATACGGGGCCCAGAAGAGTCCTGTTGCGGGCACGATCGACAACCCACAGTCCAACGGCGTGCCCGTTGGTGCGTGTCACGTAGGCCACACGCTCGCCATCCGGAGAGACGCGGATCATCCAAAGCGGCCAGCCGATCTTGCTGGCGAGCACGGTGCCGATCGGATATTCCAAGCGATTCTCGCCACTGGCGCGACGCAGCACCGCCATGCAGGCGCCGTCAGGAGCCCAATCCGCCGCTAGCACGCCGCGCAGCAAAGGGCGCGTCCGTCCGCCGGAGAATGAAGCGTCCATCAACGTTCCGCTGGCGTATTCGTCGAAGGGTGGCGCGATCAGGGCCATGTCATCGTGCGCCGAAATCGCCAGCAGCAGGACGTCTTTCGGCATGTTGAGATCGCGCGACTCCGGCGTGCCGGGCACGGCGAGGTAGGTGTGGGGTGTCGCTCCCTCCCAGCTTGCCTGATACACTACCTCGCGGGTGTGGGGCGCGAATCGCGCGGTGATGACGAATCCTTTGCGGAACGTGATCCGCTGATAGGTGGGACTCTGGATCCGCTGCGTGAGACTGCGCGCCGCAAAGCCAAGGCCGAATAGGGTAAGAGCGGCGGCGATTGCGGCCACGGGCCAGATCCAGGATCGAGGCGCCGCGCGAGGCTCCGCGATCGCGTGCTGCGCGGGGGTGGACCGGGTCGTGGCGATGGCGCGCAACGCGAACGCCAGATCGGCGGCCGACTGAAACCGCCGGTCCGGGCGTTTTTCGAGGCAGCGCATCACAACGGCGGTCAGCGCCGGCGGCAGCCCGGCCTGGTCACCTTGGAACTCTGGCGGGTCGGCATTCAGGATCGCGTGCATGGTTTCGACACCGGTGCCGGCCTCGAAAGCGCGCTTGCCGGTCAGCATCTCGTAGAGCACGCAGCCGAAGCTGAAGATATCGGATCGCGCGCCGGCGGATTCGCCGCGCACCTGCTCGGGCGACATGTAGCCCACCGTGCCCATGAGTATGCCCGGCTCCGAGATCCCCATCGCGATGGTCGCCGTGTTCTCGCCCGCACCCGAAGCATTCTGCTTGGCAAGGCCGAAATCAAGCAGCTTCACCTGGCCGTCGCGGGTAACCATGACGTTTTCGGGTTTGAGATCGCGGTGAATGATGCCAAGCGCGTGCGCGGCCGCGATACCGTCGGCCATTTGCACAGCGATGTCGACGGCCCTGCGCGGAGGAATCGCGCCGCGATCGATGAGCGCGCGCAAGGACTCGCCTTCAACCAGCTCCGAGACCATGTAGGCGCGCCCTTCGTCTTCACCTACATCGTAGACGGCGACCACGTTGGGGTGATTCAACGCGCCCAGCGCACGGGCTTCCTGCTCGAACCGCGCCCGGCGGCCGGGATCGGCAGCCACGGCGGCGGGCAACATCTTCACGGCGACAGTCCGTTGCAGGCGGCGATCGCGTGCGCGCCACACTTCGCCCATGCCACCTTCGCCGATCTTCCCAACGATTTCGTAATTACCCAGGTTTTTGCCCGTCATCCTTCAGACACTATAGCGCGGGCGGTGGCGGCCGGGCAGACCGCCATCACTTACGAACCGGTCATTCACGCAAGTTACTCAACATCGAAGTCAGTTACTCGAACCTTGGTGTTGCCCAGAGTATCGCGCGCGGTGACTTCGGCGCGGTATGATCCCGGATTGAGCTTGCCGACCGAGATCTTGAACCCGACCGGGATAACCGGATTACCTCGTTTCATCTCACGGCTGAGACTCATCAGTCCGGAGTCTTCCTTCGCATCGTTTGTTTTGCGATCGAGGACGCGGATTTGGACACCGACGATCGGCGGTGTCTTGTCGCCGATATGGGGTTCGTAGATCTCGGCGTATACCACCGTGTTATCGGAGGTCTTGAACTTATACGATCCGGCGGGAGTGATTTGATAGCCCTGCGCGATCAACGGAGTGCGGCCTTCGAGCAGGACTGCATCCAGATCCGAAGCGACGTCCGCGACGCGATGCAGGTCTTTGCTCAGCGCAAGCGAACTCAGCCCGAACTGCTTCGTATCGTAAGGCTCGATCGTCAGGGGCATCTGGACTTTGGAGAAGTCGTTACCTGCGCCGAAAGCAGCCTTCAGAGTGTACTGCCCGGAAGCCATGTCGAACTGGCCGTCATAGTGATAAGGCTGCTGGGCGAAGGCTTTGGCTTCCTTCTTATTCTCAACTTCTATGGTCTTCGTGTCGCTGAAACGCGCCGCCACGCTGCCATCCCCACGGTAAGCGATCGCCAGGATGTTCAAATCCGCGCGCAGCTTACCGTGCGCCTTCTCAAACTTGATCACCGCGGGCGGAATCTCGAGCGCCACATCCACGCGCGCGGTGTTGGGCGAGGTATAGAAGAAGGGAGCCTCGATGCTGGCTCCCGGCACGCCGGGAGCCGTGCCGGCCACCTGGTTTTCCAGGGTCTTCTCCACAGGGTTTCCGGCCAGCGCGTCGGTGGACTTCACGTTGCAATAACCGTTGCGGAAGCGAACGGAAACCCCGGGACGTTCGACCTTCACCTTGAGGAAATGGCAACTACCTTCCTCCGACTCAGCAGGCGTGTAACCGAGCAAGTAGAACTGATCCTGCTCCTGGGCGATTTTTTGGAATCCACCGAGTAAGTCGTTCGTGTTGGCGATGACAAATCCGCCGGTGCCCGCCGCCAGCGAATAGAGCACCTGCTGGTTCGTGGCCGCGCTGGTCGGGAAGTGCGGAATCAGCATGCGGGACTGATTGTAAGGATTCAGCGTGAACGGATTCAGTGCGGAACCGCCGCCACCGCCTGTGGTGCCACCCGTTCCGCCGCCCTTACCCCCTGTGCCGCCGGTGCCTCCACCGCCTTTGCCTCCGCCGCCGGTGCCGCCGCCACCTTTACCACCGCCCGTCCCGCCGCCGGTACCAACACCCGTGCCACCGCCGGTACCGCCGCCACCGCGGCCGCCTCCCGTGCCGCCACCGCCTCCACCCACTCCGCCTCCCCCACCACCACCGCCGTGCTGGAAGAACGCGAGGGCCAAGGCATTGGTGACGCTATAACCCGCGGGAACGAGTTGGACGAGCTGGGGACTGGCGGGATGCCACAGAGTGGCGCCGGCCACCAGACCGCGCACGTCGATCGGGTAAATAGCCACGTTGGCGTGGTTGCATTCCGAGATGACAGCCGTAAGTTCAGACATATTCTCCGGGGGCACGACAAAGCCGGAAGTCAGAAAGATAACCATTTTGCGCCCCGGAATGGGAGCCAGAAGCTTCGCCATGCTGCGCAGCGCGAGTAACTCGTCATATAAGCCGAATGACGCCTCCGCTCTGCCGAGATTAGGGATCGCGGTGGATGCTACTTCCACTGGTTGGTTGGGGGACACGGGTGAGAATTGCACGCCCGCAACCACCTTCTTCAGCCGGTCCGCGTCGGTCGTGAAATTCTGCGCGACCGTGATGCCGCCCGCGTAGTTGAGAATCGCCATCGCGCGGTTGGGCCCTGCGTTCGCGTCGATAAACTGGGCCGCGGCCTGGCGCGCCCGAGCCTGATCGCTAAGATCCATGGTGGCGTTATCGAACAGCAGCACCAGGTAATGCTTCTGGGTGTTATTGGGAGAGTTCGGGCTGGCCTCGAAGGAGAAACTGGTTACCGTTTGTTCCTTGTTATCCTCCCAGACCTTGAAGTCTTTCTGCTCGAGATCGTGAACGTACTCACCCTTCTTGTCGGTGACCACGGCGTCCACCAGCACCAAGCGCGTCTCGGTCTTGATCACCGGCAGCGAGCCGGAGGACTGGGGATTGGCCTCCTGCGCCCGCGCGGCGCCGCCCGCGAATAAGATCGCGGCGGCTAGAAACAACATGCTGCGTAGATACATCGCTACACCTCAATTCAGCGGAATATCGACAGTACCATTAGCCGCTGCCATAAGTTGTCCTTCAGAATCTCTAACCACAAGCCGGATCAGGTAACTACCCGACTTTAGGTCAAAACTACTCTTCAATGTAATTCCGGAGCTTAACCTGGTTTCCAACGTTTGATCCTTCAAACGCATTGTGACGGTCTTGGAATTACTGGTAACCAGGTTACCATTCCGGTCAAACAAACCTGAGACGACTGTCAAGTCGTCCCGGTTGCGCCCGTTTTCTTTGCGAAAGGGCAGACGCCTCACATCCACTCGTGCCAGCACGGTCAGACGCGCATTCTCCTCGCTGGATTTGAAGAATTGCGTGTGCACCTCGACCGGAATGTCGCGCAACTCTTCGCGCGAGAAGAGGGCATCCTGAATCTCCTGCTTGGCTGTTTCTTGCGGATCGGCCAGATGCTGCGGCGCGTAATACCCATGACGGGCCTGCAGTTCCAGCTTGCTGGAGTTTCGCAGCACCACTTTCAGGGCATGAAAGCGGCCATCGAGTTTCAGGTTTTGAGGCGAAAAACCTAGCACATAGAGAAACTCGGGCCGGGCGGCAGTGCGTTGGAAGCCGCCGAACAAGTCGTTATTGTTGTGAAAGAATACACCGCCGGTCCCAAAAGCGATCTCCGCCAGCACATCCTCTTCCATAGAGGCGCTCGTAGTCAGATATGTGGATCGCATCATCGTGCCCGTAACGCTCTGGATCCCGGGCCGGCTGGCGTCCCCCATAGGCAGTATCGTATAAAGACCGCGCGCATTCAACGAGCTGATAATAACATTAGCGCGAATCGCGTGATCGATAACATCGGACTTATCCTGGAACAAGTCGGCGAAAGTAAGAAATCCGGGAGACACCATAATCACAGTGCGCTGTCCGGGCATCGTCGAGATGCGTCGCACCACCTCCCGCAGGGAACGTAGAGACGCTCGGCTTTCCTCCTCTCCGGAATTGAGTACCTGCGATGCGACCGATCGCGCCGTGTTCTGCGCAATCGTGGCGGACGACCTGTCCGTAGGATCCAGCCCCATACAGGCCATGGCGTTCGCCACAGCGGCCTGCAACGCCGTGGGGTCATTCAGTTCGATGATCAGGTGGGCTTCGTAGTAAGTGATGTCCGGGCACAACTGGGTCATGGCGCGCGCGATCGGATGCGGGCTCAGACTAAGAAGGGCCTGATGCAGTTTCTCGCGGTCGTCTGTGAAATCGAGCGTAGTGCGGCCCGAGGTGGTGAAGATGGCCTCGCGATCGGTGGCGGCCAGCGCTTCGTCGATGTGGCGGCCGGCAGCCTTGCGGACCAGCATCAGGTCGTCAATGGAGATGTGCACGTCATCGAACAGGTACGCCACGAAGCGGTTGGGCATATCAGCCGGGTTGACCGGCGCTTCGGCTTCGGGAAGCACGGAAGGAGACTCGGTTTTAGGGGCTGAGGCGGGCTTGCCTTCAAGGGTCTCGACGGAAAACGAAGAAATGATTTGCGGCTTGCCGCGATCGAGAACCTGGAAATCGTCCTTCTGCAAATTACCCACGGCGCGACCTTGCTTATCGCGCACCACTACCGGGACAAGCACGAGGTTGACTTTGGTGCGGAAGGTGGCCGGTGTTTCGTGCGAACTTAGTTCGGCATCGTTCTGATTCCGGGCGGGTTGCGTTTGACCCGGAAGTGCATAGACGGCCGCAATCAGGAGACAAAGTAGCCCGGCCCGCCGTCGCATTGCATCAATTCTACTCCCGTTTTAGCGGGCGGTCGATGAATTAGCGGGCACCAGGGTATAAATGGTGCGCGCCGGAGACTCGCGAGTTACACGCAAAGTAATTTCGTTGTGCCTGCCGGTCTCGAGCGCCGATGTGGGAAGCGGCGTATTTTGTTCGACGGTAAGCCTGGCTTCGGCGCCAGCCAGGCGCACCATTCGCGTCCAGCCCTTGCCGGCGAACTCGAGCGCGCCATCGCCCGGATGGACTTCCACGGGACCGGTTCCCGCCAGAGCGCCGTCTTGGGGGAGCACGTTGAGCCCGTCGGGTGCCGCATCCTTCCAGACGAATTCCACCCAGCGGCCGCCATCCTGGGCCGAAAACACGGCGCGCACTTTCCGATTTTCGAGGATCCATTCGGGAACGCCGTCGCCATCGAGATCCGCGGACCATGCCACCGCCTGGCCCCGCGGCACGACCAGGAAGCGCACGGGCAGATCGAGCGCGGCGCCGCCGGAGACGTGCAGGCTCCAATCATGCAGACCGGGCGTTGTATCGCCGGGAAAGACCCGGAACTGCACCGAGCGGTCCATGACCGCCCCGGAACTCAGATCGATCTTAGCGGGCAGAAACGTGAAGCCGTCGCCCGCCGGCGCGATGTTGTAGGTCCGGATCTCGGGCGCGTTGTTGCGGATGTTGACGTCCACCATGCGGCCGGCGGTCGCATCCATGGGGATGATGGGAGGGTCGGCAGCCAGATCCGCTGCCGTACCAAAGTGCAGCCGGATGGCCGCGGGAAAACGCACGGATGCGGGCCGGAAAAGCTGCAAATGCGCACGGCCCATTGGCACCCCATCCGCCTCGATCGCGAAGTCGGCCCAGGCGCCGTGCAAGGCATCGGGCGGCACATTCACGGTGTAATCGATCGCCAGCGGCGATTTGCGCGCCGGATTCGCCGTGAAGCCATCCGGCAGGCGCAGGCGGGAGCGGTCGGCCAATGCTTCGGATGAATATGACGTGGAGATAATGTTTGCCTGGCCAATAATCAGCCGTTTCGCTTCTTCGAAGAATGCGGAGTGCTCGGGAGCCTCGATGGCCAGCGCTACGCGGACACGGCTGGCCGGGCCTTTGCCTTGCGGGATCTTCAGATGTACCCGCATGGTCTTCTCATCGAAATCGAAATCTCCCAGGTGTCCGCCTGCGACGTACGGCCCGCAGGGCCGGCGCGCGAGCTGAAGCACGGCTTCGCCCGGTTCCGGCGCGGCGAACTCCATCGCCAGCGTGCCGTTCTCGTACTCGATATCCTGCAACTCGGCGGTGGCATAGACAATGTGCTCGGCATTCGAAAATGCGGAGCATTCGCGGCAAAGCCCGGCGCCGCCCAGCGCGACATCCACGGGCAGCCACAAGCTCTCGTGAGGCGCCAGATGGAGGTTTTCGATCGAGACCACGTGGCGCGGAAAATAATCGAACGCACGCAGGGATGTGTCGACCTCGTGGGAGCCTTCATCGGAAATGCTGATGGCGGCGGCTACGCCCGGGCGCCGCGAGACCAGTTCGACTACCGTGACACCGGCGGGTAGCCGGCCCGTGGCGGGCCGCACGGTGCGTGTCCGTTCCAGCCGCATGCCGGTAAGCAGTGGTCCCCAATGGCGCAGCAAGGCGGCGTTGCGCCGCAGCGCCGATACCGATGCGCGCTCATCTCCATCGAACGAGATCGCGCCCTCCTGATAGACCCGGCCGCCGGGACGCTCCCAGCCGGCTGGATAAAGCGCATCCTCGACGTCTTCCCACAGCAGCGTGCCATGCGCATTGGCCAGCGCCTGGCGGCTGCGCGGCATCGCCGCCGAATCGCGCGCGGAAACTACGGTCACCGGCGTTGGCGGCGCGGGACAATCGAGAATCCCGGCGTTCGCTTCCACGAATGCGATCGGCCCGCCGTGTTTCACGGTCTGCGGAGCCAACAGTTCATCCAGTTCGTGCAGCCAGGCGCGCGCGGCTTTACGATCCTGAGCGGCGCCGGCTGGATACCCGCTGTTGAGCCAGCCTTTCACGGGCGGCAGAGGGCGGATCCAGGCATGCATGTCGAGGCGGCGCAGCAGGTGGATGAAGCCGGCCAGGTCACGGCGCGGACTGGCCGCGCCCGTGAAATCGAATGTGCCCCACTCGGCCTGATGCCAGTTCCAGGGAATCGAAAACTCCACGGTATCGATGCCGAGGCCCTTGAGCCAGACCAGTTCGCGCTCCCAAAGCGTTCGCGGATAGAGGTAATAAGGGAATTCAACGGCTTGCACGAATCCGGATGCGGGCGGCGGCTCGGCGGCGGGCAGCGCGGCCGCGGACGCCAGCAACAACAAGAGAAGTCGCATCAAACGGACCGGCGCAGCCGGTAATCCTCGACCAGAGGCATGCGCACAACCTTGCACATTTCAAATAGACGCGAGCGGGCGCGCGAACCGATACGGTCGGATAAAGAAGTTTTATAATCTGGTTTTCCCAGGGCGTTCGACCGGTCGACCATGACGCTGCCGGCGTCGGCGTCGGGCAAGTTGGTCGTGGCGATCAAGGGCTTGCGGTTGTTGCAGCGCCAGGTGATGATGCTGGTGACGGTGTCCTCGACCCACTCGGTGACGCGGTGCGCGCCGAGATCGTCGAGCAACAGGACTTCGGCATCCAGCGCCACGCGGTACGCTTCGCGGTCGGCTGACCCGGAGGCCGCGTCGTAACCGGAGCGGATGCGGTCGAGCAGGTTCTGATAATCGAAGAACAGTCCCTCAAAGCCGCGCCCGAGCAGGATGCGTAGCGCGGCCACGGCCAGGTGGGTCTTGCCGGTACCCGGGTCGCCGACCAGCAGCAGGCCTAGATGCCGGCCGGTCGGAAACTCGCGCGCGAAGGCTTTCACAGTAAGAAGCACATTGGCCAATTCACGATGCCCGATGGGATTATCCCGCGGCAGGACGAAGTTGTCGAAGGAGGCACTGCGGTAGAGAGGCGGAATGGCGGCGTTCTCCTCCAACCGGCGGGCGCGCTCGCCAAACACGCACTCGCAACGCTCGGCGCCGGAAAGGCCGCCGCGTTCGACAATCTTCCACCCGCTGCCGCCGCAATCGGGGCAGACGGTTTCCGTGGGCATGATGCTCTATTATCGCGCGCCACGGGCGATGGTCAGTTGGGTTCGGGCCGCGCGGCGTGGTCGATCACGAAGATTTCGACCGGACCGTTGGAGTGTACCAGCTTCAGACCGGCATCGTGGATCATGTGCAGGAACGAATCGGAGTTGTTGGTGTAGTTCGGCTCCAGGTCGGGGACGCGCGGCCGGTAATCGAATGCTCCGCTCAATTCCGTGCGGTCCAAAACGGGCGTACCTGATGTCTCCACGCGAACTGTGCTGCTCGTCACTCTTGGAAACTTCCGCGGGTTGGAGCGTAAGTTGCTTTGCGCTTCTTTCGAGCAGGAAAACCTTGCCGGTTTTCCCCTCGCGATGAAACTGCAACTCGAATCGATCGATGAGCAGTGCCTGCAGCATCTGGCGAAGGCGCTCGTCTTCGATCCCGTACAACGTGTACCGCAAGGTGCGAATGGAGGCGCGATCCGAAGGCTGGGCATCGACAGTGTAAAGGTCCTTTGCAGTCCACACTTCCCCGCCGTTGATTTGCCAATACGACAATCGAAAAGCCGCAATCACCAGCTCTTTCAGCGAAAAACAGGAGAGCACCACTCTGCCCCCTGGATAGACCTTGGCGTCAACCCAATGCGGCGCATTGGGATGGACCGGCTTGAACGCTGGCTACTTCGAACTTCTCTTGGGCTGCGATCTGCCCGCACGCCAGGAGTACTGACAACAGTACCGCGCGCATCTTCCGATCGTAGCGCGGCTGCCCGCGGTGAGGATCCGCACCACCGGCGTGTTGCGCAAGTACGTTGGCGCGTTCTGCTAGTGCGGGTGCCACGGCCAGCCTCTAAACTGGGAATGTACCTTAAACAGGAGAAACCATGGTCGAAACAGAGACAACAGCAACCAAAGCAGCTCGCACCGCTACGTTTCCCGCGAAGGCATTTGCGGCGCGCAGCGCCACCTCGGGATTGTCCCCGTTCACGTTCGAGCGCCGTACGCCGCGTGAGCAGGATGT
>DATKNQ010000098.1:0-12733 GCA_035541265.1 Bryobacteraceae bacterium
CCAGCAATGCCGAAGCCCAGAAGTTTTTCGACCAGGGGCTGGCGCTCATGTACGGCTTCAACCGCTACGAGGCGCTACGCTCGTTTCGCAAGGCAGCGGAACTGGACCCGTCGGCGGCGATGGCCTATTGGGGCATGGCCATGGCGCAGGGTCCGTACGTCAACATGGATGGCGATGCCGAGTACAACATGACGGCGTCGTGCGAGGCGGCAGAGTCAGGCTTGAAGATCACCAGCGCTCCGGAGCACGAGCGCGCCTATCTACTTGCGGCCGCCGCTCGGTGCCCCGAGTATCAGCCGCAGCCTTACACGGAAGCCATGCGCAGTTTGGCCGCGCGCTGGCCGGATGATCTGGATGCTCTCACGCTATACGCCGAGAGCCTGCTGGTTCCCGTCCGTTGGCATTGGTACGCGAACGACGGCACACCGGCCGCCGGCGTAGCGGACGCGGAGCATGCCCTGGAAGAAGTCATGCGGCGCTGGCCGGATCATCCCGGCGCAAATCATCTCTACATCCACGCCGTCGAATCGTCGCGCAATCCGGAGCGCGCCATTCCAAGCGCTCAGCGGCTGATGGGCATCATGCCGTGGGCCGGCCACATGGTGCACATGCCGGGTCATATCTGGCTGGTACTCGGCGATTACGAACTGGCCGCTTCGGTCAACGAACGGGCCGTCGCCGTGGACCGCGAATACCTGTCGCGCACGCTGGTCACGCACAGCGGATACGGCGCCTACTACATCCATAATCTCCATTTCGTGGCCTACGCGCGCTGGATGCAGGGTCGCCAGGCGGACGGCTTGCGCGCCGCCGAGGACATGGCGGCTTCCCTTCGGGTCATCGCGGAGACCATGCCGGAAATGGCGGACGCATTCAACTCGGTGACCATTTTCGGGCGCGTACGTTTTCACGACTGGGACGGCATCCTGAAAATGCCGCAGCCCACAGAAAGCATGCACCAGAGCCTGGCGATGTGGCGCTACGCCCGCGCGGAGGCCTTCGCCGCGCGCGGCGATCGCGCGGCCGGCCGGCAGGAGCAAGCCGCGCTGGAAGCCATCCGCGCCGGTCTTCCGGCCGATGCAATGATAGGCTACAACAAGGCGTCCGACGTACTGGGCCTGGCGCTCGAAATCGTGGAAGCGCGCCTGGCAGCCAAGCCTGCCGAGGCCGTTCCGCACTGGCAGCGCGCGGTCGCGATACAGGATAATTTCAACTACGATGAGCCGCCGGATTGGTTTTATCCCGTGCGCGAGTCACTTGGAGCCGCGCTGTTGCGGTCGGGCAATGCGGTGGAAGCCGAGGCCGTGTTTCGCGAAGGGGTAAAGCGATCCCCGCGCAACGGCCGCATGCTCTTCGGCCTCATGGAATCGCTGCGGTCGCAGGGCAAAGACGAAGATGCAGCCTGGGTGAAACGCGAATTCGACGCCGCCTGGGCGAAGGCCGATATCCAACTGACGCTCGCCGAGATGTAGGCTCACATGCCGGGCGCGCCGCCCGGTTGCTGGCCGATGCGCCACGACCACATCAGGAACGATGTTGCCGTCAGGTCGATGGCCGGTTCCGTAGTGCTGTAAGACTGCACGTTATCCTTATATACCGCGTAGCCCGACGAGCCGTACGCGCCGTCGTTGCCGTTGAAGATCTTGAACGGATTCCCGCCGCCGGCCGGGCACAGGAGCATGCCGTCGAGTGTGCCCGCGGTGGCCCCGTAAGAAGGCCCTTCGGACGCCGCGCCCCACAACACCGGCACGCCGCCCGAAGTGCCGTCCAGCGCGCCGGCCAGGTTGGCGACCTGGTGCTGGATGCAGTTGGGGAACGTGGTGGAACCATCGCCCACGATGAACGACGAACCCCACGCATTCGCGCCCAAGATGTTCGCCAGCCAGCGGCGCGAGTAAGTGTCGTATGCGCGGTTGCCCGTCAGATAAAAAGCTTCCTTCGCCATGACCGAAAGCCCGGCGCCGTGCGAGGTCGTGTCACTGTTCCAGTCGTCTCCGAAGCCCCAGGCGTCGCTGCCGGCACGCGTGATCGCGTCGCCTACCTGCCTCAACAACTGGCTACGAATCCCCTGCAGATTCACCGCCAGACCCTGAGGGTCGCCCGCCATGCGGAGGGCGCGAAACAATTCGAAGTGCGCCAGGCCACTGACGTCGTATAGGTTCAGTGTGTCGGAGTTACCCGTTTTGTAGATCTTGGTAATATAGTTACTCGCGTACTGCGCCGCTTGTGTCAAGTAAGTCATCGGATTAGTCACGGGTAGTCCCGGGGGCGGATCCGGGCCTGCGGACTTCAGCGCGAAATAGAGCTCCGTGGCGCCCAGTTCCATGTCGTCGTCCCAGACGGTTTCCGGATACCCGTCAAACGGAACGATCGTCAACAAGCAATTCGAACAAGTGCCACTGCCGGCGGATGGTGCCGGGTCAGGATAAGTCGTGTCCGCCAAGGCAAAGATATCTTCCGCGTCCTTCAGACACTGGTTGGCGAGGCTGGGATGGGATGTCCGGTTGATCTGATAGCACGTCGCAAACGCCGCCGCCAGGCGTCCGGCGAGGTTCGGGCTGATTGGCGAGCCGGCCGGTCCGGCCACGAATACCGGCCGGTGGCAGATGTAAGTAGCGGAGCTGGAGCATCCGTCCCAGTCATCGTCAGCCTGAGGGAGCCTCCAGATGTCGTAGTCACTCAACAGGTTGGGGAAGTTATCCCAGTCCTGGCTGTTGCCGACCTGGTAATAAAGCGTCTTACTGGCGTCGTTCCACATCTTCAACAGAAATGAGACGCCGAAACGGGCCTCCGGCGTGAAGTCCGCGGACGACGGCGCCCCGGCTGCCGCGCCAGCGTAAGAAATGGAGTTGGGCGGAGCGGGCGGATGCGCCGGGGCGGACGGTCCCATCTGACCCGGAAAATCGCGGATGCCGATCTCCTGCAGCGCCACCGCATAACTGATGGTCTCCACGTACTTCAGGTAGTCGCCGGCATCCCACCAGCCGCCAGATGCGTCGATGATTTCACCCGTAGCCGTCAGCGGCTTGACCGTGGTCGTGATCATGTCGTTGTTGTCGAGCGGAGGTGTCAGATACACGGTGGCGCTGGTGTCGTTGAGGTGGCCGGGCGCGCTGCGCAGAGCATTGGGTACGTAGTTCGGCCCATCGCGCTCCGTTTCGTAGAAAAACTTGGTGTTCAGCAGCAAGCCGGAATAGAGAGTCGCGGGGTCCGCCACGGGGAAGAGCGGAGAAGTGGCGGCCGCCGGGCCGGCCACCGAGATCGAGTAGCTGTGGCCCGCGGGAACCGCGAAGTCCAGGGTGTAGATCGAGTAAGTCAGAGTTGCACTGTTGCTCCAGGTGCCCAGTAGAGCGCCGGCCGCACCGGAGAACACCGCCTGTCCACTCGCATTGAGCACCTCAAACGTGGCACCCGTCTCCGGGACGGTCGACATCAAATACGCGCGAAACGGGGAATTACCAGCCTCGTAACCAACCTGGCTGACCCGCACGTACGCAGTTTGCGCCATCAAACTGCTGACGCACCAGCTACACAGAATGACGGAAAGAATCTTCAGTCCCATTTCGAACGAGTATAGCCCACGATGAGGACGATGGCTGGCGCGGAGTTATGATTGTCTTCCGAGGAAGTATGACCAAATCACATCTGGTTGTCCTGCTCGCCTGTGCCGGCCTGCCCCTCGCCGCGCAGGTTTATCAAGATCCCGCGCAACCCGTCAATGAGCGCGTGGACGATCTGGTCGCCCGCATGACGCTGGACGAGAAAGCCTCGCAACTGCTGAGCCAGTCTCCGGCCATCGGCCGGCTGGGTGTGCCGGCCTACGACTGGTGGAACGAGTGCCTCCACGGCGTCGCGCGCGCGGGCCGCGCGACCGTATTTCCGGAGACCATCGGCATCGCCGCGACGTGGGACACCGGTCTCGTCTTTCGCATGGCTACCGCGATCTCGGATGAGGCGCGCGCCAAGTATAACGAATTCATCCGGCGCGGTAAGCACGGCATCTACGAGGGACTCACATTCTGGACGCCGAATATCAATATTTTCCGCGATCCGCGCTGGGGGCGGGGCATGGAGACCTACGGGGAAGATCCTTACCTGACCGGCCGCATGGCGGTGCAGTTCATCCACGGCATGGAGGGCAACGATCCGAAGTATATGAAGACCGTTGCGACGGCCAAGCATTACGCCGTGCACAGCGGGCCGGAGTCCACGCGCCATGTGGCCGACATCCGCGTTTCTGATGACGATCTGCGCAATACCTACCTGCCGCAGTTCGCCGCGGCCGTAAAAGAGGGCGGCGTGTATTCGGTCATGTGCGCCTACAACAGCGTCGACGGCCTGCCGGCATGCGCGAATCCCATGCTGCTCGGCCAGATTCTGCGCGGCGAGTGGAACTTCCCGGGTTACGTGGTCTCGGATTGCGGCGCGGTCGGCGACATCTATCAGGGTCACCAGGCGGCGAAGACTGCGGAGGAGGGCGTGGCTCTGGCCGTCAAGGCCGGCACGGATCTGGATTGCGGCCTGGAATATGAGAATGTAGCGGCCGCGGTTCGCGCCGGCCTGCTGCCGGAGAAGGACGTCGATACAGCGCTGCGCCGCCTGCTGACGGCGCGCTTCAAACTGGGTATGTTCGATCCGCCAGAAATGGTGCCCTGGACGCACGTTCCCTACAGCGTGAATGAGAGCCCCGAACACCAGGAACTGGCCCGTGAGGTGGCGCGCGAATCGATCGTGCTTCTGAGGAACGAAGGCGGTCTTCTGCCGCTCGACCGCCGTGTGAAGACCATTGCGGTGATTGGGCCGAATGCGGATTCCGTCGAGGTGATGCTCGGCAACTACAACGGCCAGCCGTCGTACCCGGTGACGCCGCTTGAAGGCATCCGGCAGAAGGTTTCGCCGGACACGCGCGTGCTCTATGCGCGCGGCTCGGATCTGGCCGAAGGCATGCCTTTGCTCGAAACTGTACCCGCGTCGGCGCTTTACACCTCAGGCGGCGCGGACCGCAGCCACGGGCTCAACGCCGAATACTTCAATACCGCGGCCTTCAACGGGCGCGCCTATTTCAGCACGGCGTTTGTGTCGGGCGCGATGCGCAAGGCTGCCGTGATTCCGGCGAACCCGCAGCCGCTGTTCACGCGCATCGATCCCCAAGTGGATTTCAATTGGTGGGACGGCGCGCCGCGCGCGGATATGAACGACGATGATTTCGGCGTGCGCTGGACCGGATTTCTGGCGCCGCCGGTCACCGGGAAATATCAGTTGGGAGCGACCGGCCTCAACGCCTACGAAGTTTACCTGAACGGCAAGCCGCTGGTCGCCCGCGAAAACGTACACGAGCGCGGCTACGAATACGAAACCGTGGACCTGGAAGCCGGCAAACTCTATCCCATCCGCGTGGATTTCCACGAAGTGCACGGCGATGCGGACGTTCGCCTGGTGTGGGCGCCGCCGCATGCCGGCTATGCGGAGGAAGCGGTCAAAATCGCACAGCAGGCCGACGTGGTGTTGATGTTCCTGGGGCTCTCGCCGCGTCTCGAAGGTGAAGAGATGCCTGTGCACATTGAAGGCTTCAGCGGCGGCGACCGAGTGCGGCTGGGCTTCCCACAAGTGCAGGAAGCGCTGCTCCAGCGCGTGTCAGCGTTGGGCAAGCCGGTGGTGCTCGTGCTTTTGAACGGCAGCGCGGTAGCGGTAAACTGGGCGCACGACCACGTGCCCGCCATTGTCGAGCTATGGTATCCGGGTCAAGCCGGCGGCACGGCTCTGGCCGATGTGCTCTTCGGCGATTACAATCCCGGGGGACGCTTGCCGGTGACCTTCTATAAATCCGAGGACCAGTTACCACCGTTCGACGATTACAGCATGAAAGGCCGGACTTACCGCTACTTCGAAGGCGAGCCGCTTTACCCGTTTGGCTATGGGCTGAGTTACACGACGTTCGCCTACAGTAACCTGCGCGCGCCGGACGGAGTGAGCGCCAATAGTCCGATTCAAGTGTCGGTGGACGTCGAGAACACCGGCCAGCGCGCCGGCGATGAAGTCGTGCAGCTATATATAAAGCATCCTGGAGTGGTGCGCGAGCTGGCCGGTTTCGAGCGAGTCACATTGCAGCCGGGAGAGAAGCGGACGGTGGCATTTGGAGCGACGCGGTCCGCTGCGGGCGAAATCGGCCTCTCGATCGGCGAATTGCACCATAACTGCCGGATATTGCCGTGACTATCGGCGGAACTCCCGTGGAATCAGCGGATAGACGCTTGCAATTTCTTCATCGGTTTGCAGTCTGTTTGTAACAATTCGAGCTGCCTCGCCGGGTTACCATCACAAAGATAATTCCAATAGAGGTTCGCTCATGTCGAAGCTAATTCTGTCCGTACTGTTCGTGTTGTCTCCTATCGCCGCAATGGCCCAATCCACTCTGGGCACCGTGCTAGGCACCGTGAAAGATAATTCAGGGGCGGTAGTTCCAAAGGGGAAGGTCACGCTGACGGACACCGATGAAAACGTCAGCCGGTCAACCCTGACAGATTCCAAGGGTGACTACGAATTTGTGAATACCAAGCCCGACCACTACAAGGTGGAGGTGGTGGCCACGGGATTCGACCACTACGAAGCCACCAGCTTGTTGCTCGTGGCCCGCCAGACGCTGCGCGTCGACGTGGCACTGGAAGTCGGACAAGTCACTACCGCCGTGCAAGTGGAAGCCGATGCCGGCGTGATCCCCACCGATACGCAAGCGATCCAATCGAGCCTGGATGGCAACGCCCTGAACACGCTGCCGGGCAATGTGCGTGGCACCAACGGCAGCACCAGTCCCTACGCGCTCATCGCGGCGCTGCCGGGTGTGCAGCCGGATGACAGCGGCAATTTTTCGATTCAAGGCGGCACCCAGGCTATGGCCCAGTTCTCGCTCGACGGCATCTCCATCACCAACGTCGGCGGAAACAGCCCGCTGACCGATGCGTTCCCGTCGGTCGAGAGCATCGCGGAAATCAAGGTGCAGGGCAGCGGCAACAATGCCGAGTTCGCTGAGGTTGGCGACGTCACCACGATTTCGAAAAGCGGTACCAACGAGTTTCATGGCGGCTTGTTCTGGTATCACCAGAACGCCGCGCTCAACGCCACGGCCTACGGCCAGACCACCAAGCCTTCGCTGATCAGCAACGACTTTGGAGTGACTTCGGGCGGCCCCGTCATCATTCCGCACATCTACAACGGCAAGAACAGGACGTTTTACTTCGGCACCTATGAAGGTCTGCGGCTGCCGCGTTCGGAAACGATCCAGGACCAGGTGCCCACCGCCGCCATGCGCACGGGCGATTTCTCGGCGTCCGGCATCACGGTGATCGACCCGACCACTGGCGCTCCCTTCCCGAACGATCAGATTCCATCCGCGCGGATCAGCTCGGTGGCCAACGGCTTTCTGGCCCTTTATCCGACACCGAACGCCGGCGACCCGAATTCGCCGCACGCCGCGAATTACATCGCCAATCGCGACCAGGGTGTGAACTCCGATCAATTCGACGTGCGCGGGGACCATTACCTGACGTCCAATATGTCGGTGATGGGCCGATTCAGCTACAAGAACATCGGCCAGAATGCGCCACAGGATCTGCTGGTGCCTTCCGAGCACTACGCTATCAATTACAAGTTGCTGGCCACCTCCTGGAACTGGAACATCCGCCCGAACCTGATCAACGAATTCCGCTTCGGCTTCACCTTGAATCCGTCGACCCAGACGCTGCCGTTCGATGGCGCTAAGTTCACCGATGCTTTGGGCCTGGTCGGGGTCGGCCCGAATTTCCCGTTCAACGGCCTGTCTGAAGTCGACATGACCGGCTATACCTGCCTGTGTACCGATCGCGGCAACTCGATCTCCCAAAACAACACCTACCAGTGGAACAACAACACGACCTGGACCCTGGGACGCCACACCATCAAGTTCGGATTCGATATCCGCAGGATCAAGGCGGTCTCGGCACTGGGCTTCCTGGGCGGCGATAACTACGGCAACTTCAATTTCACGGGCGGATTTACCGGCGACGCGTTCGGCGACTTCTTACTGGGTCTCCCTGGTTCGACCGCCATCGACGATGTCGTGCACGATAACTACGGTCTGTCCATGCAATACGGCGTGTATGCGCAGGATTCTTTCCGCGTCAGTTCGCGCTTGACCCTGGAATACGGACTGCGCTGGGAATATCATCCGGGTTACACGGACGAGTACGGCAATATCGGCAACTTCGTGCCGGTTCCGAAATCCGGCGAGGTTGTCTATCCGGACGGCGCCGCGAACACTTTGGCGCAGGTCTACCTGCAATCTTTCAATGCCTGTCCGGCCCTCGGCAGCACCAGCGGCCCCTCGGAGAACGGCGCGCCCTGCACCCCGGTGCTGGATGCCAGCCAGGCTGGATTGCCCCAAGGTCTGCGCACGGCCCCGCAGCGCGTGGTTCCGCGCTTCGGATTCGCCTGGCGCCCCACGTCCAACGACAAAACGGTCATCCGCGGTGGTTTCGGCATGTA
The DNA here is from genome assembly GCA_035541265.1 of Bryobacteraceae bacterium. Classification (GTDB taxonomy): domain Bacteria; phylum Acidobacteriota; class Terriglobia; order Bryobacterales; family Bryobacteraceae; genus Bog-159. The sequence goes on from DATKNQ010000098.1 coordinate 8,518, forward strand.
TGATACGCCCAGCATGGGATCGATCTACTACGCTCTGACCGGTACGCTGCAGTCCAACACGGCGACGTTCACGAACATCGCGGCCAACGGCGGTCCGATCTTCTCGTGGCCGAACATCTCCACGGGCGGATTGGGTGCGGTGGCGCCGTACGGCACGGCCTATTTCGGTACCGCCAACGACCCGCACTGGAAAGAGCCGTACACCATGCAGTGGAATCTTTCGGTCGACCGCGACTTGGGCTTCAACACCGGACTGCGTGTTTCGTACATTGGCCAGGGTACGCGTGACCTGGTCTACGCACCGGACCTGAACCAGTCTGGCTATTCCACTGAGTTCTATGCGGAGCAGCCGCTGAGCATGCGCCCCTATCCGAACTGGGGCGTGGTGAACGATCGCGCGGTAGGCGCGAACATGAACTACAATTCACTGCAGGTGGAAGTGCATCACCGCTTCCAGCGCGGCCTGACCTTCGATTCCACGTACACCTTCGCCAAAAACCTGGCGGATAATCAAGGACCGGCTCCGAGCTCTTTCGCCGGTGAGAACGCCGGTGGCCGCAGCATGGATGCCTACAACATCAAGAACGAATACGGCCCGGTTTGGGGCACGCGCCGGAACCGTTGGATCACCACGGCCGTGTATGAACTGCCGGTCGGCAAAGGGCGCAAGTACATGGCCAACGCCAACCGGTTCGTGGATGGAGTGCTGGGCGGCTGGCGCTTGAGCAACATCTTCCTGATTCAGAGCGGACCGTTCGAAACGCCTTACTTCAGCGACGGCGATCCGTCGGGCACCGGCTCGGGCCTCATCGGCCGGCCGCAGATGCCGGACCGCCTCGCCAACGGATCGATTTCGAATCCTACGGCCTCCATGTGGTTCAACCCGGCTGCGTTTACCTGCCCGGCCACGCCGAATTGGACCGTTGGTACGCCTTGCACGATCGGCGACAACCCGGCCAGCGACCTCGCTCCTATTGGGCGCTATGGTAACTCCGGCCTCGGCGTCATCGTCGGACCGGGAACGGTGAACCTGAACACGGCGCTGGGTAAATCATTCAACGTCACTGAGCGCGTGAAATTCAAGATCGAGGCGTCCTTTACCAACATCTTGAACCACGTGAACCTGTCTGACCCCGTCCTGGCGATCGATAATCCTTCGGTGGGCGAGATCACCGCTGCGCGGAAATCGGATTTCGGCGGCTACCGGACCGGACAAGTCTCAGCTCGCGTGGACTTCTAGACTCCAGGTTGAAGTGCGGCATTGCGGGGCCTTGGCAACGGGGCCCCTTTTTCTTTGTGGCTCACCCCGCCAGGCGAATGACCTTCTTTTGGATGGCATACTGTACGAGCTGCGCTTTGTTGTGAATGTCCAGTTTGCGCATGAGGTTGAACTTGTGCGCTTCGATCGTCTTGATGCTGAGGTTCAGGATGGCGGCAATATCTTTGACCGAGTTGCCTTCCGCCAGGAACTTCAGGATCTCGGTCTCCCGCCGGGTCAGGGTATGGAACCGGGGCGTACGGCCCGCGTTTCGAACGCGGCTGCGGAAATCGTCCACCAGGTGCGAGAGCATGCGCGGGCTGAGATAGCTGCCGCCGCGATGCACATCGCCGATGGCCGAAATCAATTGCTCGGCGGGGCAGTCCTTCAATAGATAGCCGCTGGCGCCCGCCTCCATGCACTCCGCCAGGTAGTCCTCGTCATCGTACATCGTCAGGAAAAGGACCTTAGTCTCGGCCCGGTTCTGCCGGATCTGGCGGGTGGCCTCGAAGCTGCTCAGCCCCGGCATGCTGATGTCCATTAAAACCACGTCGGGCCGGAGTTCGGCGGCTTTGGCGACGGCATCCGTCGCGTTAGCGGCCTCGCCTACCACCTCCAGCTCGGGTTCGGCTGATAAGAGAGTCTTGATCCCCTGCCGGAACAGCGTGTGATCATCTGTCAGAAGCGTTCGAATTCCCATGGTCGTGCTCGTCTCCAGAGCTGGCGCCCGGCGCGGCCGCCTGGATCGGTATGCGCGCCACTATCGCAGACCCGCGTCCAGGGCTGCTGCGGATCTCCAGTTGGCCGTTTAAAAGGGCTACGCGTTCGCGCATGCCCTTTAACCCGAAGGATTTCGGCTGGGCCACCGCGGAGTCCACATCGAATCCGACGCCGTCGTCTTCGATTTTCAGCTCCAGTAATTTATCGGTGGATCGCAGAGAAAGGTTTACGTTTGAAGCCGCAGAGTATTTGGCGATATTCTGGTAGCACTCTTGCACCACTCGGTATACGGTGGTCTCGATCTCGCGCGAAAGACGCTTGCCATCCCGCGCCAAACGCAGCCGCAGCTTCATCGGGTAGAGCTTCCGGAAGCGCGCCGTCAGATGCCGGATCGCAGCAGACAGGCCCATTTCTTCTACTACCGAAGGGCTCAAAGCGCCGATCAAACGCCGGACCTCGGCGATGATGCGCTCTGTCACGCCCCGTGCCTCGGCCACCTTCGGCCGCAGTTCCGGTGGTACGGATTTTTCCAGCATCTCGAGGTGCAGCCGCAGAAACAACATCGATTGGCCCGCCTCATCGTGGACCTCCCGGCTGATGCGCCGGCGTTCCTCCTCCTCGGCCTGCAGCAGATGAGCGGCCAGCGCGCGTACCTGCTCACCGCGCGCGGCCAGTTCCTCAATCAGCCGCGCGCGCTCCGCGGCCCGGATACAGCGTGCGGCGAACGCCCGCAGCAGGTCCAGTTCGCGCGGCAGCCAGCGGTAAGGGATCGAAAAACCAAGCTGAATCAATCCGGAAAGCCGGTCATTCTCGAAGAACGGAATCGACCAGTAGGATTGAAAGGCGCCGCGCATGGCGGCGTCCACGATCAGTTCTTCGCCGCCCCTTCCGCTCAGGATGTACGCCGGGCGCGCCAGCCGTTTGAGTATTCGCGCGCTGACGCTGGGACGCCCCGGCAGCACGATCAGCCGGCCCGACTGTGCCTGGAAAGTGCGTGTCAGGATCAGGATGAAGCGGTGCAGCAGATCGTCCAGCCCCTTGGCATCCATCTCCGCGCCGAGCAGACCGTAGAAAGCCTGCGTTTCCGCCTCGCGCACCTGGTAGTAAGCATTGTGGACGGTCTGTAGGGTCCGGTAATGCAGCTCCTGGCGGGCTGCCTCCAGGGACTTCTGGTGGTGGATGGAATGGCTGGCCAGAACCTGATCCACATCACGGTCGTAATCGCGCAGTGCCTCCAACAGGTCCGGTGGCGGAACATTGAGCTTCGCCAGGCGCCGGCTGTTGTAGCAGACCTGTTCGAAAAAGTCGGCAATCGTGCGCCCGGCCGAGATCAGCCGCGCCGCCGCCCCGGAAGTGATCAGGGTGAACGCCTTCAACTGGCGCGGATCGCGGGCGATCGCCGGCTTGGCGTTCTTCAGCCGGCGGCGCATCCCTCGATCCAGCCGCGCGAGGTGTGGCTCCACGTACCGCGCAAACCCTTGGATCTGCTCGTCCAACGGCCCGCAGAATAGACCAGCGCTAGCCGTCTGCACCTGCAACGGTTCAATCGTATGAAGATGTCCCAAGAATTACAGGTGCTAGGGCACTCGTGATGTTCTCAATTCCGTCTGCGCGTTAAGCCACGCCTCGGATCACTTCCGCACCGAGGTACGGCCGCAGCGCCTCCGGTACCACCACGCTGCCATCCTTTTGCTGATAATTTTCGACGATCGCGACCCACGTGCGGCCGATCGCCAACCCGCTGCCATTCAACGTGTGCACGAATTCGCTCCTGCCTTTGGCTCCCTTGAACCGGATCGACGCGCGGCGCGCCTGGAACGCCTCGTAGTTCGAGCAGGATGAGATTTCCTTGTACGCATTCTGCCCCGGCAGCCACACCTCGATGTCATAAGTCTTGGCCGAAGAAAAGCCCGTGTCGCCGGTGCACAACACCACGCGGCGGAAGGGTAGCCCCAACCGGCGAAGGATATCTTCCGCGTCCCCAGTCAGCTTTTCCAACTCGTCGTAGCTGCGGTCCGGATGCGCAAACTTCACCATCTCGACTTTCTGGAACTGGTGCTGACGGATAATGCCGCGCACGTCCCGGCCATAAGATCCCGCCTCGCTGCGGAAGCACGGCGTATAGGCGCACAGCTTCACCGGCAACTTGTCCGCCTCCAGGGTCTCGTCGCGATATAGATTGGTTACCGGAACTTCGGCGGTGGGGATCAGCCAGAAGTCGGTATTCTCGCACTTAAA
>DATKNQ010000099.1:0-6787 GCA_035541265.1 Bryobacteraceae bacterium
TTCAGCCATTCCGGCCCGAGTTCGATGCCCTGATAGCCCAGCCGGTGAACCAGCAGGGCGCGTTCGCGCAGGCTCAATTCCGGAAACGGCGTCCGCACCCCGAACCGCACGCCGTGCGGCTTGTCCGTCTGCGCCGCCGCGGCGCCCGCGGACAAGGCCGCCGCACCCGCGCTAAGAAACTGCCTTCTGCTCGTCAACATGGCCGGCTCCTCCGTCGAGTTTAACTCCAACCACCAGCAGCGCCCACGTGCCCTTATCTTGGGCCGCGCGGATCACGCCGCCGTGCGGCGCGAAGGCCGCTTCGACCATTGCCATTTCCTGACGTTCGAACCCACTGACCAACGCCACGCCATCCGGCGCGAGGCAGCGCATTAGGTCCGAGGCGAGCGCCACGATGGCTTCCGGGCTGATGTTGGCCGCGATCAATTCCGCCGAACCGGAGCGCACGGCATCCACCGACCCCGTGAAGACATTCGGACCGGCCATGCCGCGCGCGATGGCCACCGCTTCCGGATCGATGTCGCACGCATAGACGGCGCGCGCGCCCAGCAGCGCCGCGGCATGCGCCAGAATGCCGCAGCCGGTCCCCACGTCCAGCATGGGTGTGCCGGGCCGCAGATAGGTCTCGAGAGCTTCCAGGCACAACTGGGTGGTCTCGTGTCTCCCTGTGCCGAACGCCATCCCCGGATTCACAACGATGCGAAAGCGCCCGTCAGGCGCCGGATCGGCGCGCCACTCGGGAACCAGAAAGAAACGCCGGCCCACCGCGAGCGGTTCAAAACCGGCGCGCGATTCCGCGACCCAGTCGCGCTGCTCTTCCTGCCGCCAGCTTACGGCGCGAAATCGATCGGCGAGCGCGGCGCGCGCGAGGTCATCATCGAAGAACGCGCGCAAGCCGCCGCTGTCAAGCTCGACAATCCCCGCCGAGCCGGCTTCCCAGAGCTCGGCAATCAGCACATCCTTCCGCGCACTGTCGCACTCCAACTCGATCGAGAACATGAGGCTCGAACGTATTCTCGCACGCGCTACCATTGTTTTCAGATGAAACTGCAAGGAATCTTTGCCCCCGTCACGACGCCCTTCGACCACGCCGGTAATATCTACGCCGCCAAGGTCCAGCACAATATCGAAAAGTGGAACCGCACCACGCTCGCCGGATACGTCACGACCGGCTCAACGGGCGAAAGCGTGATGCTATCGGGTGCAGAGAAACTCGAGTTCTGGGAGATGGTGGCGCAACATGCCGCGCCCGAGAAACTGCTGATCGCCGGCACCGGCGTGGAAAGCGTGCGCGAGACGGTCTGCCTGACCAATCGCGCCGCCGAACTGGGCTACAAAGCCGCGCTCGTCAAAACGCCGCATTACTACAAGAACATGCTGAACCGCGCGGACGCGCAGATGCTCTACTACCGCGCGGTGGCCGACCAGGCACGCATTCCGGTGATCATCTACAACATCCCGCAAGCCACCGGGCTCGACATACCGGCCACGGCGGTGGCGGAGCTTTCCGAACATCCCAACATCATGGGCATCAAGGAAAGCTCGGGCAGCATGGAGAAGGTGATGCAGATGATCCGCGAGACGCGCCACGGCTTCCAGGTGGCGGTGGGCAACGCGCCGACCCTGTGGCCCGCGCTGCTGATGGGAGCCACGGCCGGGATCCTGGCTTTCGCCAACGCCGCGCCTTATGCGGCGATCGCCATCTGGGAAGCGTATCGCACGCGGGAGGAAGAAGCGGGCCGCGACTGGCAGAACCGCATCGCGCGCGCCGCGATGCTGACCACCACTAAATACGGCGTCCCCGGGCTCAAGCACGCCATGGATCTGAACGGATACTATGGGGGTCCGCCGCGCCTGCCGCTCACCATCCCCACGGCGGAAGCCAAGCGCGAAATCGAAGAGGCTTTTCAGGACTTGAAGGGCTAGCGCCGCTTCAATAAAACAAATACTTGCGCCATTGTTCGTCGCTCTTGCCGAGCAGGCGCATCAGGTGGCGGCTGGTGTGCAGGCTGAAAGGCCGCGGCTGGCGCGCCAGTTTCATGCCCGCCTCTTCGGGCGTGCGGCTGCCCTTCTTGTTGTTGCAGGGATTGCAGCACGCCACCAGGTTCTCCCAATTGGATTCGCCGGCGCGCGAGCGTGGCACCACGTGATCGAGCGTCAGCTCGGACGAAGGCAGCGTGCGGTGGCAATACTGGCAGGTGTAGCGGTCGCGCATCAGGATATTCTTGCGCGACAGGGCGCGCGTCTGGTGGGGTATGCGCCGGTATTCGAGCAGGCGGATCACGCTCGGCAGCCGCACCGCGGCGCGGGCGGAATGAATGTGCTGCGGGGATTCCTCTTCGGCCGATGCTACGCCCTTCAGCACCAACACGAGCGCGCGCCGCGCGGCGCAAACGTTGATCGGCTCGTAACTCGCATTCAGAACCAGCACAGGTTTCTGCAGTCTGCTCAAACTCGGCATTTAAACAGGTCCCTTTCGCTTGCCAATATCGGCTTGGTCTTGAAATCTGCGGTCGACGCGCGCCAGCGCCAACAGAGCCACGGAGCGCGCCCCGGCTTTCTTTAATGCCCGCGCGCAGGCACCCGCCGTGGCGCCCGTGGTCATTACATCGTCAATCAGTAGGATGCGCAGCCCGGCCACCTTGCGCCGCGCCACGAAAGCCGCGGCCACATTTTCGCGCCGCTGCGCGTTACTCAAGCCGGCTTGCGCGCGGGTGGCGAATCCGCGCCGCAGCAGGCGGGCGGACGGGATCCGGCGGCGCCGCGTGATCTCGCGCGCCAACAAAGCCGATTGATTGAAACCGCGCTGCCAGCGCCGGCGCCAATGCAACGGCACCGCGGTGACGAAATCGAACTGCCGGTCGCGCGGCAGGGCGTCCGCCAGCAGGCGCCCCAGAGGATGGGCCAGCGCGCGCATGCCGCTGTACTTGAAAAGGTGGATCAGCTTGCGCAGGGTGCCTTCATAAGCGCCGTAGCAATAGGCTTCATCGAAGCCGCGCCGCCCTTGGCGGCACAGCATGCAGCGGCCTTCGGAGTCGAGGGGAAAGCTATTCAGAAAAGGCGTGCGGCAGTTGAGGCAGAAAAACTCGGCGCTCAGCGGCGCGGGTTCGCGCAGGCAATCGGCGCACACCGGCACTCGTGAAAATCGCGTGAGGGGACGTTCACAAACGTGGCATTCATCCGGGAAAAGAAGCGAAAAAAGGCCATGCGATACCGTACCGAAGATCGGAGGAAAGAATTCGGCTAAGGATGCACGCCTACTCGAGAAGACTCACCTCCCGGTGAATCTCCATCTTACAACAATCAGTTCAGGACTTGCTATCCGGATGGATCTGTTGCGCGAGATAATTCTCGATTCCGACCTCCTCGATGATGTGCAGTTGGCCCTCGAGGTAGTCGATGTGATGCTCTTCATCGAGCAGAATCTGCTTGAATAACTCCCGCGAACCGTTGTCACCCAATGCCGTCGCGGTCTTGATCGCCGCGTTTAGGCGTGGCACCGCGTCCAGTTCGAGGGCGAGATCGTTCTCTATCTGACTCTTTACGTCGGGGCCTACCTTGATCGGAAACAATTCTGTCATATTCGGCATGCCCTCGAGATACAGGATGCGCTCCATCAGGATGTCGGCATGGTGCATTTCTTCGATGGATTCCTTCCGGTCGAGCGCCGCCAGCCGCTGATAGCCCCAATTCGCGCACATCTGTGAATGCAGGAAGTATTGATTGATGGCGGTGAGTTCCGCCTTGAGTACTTCATTGAGGAGCCGCAGGATTTCTTCGTTTCCGCGCATGACAGTGATTGTAACCCATATGTTACGGATCGCGACATACCCGGAAGCCATAATCCGCGTAACAGAATTCAGGCGGAATACTGCTGCGGGACGCACAGCGCGCGATTTTGATGTGGTGACGCCAGGCGCCGCCGCGGGAGGCGCGGCGTGTTCCGTTGGGCGGCCCCTGGGGATTCTCCACGGGCGAGACCGCGTAGTATGCCGGATCGTACCAATCCGCGCACCATTCGTGCACGTTTTCACACATGTCACAAAGCCCGAAGGCGTTGGGAGCCGACGTGCCCACCGGTTCAGGCGCGCGGGACCAGCGGGCGGCATAATCGGCGCGCTCGGCGACCGGCTGGTTGCCCCATGGATAGAGGCACTGCGAGGCGCCGCCGCGCGCAGCAAATTCCCACTCGGCCTCGGTGGGCAGACGGCAGCGTGCGCCGGTCTGGTTTGAAAGCCAGTCGCAATACGCGACGGCGTCGAACCAACTCACTCCCACCACCGGCTGCGCGGCGTCGGCGAAGTCCGGATCGTCGCGGAAGCGCGTCATGGCGCGGCCGGTCGCATGGCGGAAGGCATCGTATTCGGCGTTGGTCACCTGACATCGGCCGAGGCGGAACGCGCTCACGATGACGCGATGCACGGGGCGCTCTTCGTCGCGGCCATCCGCCTGGCCCATCAGAAACGCGCCGCCGGGAATCAGAACCAGGTCCGGAGTCACGCGCGCTTCCTCTTCTTGCGCGGCCGCTCCGGCTCGACGATGGAGAATTGCAGCTTGCGCTCGGCGGCGTCCACGCGATCAAGGACCACGCGGAGCTTGTCGCCGATCGAGAATTCGCGGCGCGAATGCTGGCCGATGATCTTGCGCACGTTTTCGTGATAGGTGTAGCGGTCGCCGGGCAACAGATCGATGGGCACGAGCCCTTCAATGAAGAGATTCTCCAGTTCGACGAACAGGCCGTACTTCGTCGTGCTGATCACCAGTGCGCCAAACTCCTCGCCCACGCGCGACTCCATGAACTTCACTTTCTTCCACTCCACCAGCTCGCGTTCGGCATCCGCGGCGCGCCGTTCGGATTGCGAACACTCTTCGGCAATGGTGTGCAGTTCGCCTTCGGGCAGCCCGGCCTTTTGCTGCAGAGCCGCTTTCAGCAGCCGGTGCACGATCAGGTCGGGATAGCGGCGGATGGGCGAGGTGAAGTGCGTGTAGGAATCCGCAGCCAGGGCAAAGTGGCCGACGTTATCGGTCGAATAGCGCGCCTGCTTGAGCGAGCGCAGCATCAGGTAACTCAGGATGCGCTCCTCGGGCTTGCCTTCGATTTTCGCCACCAGCCTTTGATAATTGCGCGACGAGACGCCTGCAGAGGAATCCGCCAGCACGATCTCCTTGCGCACTTTGCGGCCGTCGCTCTTGCGATCCTGGTAGGCAAATTTCTTCACCGGGATGGGGCCCACGCCGAGCGAATAGCCGAAGTGCGCGGCGACTTCTTCAAACTCCATCACGCGCTTGGGATCGGGCTTTTCGTGAATGCGGAAGATGGAAGCTTCCAGATGCGACTCCAGGTGCGACGCCACGGCTTCATTGGCCGCCAGCATGAACTCTTCGATCAGGCGGTGGGCGATGTTGCGCGGCGCGCGAATCACGCCGGTCATTTCGCCGAATTCGTCAAACTCGATGAGCGGCTCGGGTAAATCGAAATCGATGGAACCGCGCCGCACGCGCTTGCGATTCAGCACCAGGGCCAGTTCCTGCATCAGCTCGAAGCGCGCGACCAACGGCGCATAGTGGGCGCGCTGCGCGGCATCGCCTTCGAGCAGCAGATGCACGTTGGTGTACGTCATGCGCTCCACGCTGCGGATCACCCCCGCCGTAAAGCGTTGCGCCACGCGATCGCCCTGATGATCGAACTCCATCAATGCCGAGAGCACCAGGCGGTCAGCCTGCGGATTGAGCGAGCAGACGTCGGTCGATAGCTCGAAGGGCAGCATGGGCACGGCGCGATCCGGGAAGTAGACGCTGGTGCCGCGCAGGCGCGCCTCGGCGTCGATCGGCGTGCCTAGCCGCACGTAGTGGCTCACGTCGGCGATGTGCACGTGCAGGGCGTAGTTGCCGTTGGGCAAACGGTCGACCCACACGGCATCGTCGAAATCGCGCGCGGTTTCGCCGTCAATGGTGACGATGTCGTAGGCGCGAAAATCCTCGCGTCCGGCGAGCTCGGCCGTACTGATCACGTGCGAAATCTGCTCAGCCTGTTCGACCACTTCGGGCGGAAACTGGTGCGGCAGATGATGCTTGCGGATGACGATTTCCACATCGATGCCGAAGTCGTCGGGATGGCCGAGTATCTCGATGACGCGGCCAGCGGCGCGCCCGCCATCCTCCGGGAATTCAAGCAACTCGACATTCACGATCAGGCCGTCGAGATCGGCCGCATCAGCGACGATGATGGGCGGCGCGCCGATGCGGTCGATGGAGCGCGTGCCGGCGGGAATCTCCAGGCCTTCGGGAATATCGATCCACTGCTGGATGCGCTCGTCCTGCGGCACGACGTAATTGCCGCGGCGGCCCACCCGGAACTCGCCGACCACGGTGAGATGCGCGCGCCGCAGGATTCTGACGATCTCGCCATCGGCGCGGCCGTCGGATTCGATGCGCGCGATGCGCACCAGCACGCGGTCGCCATGCATGGCTTTTTGCGCGGAATCGGCGGGGATGAAGATATCGCCCTGGACGCCTTCGATGGGCCGCTCGGCGATCAGGAATCCGTAGCCGTCGCGATGCATCTGGATGCGGCCAATGGCGAATTCGCGAGTGCGCGCGGTGACGACGTAATGGCCGGGACGCAGTTCGACGAGTTCGCCGCGCGCGAGCAGGCGGGCGAGCGACATATCCAGTTCGGCTCGCCCGTCGCCTTTGGCTCCCAATTCGCGCACCAATTGTTTGAAGTTGGCCTTGGCGTGGGGCAGGCGCGTAATGTGGTCGAGCAGCGCCCGATCGGTCATAGATT
>DATKNQ010000100.1:0-14773 GCA_035541265.1 Bryobacteraceae bacterium
GTCTCATTGCTGGCTGCCGGCGCGCCGCCGATCAGCTCGCACCGGAAGAAAAGCTTGTAGGCGTGAAACGGAATCGGCGGATGGCCGTGGCGATTGCGGTCGTACACGGCCAGCAGTTTCACGGCGCGGGTTTCGTAGCCGGACTCCTCGCGTACTTCGCGCACGGTACCGTCAGCCGGCGATTCGCCGACGTCCGCCCAGCCTCCGGGCAGAGTCCAGCCGCCATCCTCGCGCTCCAGGACCAGCAGGATGCGGCCGTCTTTGAAAACCACGCCACGCAAATCCAGCTTGGGCGTCGCGTAGCCGGCCTGGGCCGCGAACAGATCGCGGATGGGCGCGATCGGTCCCGCGCTGCCCTCCGCCATCATTTGTGCCGCGATTTCGCGAACCTGTTCGTAGCGCTCCCGATCATACTGGTGCGGCTCGTAAGCGAGGCCTGTTTGTGCGATGGCCTGTAAGCGCCGGGCCCAGGCCAGCCAGTTCGTTTCCATCAGGATTCCTTCCAGAAAAGTTCGGCGTCCGCCATGCGGACGTAGTTGGCGTCAATCGCCGCCGGATCCTCCGCGTGCCCGCTGCGCAGCCGCTGGCAGGCCATGCGGCCGATTGCCGCGGCCAACGCCCGCGGAGCCGTGGTCACCGGCGCGCCCGCGAATCGGGTACTGGCCAGGGTCGCCGCGAATGGACTGAGGTCCGTCGATATGAATTCCACTTCGCCCGCGGGCAGAGTGTCGAGCCACGCCGCGAAGGGCACGACCACTTCGGTGCGAACCAGCGCACCGTGCGCGTCGTAGACTGCGCCATAGACCGCACCGCGGCGGGCATCCAACACGGTGGCGCGCAGCGCGGCCGAACCGAACGTGGCTAAAGCCGCCAGGTTCGATACCGCGACCACCGGCTTTTCCGTTGCCTCCGCCAACCCCTTCACGCACGCCAGCCCGATCCGCACGCCAGTGAAGGATCCCGGACCGGATGCCGATGCGAAGCAATCCACATCGCCGGCTTTCCATGCGTGCCGCTCCAGCAGTTGCCCGATGCGTCCGAAGAGAATCTGGCCGAAGCCATCCGGCGCATGCAGTAGCACCTCTTCGACGGTGTCCGGGCCGCATAGCAGGGCCAGGCTGCCGAACTCATGCGTGGTGTCTACGGCCAGGATGCGTTCGCTCACTTGTCCAACTGATAGGTGCGGTCCACGCTGTAGACTTTCCCATTGGCGTTCATGCCGTAGAGCCGCAGCGACAACACCGCCGGATAATTTACGGCTGTGTGCGGCGGGAAACGGAATGTTCCGCTTTGCCCCGTGCCGAGCACGCGATAGCCTTCGCCATCCACGGTCGCTTCGCCCGTCCACAACCACAGCATCTCGCGCGTCGCGCGGGTTTCGTGCGTCACTTTCAAGGCGAAGGCCGGCGGGTTGCTTTCCGAGATGTTCGTATTCGCGGGCTGCGCCAGGGCGAAGGGAACCTTTTGCACATTCGACTCGATGACCTGCATCCCGATGGGCTGCTCGCGGGAATCGAACTTGTAGGACTTCAGCATGCCCTCCTTGTGTCCTTCCCGTGAAACGTGCAGCACCCAGTCGTGCGTGTTGTCCGGCGGCGACCCGGTGAAGTGCTGGCCATGATAGCCCTTCTTTTCCTTGAGTTCCTCGCCGGTCGCCGGATTGATCCAGGCGACATCGTAACCGTGATCTTCCACCCGCAATTCCACCGGGCCGGGATGTTCCACGTAGACGATATACTCAACGTCTTCGAGCGCCACCGCCCTGCCGCCATCCACATCGAAGTACGGCTCCAGTTCCCAGTGCCGGGTGCCGGCGAAGAAGTTGTACCAGGCGGTCATGGCCTTGGCGCCCGGCGAGTCCAGATATCGCGCGTCCACGGGGATCTGGCCGTCGCCCGCCGTGCCCGTGTTGAAGTAAGTGGGATAGTCGCCGTCCATGGTGGTGTTCCAGAGCCGGTGGCGGAAGGCGTCGCTATCTACATCGTCCGGCTGGGCTTTGCCTGCGCCGCTATCCTCCCCGGCGAATTTCAGATCCACGAAGGGCGTGGCGAAGAGTTGATGCTCGATGGCGCACACGGCGTCGTCGCCTGTGTGGTGCGATACAAAGTTCAGCCACTTGTCATCCAGCAGTGGACCGGAAGTCGCCAGGTTGCCGCTGGTGCGCGGATGATTGTACGGATCGATCTGCTGCAACAGGCCGCCGATTTCCTTGAGCAGCGCGCGCCCCGTATCGTAGGTCTCAAATGTTTGCAGTCCCTGCCAGGTCACGTTGAAGGGCGCGTAGTGCGCCACGATGTAAGTAATGTAGCGTTGGCGCTGTTTCCAATCCGGAAACAGGCGGGTCAATTGATTCGCGGGCCCAGCCAGGATCAAATCGGCCACGACGCCTTTCTGATTCATGTAACGGACGCATTCATCCAGATGCCGGAAGTACGCCGGGTCGGGGTGGTCCGGCGACGGGAAAATAGGCGCGGCCTGTGCGTCGGTCCCCAGCACCAGCCCACGGATGTGGTTGAACTTCTGCGCGGCGCGCGCGTCCACGATGCGCTGAAACAAGCTCTGGTCGATGAAGGCAAAGGGGTAGAGCGTGTCTCCCATCCAAAGGTGAGGTTGATTACCATTGCCCGCGGTCCACGCCCAGTGATGCACGTTGGCGGTGCGGACAAACCCCGGTGCGCTGGATTCGGCGGAGGTAAACGCGCCGCTCTGGCCATCCCAGCGCTGCACGTTGCTGTTGATGTGCCAGAGCCATTCGCCCGCTTCCGTGGGTGTGAAGCGGATCACCAAACGCGTGCCGCCGTCCCAAAACGCCGGCAGCTTGAAGGTATGGAAATGCGGCGAACGGAACTCGGCGTCGAGGCCCACGTCCACATACGGATTCGGGTGCGCGGCCGCTTCCTGGGAATTCAAATCGAAGACGAATTCGCACGGTGTGAATGCTGGGGTATTGTTGCAGTTCGCCTGTGCATATGCGGATAGCCCGACACCGGCGAGCAGCATCAGGCGGATGAGAGCCATGCCTCTAGTTTAATCACCCGCGCGCAAAGTATTGTACACTCTACCTCAACGGATGTCTGCCCACGGCGCGCGACACAGAATTGGTGTAGTTCTCTTTCAGCTTGGCGGGCCAGACTCGCTGCAGGCGATCGAGCCGTTCCTCTATAATCTCTTCTCGGATCCCGATATCATCGATTTTCCCTTCGCCCGCATCGCCCGCCAGCCGCTGGCGCGCTTCATCTCGGCCACGCGCGCCCGGCACGTGCGGCATCACTATGCCGGGATCGGCGGGCGCTCGCCGATTCTGGAATTCACCCGCCGGCAGGCGGCCGCTCTCGAGGCCGAGTTACGCCGCGATTACGATGCGCGCGTGGTGGTGGCAATGCGCTATTGGCACCCGTTCACCGCGGAGGCAGTTGCCGAACTGGAGGTTCATGCGCCGGACCAAGTCGTGCTGCTGCCGCTTTATCCTCAATATTCCCGCACCACTACGGGAAGCAGCCTGAATGAATGGAAACGCCGTTTCCAGTCGAACGGATGGCAGCCACGAGTCCACACCGTCACCGGATTTCACGAAGACGCGGGTTACATTGCCGCCCTGGCAGGTGCCGTCAGCAAGTCCCTTGCGGCATTCGACGATCCAGCCGATGTCGATATGGTGTTCAGCGCGCACAGTGTGCCGATGGCAGTTGTCGAAACGGGCGATCCGTATCAACGCCAGATCGAGCGTACCGTCGAATTGGTATGGGGGCGCGGCCGCTGGCCCGGACGGCGGCACCTCTGTTATCAGAGTAAGGTCGGCGCGTCTAAGTGGTTACAGCCGTCGATGCATGCCACACTCAAACGCCTGGCGGAGGAAGGCCGCCGGCACGTGCTGGTGATTCCCGTTTCGTTTGTGTCGGATCACGTGGAGACTCTTTACGAGATCGACATCGAGCATCGCGCATTGGCTCGCGAGTTGGGTATCGGCGATTACCGCATGGTGCCTGGACTGAACGATTCGCCTGACTTTATCGCCGTCCTCGGCAGCCTAGTGCGCGCAAATGTCCTGCACCCCGCTTCGCCCGAAATACGGAGTCTCAAATAGTACCCAATTTTCGGGTGTTTTTCTAAAAAAGCCCGAAAAGGAGCAACCTGTGTGATAACATTGAATTGTTCCCGCAAAGTCCGCCTTTGTAGCCGGCAATTCACCGAAGGAGACGAGTCTGATGAGCGGCGAGAATGTCCAATTGGTTTCCCGGCGAAATGTCAACGTCTTGCTGATCAGTCCTTTTGATGAGGATCATCGGCACCTGCATGACATCTTGCGCACCTCCCACTGGCAGCAGTTCGGCGCTCGCTCGCAAGTCGAGGCGCTCGAATTTCTGCGCGAAAACCAGGCGGCTGTCGCGATCTGCGAATCGGAGCTGCCGGACGGCACCTGGCGCGACGTTTTAACCCGCTTTACCCAGATGGAGTGCCCGCCGTTGCTGGTGGTTACGTCCCGTCTGGCCGACGATCGCCTATGGTCGGAAGTATTGAACCTAGGCGGTTATAACGTGCTGGCTAAGCCGCTGAACACCAAAGAAGTTTTTCATGTGGTCGGCTTGGCCGGACTGTTTTGGCAAGCACAGCCGGAAACCTCGCACCGATACGCCGCCCGGCAATTAGCCAAGACCGCGTAAGGACGCTACCGGCGGTGCGCCGCGTGCCTCGCTAACTTAATTACCTCACCGTAGACTTCCTTATCGAACGGCGGACAACCCGTCGGGAACTGTCCCAGCGGGTGACTCTTCTGCCGCATCAGGTAAGTACAGTAAGTCAAAGTCTTGCAGCAGCGGCGTTCATCAAGCTCGCCTTTCTCCAAGACATCGTGCGCAAAATCTGGATAAGCTAGCGCACCGCGCCCAATCCCAACAAATTGAATATTCCCCTCGTCAACGTTATAGGCTCCGGCATTGATCGCATACTTCTGAAGCCAGCTATAACCTGTTCCTACTATCGGCAAATCCGGAAATGTGCGCTGTAACTCGGCTGCAATCCGGAAGTGTCGGTCCACGCCGAGCAGCGGATGCTCCGGTTGCTCGTAATTGCCCTCGTCGGGTTTCTCGAACGGCCGGCCGATGTGCGGATTGTAATAGGGCGAGCCAAGGGAGATGTTGAATAACTCAACGCCCCATTGGCGGAACCACTCGATTGCCTGCTTCACTTCGGTCAGGTCTTCCTCTAGTGGGTTGCTCTCGTCGACACCCCATCCGCAGCGATACGGAATAGCGAAGTTGCAGGGCTTTCCCAGTCCGCTCGCGGGTTCGCGTTGGAAGGGCACACCGTCGAAAGCATTCATGCGCACCGCGATCATCAGGCGGCTGCCGAATGCCGCGCGGATCTTGCCAATCACGTTACGCAGGAATCGCAGACGATTCTCGAGCGGACCGCCATAGCGCCCCGGCCGCGTCTTCGCGCCCAGCAGTTCGCTGATCAGGTAGCCATGCACGGCCTTGATATCGACCGCCTCGAAGCCGGCAGAGAGCGCCAGTCCAGCGGCGCTCACATAATCGTCTTCCAGACGCTCCAACTCGTCGTCGTTGATCAGGGGGTAGTCCGGCGGTATGTCAGTCTTCAGGTCAATGTGCGAATTGTGATAGGCGATGATCCGTCGTGGCACGCTATAGCGGCCCGAGTGCGTGAGTTGTATGGGCACGATGGCATCGCCCAGCAGTTCCCGCAGCCGCGCAAAATCCGAGACGTTTTGCCGCGTGATCCAGAGCTGCCGCGTGTTCGCGCGGCCGTCCTCGCGCACGGCTGTCGCTTCAAACCAGATCAACCCGGCGCCGCCGCGCGCAAAGCGTCCGTAGCGCCGCCAAGTCAGCTCGCCCGGGCGTCCATCGAGCGTGCCGTCGCAGCCTTCCATTGGCTGGATCGCCATGGAATTCGAGGAAGTAAAGCGTCCCACGCGCACCCCGCGCGCCAGGATACGCCGCACTTTATCCGGGTCCGCTTCGAAGCGCACGTGTTGCGTGCCCACTTCGGCCGCGGCGCGCTCTAACTCCTCGAGCGACTTGTAGACGAAGTGCCTCATATTTTCTCGTGGCGAGGCAGCAGCATGATGGCCAGCGCACCCAGAATCGACACCGCGAACACCGCCCCCATGGCAATCACGTAGCTGCCGAAATGCTCCCGCAACAGCGATACAAAATAGGGGAACCAGGTCTGACCGATGGTGTTCACCGGCAGGATGATGGCCATGGCGCGTGCCAGCGTGTTGACGCCGAACTGTTCCGCCGCCATCAGCGGGATGAGCATGTAGTCCGCGCCCATGCCGAAGCCGAACAGTACCGCAAACGCCACAGGCGAGCGCGACGGATTCACCGTGAGCAGGATGGGAATCGTGGCCGCCACCAGGAAATAGGTCGCGGTCATGACCCACTTCTTCGAGAACCGGTCCGCCAGCCCGCCGATCGCCAGGCGTCCCGCGATGCTGGTCGCCAGGATGGTCATCGACGCTACCCGCCACGTGGAGTTCAGCAACGCCAGGCCTTCTTTGGTGCGATCCGAGAAGCCCTGGTCGAGGAACACGAACTTCATATGGAAGTTCACGGCTCCGATCGCGCCGATCGAGCAAAAGCTGCCGATCAGTAGCAGCCAGAAGGAATAGTGCCGCAACAGATAGCCGAAGGTGAAAGGCTCGGCGCGATTCTCTTCGGGCGCTTGCGCGTCGCCGTCCGGAAAGAGGCCTTTGTCCGCGGCCCGGTCGCGGATCGCGAAAATGGCCAGCGGCCACGCCAGAAACATCAGCGCGCCCCACACGATCAGGGCCGTGTGGAAATTGGTGCCCTCGGTCAGCGGCTTGACTATGTACGATCCCAGAAATCCGATCAGCCCCACGCCCACGTAGAGGATGCCCATGGCCTTGCCGCGATTCCGCCGGAACCAGTGCGAAATCACGAGTTGGTGCGGAATCGGCCCCGAGAGGATGTAGCCCACCGTGTAGAGGAACCACATCGCGTAGTAGACCCACAGCGCACCGCGCATGGTCCCGAAGCCCACGAACGCCGCGCAGGTGAGCGCCGTCCCCACCAGGATCAGCTTGCGCGGGCTGAAGCGCGGCACCAGCACCGGCCCGATCCACAGCGTGAGCAGCGCGGCCAGCGGGAAGCCGAACGTGATTTCGCCTTTCGTCCAGTGGAAAGCACGCTGGAAATAATCGTAGAAAAACGGCATGTTGTAGTAGGGCAGCCCTACCGAGATGCCGAAGGTCAGGAACGCCGCCAGGGTGACCCACCAGCCGTAGAATGTCTTGCGCATGGGGAAGACTCCAGTGTAGACCGTTCCCAATTGTGGTGTTTTACCTCTGATTCCCCTGTTAATTGCGGATGTCAGGATCTATAATCTAATAGCAGCGATTCAAGGAGGTTGCTATGTTAGCCTTGGTGAGCGTCGCGCTCCTGTTCGCGCCGGCCGTTGTCAATCCCGGCGATCTCGATACCACATACCAGAAACTCAAAGATGCCGTAACAGCCAAGCAGGCTGTCCAGGTGAGAGACCTGGCGGCTCAGACGAGCGCGCTTGCGCGTCAGATCATCAACTCGCCCGCACCCACCGACAATGATGAGAAGGAGCAGTGGGACAATCGCGTGACCTTTGCCCGCGAAGTCGACGTATACTCAGAGTACGCCTTGTACGCCACCGCCGTGGGCGCCAGCCCCGAAACCGTCGTGGATCTGATTTCGACCCTCGAGCAGCAGAATCCCAAGAGCAAGTATCTGGACCAGGGCTACGGCTTGTACTACCGCGCCTTGCAGCAGACCGGCGCCGCCTCCAAAATCACGGGCATCGCGGAGAAGGCGGTCGAGAATCTGCCGGACAACGACGACTCGCTGGCCGTGCTGGCCGAGTCCTTGTTCGCCCACAAGCAGTCTGAGCGCGCGCTGGGCTATGCCAATCGCCTGATTGCCGTGGCCAGCAAGCGGGCCCGCCCGGAGGGCATGGCCGCCGCCGAATGGGAGCGCAAGCGTGCCTCGGAACTGGCCAGCGGGTATTGGATCGCGGGCGTAGCCGAGGCTGAAAAGGCATCCTACTACGATGCCGACAGGAATCTGCGCGCAGCCTTGCCCGTGGTGTCCGGCAATGATGCGCGCAAGGCCGTGGCGCTCTTTTATCTCGGGCTGGCCAACTACCAGCTTGGCAAAATGACCATGAAGAAGTCGCAGGTGCTCGAAGCCATGAAGTTCAGCCAGCAGGCGGCCGCCATTCAGGGCCCCCTCGCGCAGCAGGCGTGGCACAATGCGCAGGTCATGAGAGACGAAGCCGCCAAGATGCGGTAAGGCGCTTGCGGGAGAATCTTCCTCGCGGTTCGCCGCATCTATCACGCGAAGGAGATTCCGATGAGTTCTACGCCCGTTGCGGCCAGTAGCGCCGTGACTTATTCTATTGAGCCCGCGCATTCCAGCGCGCATTTTAAGGTTCGCCATCTGATGATCGCCAACGTCCGCGGCGAGTTCAGCAAGATCAGCGGCACAGTGGTGTTCGATCCATCCGACGCGACTGTGTGCGGCATTACCGCCGAGATCGATGTGAATTCGATTAACACGCGCGAGCCGGATCGCGACAAGCACCTGAAAAGCGCCGATTTCTTCGATGCGGCCAACTATCCCGTGATGAAGTTCCAGTCGAAGAAGGTCGAAAAGGACGGCGAGGAAGGCTACAAAGTCAACGGCGACCTGACGATTCGCGGCAACACGCATGAGGTAGTCCTGTTCGTCACCGGACCAACGCCGGAGATCAAAGACCCGTGGGGCTACTACCGCCGTGGCGCCGAGGCCGTGGCCAAGATCAGCCGCAAAGATTTTGGCTTAAGCTACAATCAGATTCTCGAAGCCGGCGGCGTAGCGATCGGCGATCAGATCGAGATCTCTATCGAAGTCGAATTAGTAAAAGCCGCCTGACGTTATAATCGGGCTATGGCCACCTTGGTAGACCTTGCCCATCCGGCCCTGCTGCAAGAGAAGCAGGAGAAGCTGTTTTCCGTGCTGCGCGGTCTGGACAAGGTGATGGTCGCTTATTCGGGTGGCGCCGATTCGGCCTACCTGGCTTGGGCGGCGCACCAGGTTCTCGGCGCGAACGCGCTGGCCATCACGGCGGACTCCGCTTCGATGCCCGAGTCGCACAAGCGCGACGCGGAGGCATTCGTCCGCCAGTTCGGGATTCCGCACGAGTACATCCAGACGCTGGAATTCGAGAATCCCGATTACCTCAAGAACGACGCCAATCGCTGCTTCCACTGCAAGGACGAGCTGTTCACGCGGCTGGCGGAGATCGGCCGGGAGCGGGGTATCGCGAACATCGTCTACGGCGTGAACGCCGACGATCTGGGCGACTACCGGCCGGGCCAGAAGGCCGCCGGCATTCACAAGGTGAAAGCGCCGCTGGTCGAGGCGGGATTGACTAAAGCTGAGATCCGCGAACTGTCGCGCATGACCGGGCTGCCCACCTGGGACCGGCCGGCGTCGGCCTGCCTCAGCTCCCGCATTCCGTACGGCACGCCGGTCACGATTCAGAACATTAAGACGGTGGAGCGCGGCGAAGAAGATCTGAAGTCACTCGGCTTTCGCCAGTTTCGCGTACGCTATCACGGCGAGTTGGTGCGTCTGGAAATCGCGCCGGATGAGCTGCCGAAGGCGCTGAACCCCGAGATGGCCCGCAAGTTCACCGCACTATTCAAAGGCCTCGGCTTCAAATACGTGACGCTCGACCTGGAAGGCTATCGCCAGGGCTCCCTCAACGAAGTACTGGCTACAGAATATTGACCGCGCGCGCCGCGACCAGCGCGACGGTGGCCAGCGAGATCAGGGACTGCACCATCATCATGCCCTTCGCCCAGCGCGACAAAACAGGCACGTCCGTGGGTGAGAAAGCCGTGCTGGTGTTGAAGGCCAGGAACAGGTAATCGACGAAGCCGGGGGTCCAGTCCTGGTCGCCCAATGTCATCTGCGCGAACAGGAATGCGCCTTCGGTGTGTGCCGCGCGCAGGTCGCGCGCGTTAGGACCGCCGGCATCCAATCGCCAGTACCAGCAAGCGAACACCAGGATATTGGAAACCCACAGCGCCACCGCCGAGCGCAACAACGAGGGTGGCGTTTCCTTGTGCTTCAGGAGAGCCAAGATGAGCAAGGCGAGCGCGGCCACCGTTGCGGCCGTGATGATGCTCAGCACGGTGTACGATACGATCTGGTTGAGCGCGGTTTTCGACTGCCTGTGCAGTACGGTGTTCACGGCGGAAAGCGGCGCGACCAGCGCCAGCGCCAGCCAGCCCGGGCCGGGAGTCAACGACTCCGGTAGCGCCCAGTACAGAGCTGCCACGGACAGCACGGCGACGATCGCGGGCCAACGCGGCTCTTGCGGTCGCACCGGTATCTTGGGCATTATTCCGCTTGAAACTCGAAGGTGTCGGTGTTGGTGCGCACGATCAGGCGGCCCGGGCCGAACGATTTGCCGTCCGATGCGAAGAACACCGCGCCGTCGGTCGATTCGCCCGGCAGCAGCTTCACCTGCACCAACGCAATCGCGGAGGCGGCCGCCGCGGCCTTCAACTTGGTGGAGTTGACCTCCGCCAGCGCCGCCTGCCGCCGCGATTCGTAGGCGTTGGCCACCTTCATGTGCGGAATGCCGTAAATGGCCGCCTCATAGGCCGAAACCAGCTTCACCACGTCGCTGCGGCCGCCCTTTTCCTTCAGCAATTCCACCACATCGCGCGCGGGCCAGGCGTGCTCTTCCTGGCCATCTTGCTTGACGAAGGAAAAATCCTCCGGCCGGATCGTATAAGGTCCCGTTGAGCCGTTAGAAACCGCCACCTGCAGCACTGTGAACTCCCGCACGTGGCCCGGCATGTGCGCGAACATGACGGTCACGCCACGCTTGGTGATGGTTTGATACTTCAGCCCGTTAGATTCGAATTCAATAACCTGGCCGGATATGCTCAAGCACATTCCGAGCACGAGCGTCACGGCGCGAGACAGACCCGGTTCCATGTAACTATATTATAGAGAGACTCATGGACACGGAACAATCCTCCGCTACTCCGAACGCTGGAATTCGGCCCAGCCGCTATGGCCTGACCGAACACGGGATTCGCAATATCAACATTGCTTATTGGAATCTCGGCAGCTCGCAATTGCTGGAGCATGCGGTCCGCCGCCACGAAGGCCTGTTCGCCAAAGGCGGCTCCTATGTCGTGCGCACCGGACAGTTTACCGGCCGATCGCCCAAAGACAAGTTCATCGTGCGCGACGAGGAAACCGAGTCCACCGTGCAGTGGGGGCCCGTCAATCAGCCCATGGCGCCCGCCAGTTTCGATCGCCTGTATTCGAAGATGCTGGCCTATTGGCAGGGCCACGACTTATTTGTGCAGGATTGTTTCGCGGGCGCCGATCCGCGCTACCGGCTGCCCATTCGCGTGATTACGCAGTATGCGTGGCATGCCCTGTTCGCGCGCCAATTGTTCGTGCGCCCCGATCCGCTGCACACGCAGGATCACGTTCCGGAGTTCACTATTTTTTTCGCGCCGCGCCTGCAGGCCGATCCCGCGGGGGACGGCACGAACTCGGAGACCTGCATCGCCGTGAATTTCACGCGCCGCATCGTGCTGATCTGCGGCACCAGCTACGCCGGCGAGATGAAGAAGTCAGTCTTTACCGTGCTGAACTACCTGCTACCCGCGCGCGCCATCCTGCCGATGCATTGCTCCTGTAACGTGGGACACGGCGGCGGTGTGGCGCTGTTCTTCGGTCTTTCGGGCACCGGCAAGACGACCCTCTCGGCCGATCCCCAGCGCCGCCTGATCGGCGACGATGAGCATGGCTGGAGCGACCAAGGCGTGTTCAATTTCGAGGGCGGCTGCTATGCCAAGTGCATCCACCTTTCGCGCGAGAACGAGCCGCAAATCTGGCGGGCGATCCGTTTCGGCACGGTGCTCGAAAACGTGGCTATCGACGCGGAAACACGCCTGCTCGATTTCGATTCCGCGGCCTTCACCGAAAACACCCGCGCCGCCTATCCGCTCAAATACATCGATCGCGCCGTGATCCCCAGCGTCGCCGGGCATCCCAGCAACATCATCCTGCTCACCGCGGACGCGTTCGGCGTGCTGCCGCCGATCTCGCGGCTCACTCCAGAGCAGACCATGTACCATTTCCTGAGCGGCTACACGGCCAAGGTCGCCGGCACCGAGCGCGGCCTGAGCAGC
Organism: Bryobacteraceae bacterium; assembly: GCA_035541265.1. GTDB lineage: Bacteria > Acidobacteriota > Terriglobia > Bryobacterales > Bryobacteraceae > Bog-159. Next base: position 12,218 of record DATKNQ010000100.1, read on the forward strand.
GAGCCTTCGGCGACCTTCAGCGCCTGCTTCGGCGCCCCATTCCTGCCGCGGCCCGCCGGCGAATACGCCGCCATGCTCGGCGAGAGAATGCGCCGCCACAAGGTGAACTGCTGGCTGCTGAACACCGGCTGGGTGGGCGGCCCTTACGGCGTCGGCGAGCGCATGCGCTTGACTTACACGCGCGCCATGCTGACCGCCGCGCTCGAAGGCCAACTGGACGGCGCTGCCATGGAGCCGCATCCGTTCTTCAAGGTGATGATGCCCAAAGCCTGTCCGCACGTGCCGCCTGATTTTCTCGATCCGCGCGGCATGTGGGGCGATAAGCAGGCTTACGATCGCGCGGCGCTCGACCTGAGCGGGCGCTTCGCCCGCAACTTCGAAAAATTCTCCAGCGTCAGTCCGGAAGTGGTGGAAGCCGGGCCGGTCATGCTGGCGCGCGCGTAGAGGCCATGTCCATCAAATCGCAAGCGGAGTTGAAGAAACTGCAAGCCATCGGGCAGATTGTCCGCGCGGCACTGGACGAGATGTCACAAGCCGTGCGCCCTGGCGTGACCACGGGCGAAATCGATGCCGTGGGCGCGGCCGTGCTTGCCCGGCACGGCGCGGAGTCCTCGCCGCCGAAGACTTACGGCTTTCCGGGCACGGCATGCATCAGCGTGAACGATGAAGCTATCCACGGTATTCCAAGCAACCGCACCATCGCGGAAGGCGACCTGGTGAAGCTCGACATGACCGCGGAGAAAGACGGCTTCGTGGCGGATGCCGCGGTGACCGTGCGCGCCGGCCGCGTCTCGCCGCAGGCCGAAAATCTGGCGCGCTGCGCGGAGACCGCTTTCCGCCAGGCGCTCAAAGTGGCGCGCGCCGGCAATCGCGTGAACGAAATCGGCCGCGCGGTGGAACGCGAGGTGCGCCGCTGCGGCTTCAGCGTGATCCGGGAATTCTGCGGGCACGGCGTAGGCCGCGCGATTCACGAAGAACCCTGCGTGCCCAATTACTACGATCCACAATTCCGGGCGAAGTTGACCGAAGGCATGGTGATCACCATAGAGCCAATCATCTCAGCCGGTAATGGCCGCGCGCGGGTGCAGCCGGATAAGTGGACCATCCGCACGACAGACGGCAGCCTGGCCGCGCACTACGAACATACCCTGGTAGTTACTAAGGGCGAGCCGTTGCTGCTAACCGCCGCGTAATAACGGAAACCGCCGCGGCCGCTCCGGTGTCTCTTACAGACAGGAGGTGGCCGTGCGTCGCTCGCTGTTATCGCTCGCGATCCTAACCGCAGTTGGATACGCCCAGCAGGATTCCGCTGCGTCTTTGCGCATCCAGTTCGCGGCTTCGAGCAGCGTCTTCCAGGTGGGCGAAAATCATTCCCGTCGAACTGCAGTTCACGGCTTCGGAGGCCGGATACGAAATGTCCACCCGCGGTTACGATCGCAGCGGCCGCCTGGATATGGAGCAATTCCACGTCAGCCCGCCGGGCCGCGATCCGCTGCATGACCACTACCAGGCCGGCATCTACGGCGGCTTCATCGGCGGTGGACTCAGCGGCGGCGACAAGGAACTGACTGCCGATTCGGAGATCATCCGCGAAGATTTGAACGAGTGGGTGGCACTCGACAATCCGGGCCATTACTCGTTGTTTGTGACGTCTGGCCGCGTGAGTCACCGCAATGGCGCGAAGCTCGACGGCCTTACGCTGCATTCGAATACCCTCGAATTCGACGCTGTGGAAGCCAGCCCCGCGTGGCAGGTGCAGACCGCGGCGACAGCGGCTGCCACGCTGGCGAATGCTGCCAGTTCGCCCGACGAGAAGAGCGCTGCCGCGCGCACGCTGCGCTTCCTCGATACGCCGGACTCCGTTCGCGAACTGGCGCACCAACTGACACAGGCCGGGGACGCGAGCCGGTGGGACCTGGAAGCGGGCATCCTCGGTACGCGTCACCGGCAGGAAGCCGTCGCCACGCTCGAAGCGCAACTCGCCGCGCCGGATGCCGGCATCACGGCGGCGTTCCTGTCCGCTCTCGCCGAAATCAAGTTCCTCGCGGAGCATGAGCCGATGCCGCCCTATCCGGAGCATGATACCGAGCAGCAGCTGGCCTGGATTGCGCGCCGCGACGCCCGCGTGAAGGAATTCGCGAAGCTGACGGACGAACTGCACGCGGAAGCCGCGCGATCGGCGGCTGCGAAGCGTCCGGCGGCCCGGGCGGCGACCGTGTACATGCTGTTGACCCGTCCGTCGCGCGCCGCATCGGACTGGAAGCCGCTGAACGGTCTGCCTGAAGACCAAGTCGTTTCCGCGTTCGCCTTGATGACACCGCGTCAGCAATCGGATCTGCTGCAGACTTTCTGGGAGCGGTTGAAGACGCCCGGCATGGCGACGGTTCTCGAAGCGATCTTGGATCGGCCCGGCCAAGCCGATGACCAGCTCCGCGGTACCGTGACCCAGCGGCTCTACGAACTCGATCCGCGCGCTGGGCGGACGTACATCCTGGCGGAGATCCGCCACCCGCAACCGAATAGCGGCCGGGCAATGTCGGATGCGCTGACCTTACT
>DATKNQ010000101.1:0-99044 GCA_035541265.1 Bryobacteraceae bacterium
GTGATGGACTCAGCCGGCAACCTCTATGGCACGACACCGCAGGGCGGCAGTGGAGATGAGGGCGTCGTTTTCAGGCTGGACACCGCGGGCCGCCAGCGCGTGCTCCACACCTTCACCGGAGGCGCCGATGGAGGACGGCCGAAAGGCGGAGTCGTGCTGGATGCCGCGGGTAATCTGTACGGCGCTACGCATCGCGGCGGCGCTTGGGGATACGGCGTGGTGTACAAGATCAGCGCCCAAGGTGTCGAGTCTGTGCTGTACAGTTTCACAGGCGGCACAGACGGCGGCTACCCTACCGCAGGTGTGACCCTGGATTCCTCCGGGAACCTTTACGGCACCGCGGGTGCCGTGGTGTTCAAACTTGACCCGGAAGGAGGCGAGACGGTGCTATACACTTTCGCCGGCGGGACGGACGGCACCTTTCCAGTGGGCAGTGTGGTCCTGGACTCGGCCGGCAATCTTTACGGAACCACCGAGAGCGGCGGCTCAGCCGGCTACGGCGTCGTGTACCGGCTGGACACGGCAGGCAACCTGACCCTTCTTCACACATTTGCCGGTGGAGCCGATGGGGCGGATCCCCAGGCCGGCCTGCTGCTGGATGCGGCCGGCAGTCTTTACGGAACCACTGCCGATGGCGGATTTCGCGGAGCCGGGGTGGTATTCAAAGTGGACGCCGCAGGCCAATACTCTGTGTTGTATACGTTCACCGGCGGCCAGGATGGCTCCCATCCTTACGCGGCCCTGACTTCGGATAGTGCGGGCAATCTCTACGGCACCACCCTCGAAGGTGGAGGTTGGTCTTATGGCACGGTTTTCAAACTGGATGCCGCCGGCGCTGAGACGGTGCTATACGCTTTCACTGGCCGAACTGACGGCGGCGAGCCCTATGGCGGCGTCATCTTAGATGCCGCAGGCAACATTTACGGCACCGCCGCGACAGGTGAGCCGGGCGTGGATGAAGGAGTGGTATACGAACTCGATCCCGCCGGGCAAGAGACCGTTCTATACACCTTCATGGGCGGCATGGCGGGAACCCGGCCCGATTCGGGTGTGATTCTGGACGCCGCGGGCAACCTCTATGGCACGACGTATTTCGGGGGCGCGGCCGCTGCCGGTACGGTCTACAAGTTCGATATGCATACCGGACGTGAGACAGTGCTGCACAGCTTCGGGGGGCCGGCGGATGGCGCCTTTCCCATGGACAGCGTCGTTATGGACAGCTCCGGAAATCTGTACGGGACTACCACCGATGGCGGCTCCTCTAACGCCGGCGTGGTGTTCAAGCTGGACTCTTCCGGGGCAGAGACGATCCTGCATAACTTTACGGGTGGCGACGACGGCGCAAGCCCGGAGGCAGGGCTGACGCTCGATTCCGCTGGCAACCTTTATGGGACGACGGTATACGGCGGGGCGGCCAATGCCGGAGTGGTGTTCAAGGTGTCTCCGGTGGACGGCGAATCGGTGGTCTACGCCTTCTCCGGAGGTGACGATGGCGCCAATCCGTCCAGTGGTCTGATGCCTGACCCCTCCGGCAACCTCTACGGAGTCACTTCGTGGGGAGGAGCTTTCGCCGGCGGAGTGATCTACGAGTTGGATCCTGCGGGCAATTTTATGGTCGTGCACTCTTTCACCAGCAGTGAAGGGTACAATCCTGCCGGTAGCTTGGCAATGGATTCGGATGGCAATCTGTACGGCACTCTTATCAACGGCGGCAACAACGCCGAAGGGTTGGGCATCATCTATAAGCTGGCCGCCTCCGGCCAACTCACCGTGCTGCATAGCTTCACCTCCTCCTACGATGGACAGAAGCCCAACTCGGGGATCATCGTTGATGCAGCCGGCAACGTATATGGAACGACTCTGCAAGGCGGTCCTGACGACGACGGTACGGTATTCAAGATCGACGCTACGGGCCAGTTCTCGGATCTCTTCACCTTCCCGGGCGGCACGGGTGGTTTTAACCCCCAAGGCGGTCTCATTCTGAACTCTGCCGGTGATCTGCTCGGCACTGCCAGCGGCGGTGGCAACGTCGGCGGGCTGATCTTCGAACTCACCGGCGGCAATGCCTCGCTCCGCCGGCAGTAACGGCGCCGAGTCAGCCGGTCACGCCACTTTGTAACAGGCTCGGCCCGCGAATTGAATGACCTAGCCACTCTGCGGTAAGTTCCTCAGTTTCGAGGTCCGCACCCTGGAACCGGGGCAACACTGTTGCGGGTTCCAACCAACGCCAGCTTTGTGCGGGAGGGGCGGTGTCTGCTGTTCGCTGCCTTTTCGGTCACGCTGCGGGATTGCCGCGGGTGCCGCACGATTGCGTGGTGTCCGTCGTATGACCGCGCGGGGCTGAGGGCGGCGCAGCGCCTGGCGCTGGCGCGATGGGAGGACGACGGCGGCGCACCTGAAACGTATTCGCCCGGCCCGTCACTATGCTAGAACAGAACTGGCCATGCCGATCAATGACAAGCGAATTGAACACTTCATCGTCCTGATGCTGGAGAACCGGTCGTTCGACCATATGCTCGGATTTTCGGGGATTCCGGGCATCGACGGGCTGACTGGCGCGGAAACGAATCCGGATACTACCGGAGCGCAGGTAAGAGTCTCCAACGATGCCAAGTACATCGGCGACTACGAACCCGACCCTGGGCATGAACTGTTCGACGTGAATGTCCAGATCTTCTCCAACCAGGACGCCACGCCGGGGCAGGCGCCGCAGATGCAGGGATTTATCCAGAACTATTTCCAGGTGTGTAACGACGCCAAGCGCGCGCGGGACATTATGAAGTGCTTCTCACCCGATCGCCTACCGGTGTTGACTTACCTGGCGCAGCATTATGCGGTCTGCGACCGCTGGTTCTCTTCAGTGCCGGGTCCGACGTTGCCGAACCGGTCGTTCGCACACGCCGCCACGTCGCTGGGGTCGGCTGTGGGGCCGCCGTTTCTTGGCGACTTACACACAATCTATGCCGTATTGAATCAGCAGCAAGTCTCAGCCAAGATTTATTACCAGGATTACACAATGGCTCTGACGTTCAAGGAGCTGCTCGGCAATCAGACGGAGTATTTCGGGCTGTACGACGACTTCCTGAGTGACTGCAAGAATGACGCGCTGCCGAATTACTGTTTCATCGAGCCGCGTTACAATGCCGATGACACTGGTGGTGCGCACGAGCCCGCCGATCAGCATCCCGACCACGACGTGCGCGACGGTGAGGCGCTGATTCACGACGTCTACCTGGCGCTCACGGGCAATCCGAATGTGTGGCAGAAGACGTTGTTCCTGATCGTTTACGACGAGCATGGCGGGCTGTACGATCACGTGGAGCCGCCGGCCTGCGTGAACCCGGACGGCAAGACTTCGGCGGCGCCGGCTTTCGATTTTGCCAGGCTGGGAATTCGGGTTCCGGCGGTGATGGCTTCGCCTTACATCAAGCCGGGCACGGTGATCGGGAGCGCGGACGGCACGCTCTACGATCACACGTCCATCATCGCCACGGCCCGTAAGCTGTTTCTGCCGGATTGGCAGAATACTGCGCTGACGGATCGCGACAAGAACGCCATGACGTTCGATCAGGTGTTAAGCCTGGCAACACCGGACAACATTCCCGCGGCGGCGCGTGCCGTGGCGGCCGGGGCGCATGCCGCGGTTCTAGGGGCGCGGGTTGCGGCGGTACCGGCCGGCCAGGCGCCGCCCTCGAGTAAAGACAAGCCCCTTTCGAACCTGCAGACCGACATGGTGAACCATGCTTATGAGGCCGAGCAGCGGTACCTTCAACCGGAACAGCGCACCGGACAGGTTCCGGACAACATTCGGACCGAGAAGCAGGCATCCCAGTATCTACAGGATGTCGCGCGGCGGCTCAGGGGGCAGTCATGAGAATTCTGGTTCTGCTGGTGCTGGCCGGCACGCTCGCTTATGGCGATGACCAACTCGCCAAGGAAGTACATACCATTGAGAACTACTGCGCGCCGGCATTCAAGGACAAACTGCTCGACCGGACGCAGGATGGGCAGTGCATTCAGCCGATTGTCAACGGCTCGCCGCTGCACCTGAACGCCAAGATGTTCGCGCCGGGCAACGGGCTTGGATTGGGTCTGGGATACAAGCGCGAGTTCACCTTCGGCGAGAAATGGCAGAACAACTGGGACCTGGGCGCGATGGGGTCGGTCGAGGGCGCTTGGGAGGCGCATTTCATCGCGGTGCTCGACAAACAAGGGAAGGCGCCATCGATGACGGACACGACGCCTCCGGGGCGGCGGATTGTGGAGAAGTTTGAAATTCAGCCGTATGTGACCGCGCAGCAGTTGACGAAGCTGGATTTCTACGGGGAAGGGCCGCAGTCGTTTCGCACCCTGGTGGCGCTCTATACCGAGCGCGACGTGCGTGTGGGTGTGGGGGTGTCGATCCCACTGGCATGGTGGCTGAATGCGGGGGCAAAAGCGGAAGGATTATGGCCGGCGATCGGAACGAATTCCACCAGCACGATCCCCTCGGTGGCGGCGGCTTACCAGCTTAATCCTTCGTTCGCGCCGGGCATCGTATCCCAGCCAGCTTTCTCGCACTATCAGTTCTATATTCGGCCGCATATTCCGAACCAGGAACCGTTCAACGTGATTGACAAGATCGGTTACGAATACTATCAGGATCATGGGGCGGGGCAGTATTCATTCGGACGCTTCCGCGCCGACTTACTGACTAACTTATACCCGGAGCATGCGGGGAAAGAGAGGCGGCGCGATTGCATTCTGTCAGTCTATGCCCGGTTGACGCTGGCGCAGGTTTCCGCGGGCGATAGCGTGCCGTTCTATCTGCAGGACACTCTCGGCGGGACAGACATCAACGGTGATCCGGTCTTACGCGGCTTTGCGGACTACCGCTATCGCGCGCCCGACAACCTGGTGTTCGAGGTGGAATTCAACCGGCGGATCTGGAAGCCGCTCGGCATCATGCTCTTCTACGATACCGGGCAGGTGGCCGCGCAGGCATCCGATCTGAGCTTGGCACAGATGCGCCACAGCGTGGGCGGCGGAATCACATTGTGGTCGGCGACCAAGGTCGTGTTTCGCGCCTACGTCGGATTCGGCGGCGGCGAAGGCATGCACATTTTCGAAGGTATTCTGCCGCTGCCGGGACCCGTGGCGGCGCCTTACCGCACTTACTAAGCCGAACTATCGGCCGTTCGCCGCGCCACCCTGGGCGAAGTAACCCTCGTCCTGGATCTTGAAGTGCAGGTTCTGGATGGTCTCTTCCATCCACTGGTGGAAGCGGGCCTGCTGGAGATCCTTCAGGATTTCATCTTGCACTTCGGCATACGGCTGGGCGCTAATCTCTTCGGCGCGGAACAGGTAGAAGCCGTTCGGTTGCCGGACCGGCTCGCTCACCTCGCCGGCCTTCAAAGAGAAGATCGCCGAGCGGATGGCGTCGGGGAGATTATCCGAGCGGCGGATGGTACCGAAATCGCCATCTTTGGCGACGGAGACCTGATCCTGCGAATTCTCTTTCACCATCTTGACGAACTCTGCACCTGCCAGAATATCAGCGCGGATCTTGGAGATCTTGGCCATGGCCTCGGCCTCCGAGAGATGCTTCGGCTCGCCGCTGAACGCGATGTAAATCGCCTTCACCTTGACTTGCGTATAGCGATTCTTGGCCTGGTTGTAGAAAGCTTCAGCGTCGGCGGGAGTAATGTGCATGCCGCTCAGGACTTCGTGTAACTGCGCGTTCATCAGCAGGTACATGCGATTGAAGGCCAGCGATTCGCGGGTAGGACTTTGCTGGTCGAGCTTGGCTTGTTCGGCCATTGCGGCGAGCGCATGCATGAGCGCGAACTGTTGGACGAATTGCTTGCGGTCGTGCAGCGCGGACTGCTGCATGTTGGGCGGCATGACTGCCAGAAAGCTCTTCAATTCGCCGGCTGTCAGTTTCTGGCCTTCGCCAAACGTGGCGACCACCGTGTCGGGCGGCACATCGGGCAGCGGGGCTGCGGGCGGCAAGGGTTGCGGGGCAGACTGCGCCCACAGCGCACCTGCAAAAACGAAAAACAGGATGGACTTCATGAGGTTGGCGATTTTTCAGTGTAACGCGATTGGGCCGGCCAATGTCAGGACCCTGTGTACAGGCCCATGCGCTGCTTCACCAGCTCCACGGTGGCGTTCGCGATGGGGCTGACGCGCGCGGCGCCTTCGCGCAGCACGCCGGGAATGTAGCCGGGGTCGGCCATCATGTCGTGATAGCGTTTCTGAAATGGCTCCAGGTTCGCAATGGTGATCTCGGCCACCTGTTTCTTCAGGTCACCGTAACGCATGCCGCTGAAGTGCGCGCGCATCTGGTCGTCGGTCCAGCCGGCGAAGGCCTGATAGATGTTGAGCAGGTTGGCGACGCCATCGCCGAGGTTTTCGTAATCCACGCCGGGGTTCGAATCGGTGGTGGCGCGCATAAAGATCTTGCGGATGCGGTCGGGCGGATCGAGCAGCGCCACGGCGTGATTGGCGCCCGCCGCGGATTTGCTCATCTTCGTGGTGGGATCGTCGAGCCCCATGATGCGCGCGCCGACGCCCGGCAGGCTGGTGGCGGGCATGACGAACGTGTCGCCATAGAGCGAATTAAAGCGCTGCGCGATGTCGCGGGTGAGTTCCAGGTGCTGCGCCTGGTCCTCGCCCACCGGCACTACGGCGGCCTGATACAGCAGAATGTCGGCGGCCATCAGGCAAGGATATTGCAGCAGGCCGTCGCCCACGGATTCCTGCTTGGCGGCCTTGGCCTTGTATTGCGTCATGCGCTCGAGCCAGCCCACGGGCGTGACGCAGGTGAGCATCCAGGCGAGCTCGGCGTGTGCCGGCACCGCGGACTGCACCATGATGCTCGATTGCGCGGGGTCGATGCCCGCGGCCAGGTAGAGTCCGGCGATCTCGATGATCTTGGCGCGCAGCGCGGCGGGATCCTGCGGTACGGTGATGGCGTGCAGATCCACGATGCAGAAGATGCACTCGTATTCAGACTGCACGCGCACCCAATTTTGCAGCGCCCCCAAATAGTTTCCGATATGTAAATCTCCGGAGGGCTGCATTCCGGAAAAGACTCGTGCTCTCATGGTAAGTGGGTTCGAAGGAGTAATTTTTATCCTAAGCGATTTCGAGATCACGGTGGAAAAGCTGGTGTACGGCGGCCATGGCTTGGGCCGTCTGGACGGGCGCGCGGTGTTGGCGCCCTATGTGCTGCCGGGCGAGCGCGTGCGCTTGCGCGGCGTCGCGGAGAAGCCTGGATTGCTGCGCGCCGGGTTGCTGGAAGTGTTGGAACCCGCGCCGGAGCGGACCGCGCCGCGGTGTCCGTATTTCGGCCGCTGCGGAGGGTGCCACTATCAGCAGGCGCCCTATGAGATGCAACTCGCCTGGAAGCGCGCGATTCTCGAAGACCAGTTGCGGCGCATCGGGAAGATCGAGCCGCCGGCGGAGATTGGCGTGGTGGCGGGCGAGCCCTGGGGCTATCGCAATCGCGTGCAGTTGCATGTCTCGGACGGTGCACTGGGATATCGCGGCGCGCAATCGCATAAGCTGTGCGCGATCGAGCAGTGCCCGATCGCGTCGCCCGCGATCAATCGGGCGATCGCGGCGCTGCGGGCCATGCTGCGGGACGCGCGCTGGCCGCGCTTCGTGCAGGCAGTCGAGCTGTTCACTAATGAAACGGAGATGCAGCTTAATGTTTTGGAGACGGAGCGGCCGGTGGCGCGGCGTTTCTTCGATTGGTGCGCGGAGCAGATTCCGGGATTGGTTGCGGGCGCGCTAGATTACACGGCGGCAGGACATGTCTGGCGCGTGAGCCGGGGCGCGTTCTTTCAAGTGAACCGATGGTTGGCCGATAAGCTAGTCGAGGTTGCGATCGGGGCTGCCGCCGGCGGGGCTGCCGTTGATCTATACGCGGGCGTGGGATTGTTTTCGCTGCCGCTGGCGGGGCGGTTCGCATCCGTCGCCGCGGTGGAGTCCGGTGCGCGCGCGGCGGCCGATCTGCGGTTCAATGCGGAGCGCGCGGGGCTGAACGTGCAGGTTGAGCAAGCCAGCGCCGAGGAATGGCTCGAGAGCCTGGAAAGCGCGCCGGACCTTGTGTTAGTGGACCCGCCGCGCGCCGGCATCGGCAAACACATCGTGGCGCGGCTTGGTGCGCTGCGCGTGCCGCGGCTGACGATCGTCTCGTGCGACCCGGCGACCCTGGCGCGCGACCTGGCCGGATTGCTGGCGGCCGGCTATCGCATCGAGCGGCTGACGCTGGTGGATCTGTTCCCGCAGACCTATCACCTGGAGACCGTCGCGCATCTCGTGCTTGGCTGAGGGCAACGCATAGTATGCTGGGGCCATGGAACTGCTGACAGTCCCGCTGGAGATCCCCGAAGGCGCCAACGTGATCGTGGGACAGACGCACTTCATCAAGTCCGTCGAAGACTTGTATGAAGCACTGGTCGCGAGCGTGCCGCAGTTGAAATTCGGCATCGCGTTCAACGAGGCTTCGGGTCCTTGCCTGACGCGCGTGGAAGGCAACGACGATGCGTTGCGCGCGTGCGCGGAACGTAATGCGACCGCGGTCGGCGCGGGTCACATCTTCGTTATCGTGCTCGCGAACGGCTATCCGATCAACGTGCTGGGCGCGATCCGCAACGTGCCGGAAGTGTGTTCGATCTTCTGCGCCACGGCCAATCCGGTGGAGGTCGTGCTGGCGCAGACGGAACAGGGCCGCGGCGTGCTCGGCGTGATCGATGGCTTCTCGCCGAAGGGCGTGGAAAGCCCGGTGGATGCGGAGGCGCGTCACGTCCTGCTGCGCAGGTTTGGTTACAAGCGGTGAGTTGGCGCGACAGCCTGCGGGAAGGCTGCGTGATTCCCGCGCATCCGCTGGCGCTCGACGCGGCGCGTAAGCTCGACGAGCGGCGGCAGCGGGCGCTGACGCGGTATTATCTGGCCGCCGGCGCGGGCGGTGTGGCGGTGGGAGTCCACACCACGCAGTTCGCCATCCGCGATTGTAGGCTGTTCGAGCCGGTGCTCCAATTGGCGATGGAGGAACTGCGCGATTCCGATGCCATCCGCGTGGCCGGGATCGTGGGCGGCACGCGCCAAGCGGTGCGCGAAGCGGAATTCGCCGCGCGCTGCGGATATCACGCGGGATTGCTCAGCCTGGGCGCGATGCGCGATGCGACTATCGCCGGGCTTCTGACGCATTGCCGGGCGGTGGCCGAAGCGATCCCGCTGTTCGGTTTCTATTTGCAGCCGGCGGTGGGCGGGCGCATGCTGCCGTACGCATTCTGGCGCGAGCTGGCGGAAATGCCGCGTCTGGCAGGCATCAAGATTGCGCCGTTCAATCGTTACCAGACGCTCGACGTACTGCGAGCCGTTGCGGATTCCGGGCGCGCCGATGAGATCGCACTCTACACTGGCAACGACGACAACATCGTGATGGATTTGCTCACGCCGTTCCGGTTCGGCGAGCGCACACTACGCATCCGGGGCGGCTTGCTGGGCCACTGGGCGGTGTGGACTCTCCGCGCGGCGCGGATGCTCGAACAGATCCGCGCGGAGGTCCGCGCCGAGCGGCCGCTCGCGCCTTCGTGGCTCACGCTGGCCGCGGAAATCACCGATGCCAATGCGGCGCTCTTCGATGCGGCCAATCAATTTCGCGGGTGTATTGCCGGCATTCACGAGGTGCTGCGGCGGCAAGGATTGCTGGCCGGCCGGTGGTGTCTCGATCCGGAGGAAGATCTGTCGCCGGGGCAGGCGGAAGAGATCGGCCGCGTTTACCGCGCCTATCCGCACCTGAACGACGATGCCTTCGTACGAGAACATCTCGACGAATGGCTGCATTGAATTGCGATTAAGTATGCTGACAAGACAAACGATTCGCATCTGTATCCTGACCTGCGCGTGGCTCGTGCCGCTGGTTTCGCAAGCGCCCAGCCGCAAACCGCTGACGCTGCCGCTCGCCTGCGCGGACGTCGAGTGCCCGCTGCTGAACGGACCGCCGCGGACCGCTAGTATGCGCAGCGGCTTCGTGCGCCTGGCGCCCGGCCAATCGGTGGGCTGGCATTCGACCGGCCACAACGAGGAGTCACTCGTGATCCTGCATGGGAAGGGCGATGCGCTCATCGGGGGCGGCACGCGGCACAGCTTCACGGCGCCGGGTTTCGTGTATATCCCGCCGGACACGCGCCACAACGTCACGAACACGGGGCACGAGACGCTGGAGTACGTGTTTGTGGTCGCCGCGGCCCACGCGGACTGAGATCGTTTTACAATACGAACTGACTCTTCAGTTGGCCCGATCCGCACGCGAGCCAATCATCTGGGATGCTGTTGCGTCTATAGGGAAAAATGGAAATCAGGAAACTCTTGTTTGCCGCGGCTGTGGCCGGCATTGTGTTCGCCGCGCCGCGCTCCGGTTTTGCGCAAGGATCCGCACCGGCCGCGCCCGTGCGCCGGTTCGGCACGTTTGTTCCAGGCGAGCAGCGGCCGCCCGAGGATCCCGCGCAGGTCGCGCATGGCAAGGCGCTGTTTGGCGTCAACTGCGCGGGCTGCCACGGAGTCGACTTGCGAGGCGGCGACTTGGGCGGACCGAATCTGCTGCGGTCGCAAGTCACGCTGAGCGACAAGAAAGGCGAGTTGATTCTGCCGATCATCCAAGGCGCGCGGCGCGATGGCGGCATGCCCGCGATTCCGCTCAGTCCGGAGGACGGCCTGGCAGTGGCGGCCTACATTCGCAGCGTGGTCGCGATGATTGGCTCGCAAGGCCGGCCGCCTTCGATCGGCGAGGAGGCGCCCAGCATCCTGGTCGGCAACGCCGCCGCCGGGAAGATCTATTTCGAGGCGAAGTGTGCGAACTGCCATTCCGTGACTGGCGATCTGCAGGGAATCGCGGCCAAATATAGCGATCCGAAAACACTGCAGACCGTTTGGGTAGCTGGCGGACGGCGGCATTGGGGACCTCCCACCAGCGCGTCGATGCGCCGGATTCCGGCTGTCACCGTCACGCTGGCTTCGGGCGAGCGGGTGGAAGGCCGCCTGGTCCGCATCGACGATTTTTTGGTGAGCGTCGGGATGGCGGATGGGAGCGTCCGCACGTACCGCCGCGAGGGAGACGTGCCGAAAGTGGAAGTCCACGATCCCATGCAGACACATCGCGACCTGTTGGCCGTGTACACTGACAAAGACATTCATGACGTGACAGCCTACCTGGTTACTTTGAAATGACACTCAGCAAACTGATGCTGGCGGCGCCATTGGTGCTACTGCCCGCGGTTCTTACCGCACAGAGCGTGGCGGGCCTCGACCCTTCCGATGTCTTGAAGCCACTCAAAGACTCCTGGCCGACTTACAGCGGCGATTATACGGGCAAGCGCTACAGCGCGCTCGACCAGGTCAACCAATCGAATGTCACGCATCTGACGCTGGCCTGGATGACTCAAGTTACTCCCGGCCTGAATCAGAATGGGCGCTTCTACCCGCGGCCAACGGTTATTGTTGGTGGCGAGGGTCCCGGCGATATCCACGTAGGCGGCGGAACCATTAAGGCGTCGGCGCTTGAAGTGGACGGTGTGCTGTACTTTACGATGCCGGATAATGCCTGGGCCGTGGACGCGCGCGATGGAAGTGAGCGCTGGCATTACTTCTGGAAGACCAAGGGCGGCACGCACATCGGCAATCGAGGCCTGGGCATGTGGCATAAGACACTGTTCATGGAGACGCCTGACGACTATCTGGTGGCGCTCGATTCGACCACCGGCAAGGAACTCTGGCACAAAGAAATCGCGGATCTGGCGGATGGCTACTTTTCGACGCCCGCGCCGGTGGTGGTGGGGAACCATGTGTTAGTGGGCACGGGCGACGATATCGACGCCCCGGGTTTTGTACAGTCGTTCGATCCCGAGACGGGCAACCTGCAATGGAAGTTCTACACCGTGCCGATGAAGAAGGGCGATCCGGGTCTGGATAGCTGGGGTAGTCTGGACGCGGCCAGACACGGCGGCGGGCAGGCGTGGGTGCCGGGCGTCTACGATCCGGAGACGCATCTCTATATCTTCAGCACGGGCAATCCGACTCCCGCGTTTATGACGGGCACGCGCGGCAACGGCGATAACTTATTCACTTGCTCGATAGTGGCGCTAAACGTGGACACGGGGAAGCTGGCCTGGTATTACTCAACGTCGCCGCACGATATGCACGATTACGATTCGGCCCAAACGCCTGTATTAGTGGACGCTTTGGTCGACGGCAAGAAGCGCAAGTTGCTGCTCACGGCGGCGCGCAACGGTTACTATTTTACGCTCGATCGAGTTACCGGCGAACACCTCGTTACCAGTAAATACGGATTGGACACGAACTGGGCCAAGGGTCTGAATGCCAAGGGTGCTCCGATCTACAATCCGGAAAAGGACGCCACCGTTCCCGGATCGCTGGTGTCGCCGAGTTCCGATGGAGTAACTAACTGGGAGCCGGCATCTTACTCGCCGGATACCGGCCTGCTGTATGTGGCCCAGCACAATGAGTATTCGCTGTTCTATCTGACCGACGTGGACCCGCGCGGATCGATGGGGTTGGGCGGGAAGGAAGAGGCGCAAGTCGGGTCGGGCGGCAGCTTTCTGACCGCGATCGACTACACGACCGGCAAGATTGCATGGAATCGGCCGTATTATGGCGATGGCGGCGGGGGCGGGTTGCTGACCACCGCCGGGAAGTTGCTCTTCGCCGGGGATGGCGGCGGGAACCTGGTGGCGCACGATGTGTACACGGGCAAGCCGCTCTGGCACACGCATATCGGCGACGTTACGAATCCGCCGCAGACATTCATGCTGGACGGTCATCAGTACGTGATCGCCGCGACGGGCGACCGGATGTGGGCGTTCCTGCTTTACTGATCGCCTAATGCGCCACGCCGCGGCCTTTTTTCGGCCAGTTCGGCGGGGTGGCGATGCCATCCGGCAGCTTGGTCTGGCCGTCGCCGTGGCTGTGCCGGAGCTGCTCTTCGGTCAGGTCCTCGGCGGTGGAAAGATCCGCGCCGCAGATATTGGCATGTGACAGATCCACGCCAGTGAGCCGGGCGCCCACCAGGTTCGCGCCTCGCAAATCCGCGTGCCGCAAATCGGCGCCGCGCAGATTCGCCAACACCAGGTCGGCTTCGCATAGTTCGGCGCCGGCCAGATTGGCGAGCATCAGATCGGCGCCGCGCATCACGGCGTAGTTCAGATCCGGCTTCACCTTGGGGTGCTCTTCGCGCCACTGGTTCCAGACGTTGACGTCGCGCATCACCAGTTCGAAATGTTCCTTGTCCGCCATCAGACAATCATTGTATCGCCCTGGTCATGACAAAGGCATCGCCGCCGTCCTCATAATAGCCGGCGGCCAGGCGTACCTTCCGGAAGCCGAGCGAGCGATAGAGGCGGATGCCGGCGGTGTTGTCTGTCCGCACGGTCAGCGTCGCGCGGCGTGCGCCGGCCGGCTTCAGGGCGCGCAGCAGATGGCGCATCAGGGCAACGGCAACGCCGCTTCGCCGATAGTCCGGTGCGACCGCGAGCGAGGCGATTTCGCCGTGGGTCTTCTCCAGGCAAGCGACGGCGTAGCCCGCGATGCGGCCGGAGAGCTTCGCGACAACGAAGAACCCGCCGCTCTCGCGGTACAGCTCGAGGAAGTAGCTGCGCGGCCAGGCGCCCCGGCCGAAGCTCGCGCGCTCGATCCGCATGATGCGCTCGAGGTGGCGCAAGCGGAAGGGAACGATTTGGATCGCGCTGGTCAGACGGCGTTGGCGGTCGAAAGGCCGCAATCGATGTGCAGCAATTGCCCGGTGATCTTGCGCGAGTAGTCGCTGCCGAGGAACAAGGCGGAGTCCGCCACGTCTTCCTTGGACACGGTCTCTTCGATGGCGCAGCGCTTGGCCACCAGCGCCTGGAAATGCTTCCACGCCGCGCTGGCGGTGGCGATCGGGTCCGGATGGTTTTCCGCGCGGGCCAGCTTGATGGCGGCCTGAAAGACACGCGCACGCTGGCTCTCGAGCGCCTCGGGATTGCGCAGGAAAGCGCCCATGATGCCAGTCGCGGCGACCGTTTCGATGGGGCCAGGCGAGAGCGCGTTCACACGGATCTTGCCGCGGCCCAGCTCCAGGGCGAGATAACGGACGGTGCTTTCGAGCGCGGACTTGGAAACGCCCATCAGGCCATAGGATGCTTCGGCCCGTTCGGATGCCTGGTAGGTCAGGGTGATGACGCTGCCCCATTCGCGCAGGTTCGGCTTGGCGAAACGCACGGTCTTGAGCAGCGAGTGCGCGGAGATGGTCATGCTCTGGCAAAACGCATCGGCGCTGGCGGAGGACGCCGGCTCGGTGAACAGCTCGTTGGGCGCAAAGGCGATGGCGTGCACCAGAACGTCGATCGGATTATTCTGAAAGCGCGCGAAGAAGTTGGTCAGCTCCGCATCGTTCGTGACGTCGCAACGCTCGCCCTGCACGCCGGGGTTGTGCAGCAGCAGCAAACGTACGCGGCTGAAGAACTTCTGCTGATAGCCGATGAAAACGTGGGCGCCGTGCTCGGCAAAGCGCTTGGCGATCGCCCATGCCAAGCTGGACTCATCGGCCACGCCCAGCACCACTACATTCTTGCCTTCCAAGCCCATTCCGCGGTGATCCGCTGCCATCATCGTGTTAGGAATCCTCGTTCATCTAAAATAGCAGGCTTCAGCGGCGCTACAGGGCTCGCTTACGACACGGAACGGGACACGGCGGACCGCCCATGTCACCAACAGTCAGCGCTGTTTTTCAGGGTTGCGGACCGCGAGGCTGCCGGGATCAGGCAACTCTCCGGACCTTGGAAAGGGCGGCCGCCAGCTCGGGCGGACGCCGCAGGCGGATGAGTCTGATCTCTTCGAGAAGTTTGATCGCCTTGTCGAGTTCCGTTCGGCGTTGGCGGAGTTGAAGCAACTGTTCGTTTGGGGGAGGAAACGCGCGCAGTGTCAACATTGTATTCGGTAATTTCCTTAGAGTTATCTAGGTCGATTCCCGGTCATACAGGCGTAAACCTCAGCTTTAACCAAGAACTATGCTTACCAAAACCACCTCATTGCGGGTATCGGTAACACTCTTATGTGGGGTTCGGTCATACGGTCTTGGACAGAACGTGGGCCACGGCGGTAGCGAATTGTAACTATAAATCGACAGTGAAATTCGGCGGTGATTTTTCTGACGATTCAAATCTGAACTGCCCATCCCGTATCTCCTCTTTCGGTGGTCAGCTTCACGGCAACAGGTTCTGTTATCTTTGGTTTACTCAACCAAAAAACGGGGTTTTTCCCTACACTTGCCGAGATGTTCGACGCCCTAGAGGAATCAATCAATTCCGCCGGAAATGTTGTTTTAAGCACAAAAGAAAAGTAAGATTCTTGCGTTGTTTACGTTTTGTATGCTAATTCTGATGGCACCTGTACTGAGAGTACTAAACGCTCAGATTGTCCTGAACCGCACTTGGGGGAGAATCCCGAATGGGACTCACGCAGCGGTAGCTCTGTCCAGAAGGATCGAATAAGGCTTATGCAGTCATGGTTTGCGCTGACGGCGAAACCGCGCCATGAGAAGAGCGCTACACGGATTCTGTCGATTCGAGGTCTGCAGCCGTTTCTTCCCGTTTATCGCGCGCAGCACCAGTGGAGCGATCGGGTGAAGAGCATCGAACTGCCGCTCTTTCCGGGATACATTTTCTGCCGTTTCGACTATGCGCACCGCTGGACCGTGCTTTCGACGCCAGGGGTGAACTCGATCATCGGTTTCGATCAGGCGCCGGCGCCCGTGCCCGACGCAGAGATCGACCGTATTCAGGCAATCGTTGCCTCGGGGCTGCCCGCGCGGCCGTGGCAGTATATTCAAGCGGGCGACGCCATCCGGATTCATCGCGGCTCGCTGGCCGGTCTGGAAGGCGTTCTGGTTCGGGAAAAAGACACGATGCGTGTCGTGGTTTCGGTCGGGTTGCTACGGCGGTCCGTCGCGGTGGAGATCGACCGCAACATGATCGGAGCGGCCGCGCCCGCACACTGAAGATCGTCCAACAATCCGCCGCGGCCACGTGGTCATCATGACGTCTAATCCTCGCAATCGAGTCGTGGTCTTTCGAGTCAGTCAGGACGAGTATAAAGCTCTCAAAGAAGCCTGCGACCGCCGCGGGTCCCGCAATCTCTCCGAGTTCGCACGAACGGAAATGCTGGCATACCTGGCGTCCAATCCAGCCGATGATGGCATGAACAAACGGTTCGCCTCCATCGAACAAGCCATCGCCTCGCTTGGAGCCTCGGTGTCAGAGCTCGGCAATCTGCTTCGGGAAGGCCTATATGCATCTCCAAAAACGACGAGTTAAGCCGGTATTCATGGCGGCGGGCTGCCTGCTGCTGGTTTTCGCGGCCGGGCAGGCGCAAACGCACGCGGCGTCCGCCGCCGATCAGGCCAGCGCCAATCTGCCAGCGCAACCGATTGGCCCAAACGACCTGGTGTCGATCTCGGTTTACGACGCGCCGGAATTGTCCCGGACCGTGCGCGTCGGCGCCGATGGTCTGATCCGGCTGCCGATGATGAAAGAGCTGATCAAAGCGCAGGGGCTGATGCCCAGCAGCCTGGAAGCGGCCATCGCGGATGCCTTGCGGAAAGAGCAATTGATCGTCGATCCTTTTGTCACGGTAACGGTCGCCGAATATAACAGCCGTCCGATCTCGGTGGCGGGGGCGGTCAAGGAGCCGCTGACATTTCAGGCGATCGGCCCGGTCACGTTGCTGGAAGCCATCACGCGCGCCGGCGGGCTGAGTACGGAGGCAGGCGCGGAGATCCTGGTAAGCCGCCCGCAGACCGGCGCCGGCGGGACGAAGCCGGAACTGGTGGAACGCATCCCGGTCAAAGGCCTGATTGACGCGGCGGATCCGAAACTCAATATTTCGCTGACTGGCGGCGAGGAGATCCGCGTGCCCGAGGTCGGCAAAGTCTTTGTGGTGGGCAACGTGACCAAGCCGGGCGCTTATCCGATCGTGGACTCGACCGAGTCGAGCGTTCTGCGGATGCTGGCCGAGGCCGAGGGATTGCAGCGCTTCGCCACCAAGGAAGCTTTTATCTACCGGCGGGAAACTAACGGAGAGAAGAACGAAATCCCGGTGCCGCTGGAGAAGATCATGGAGCGCAAAGCGCCGGATGTGCCACTGCTCGCCAACGACATTCTCTACGTTCCCGACAATAAAGGGCGTCGCATAACGGTGGGCGCTCTCGAGAAACTTCTGATTATCGGAGGCGGCGTCAGCGCCGCTCTGGTGTACGCGGGAGTTCACTAACCCCCAACCAATCCGGACCCGATCCGCGACATACGCATATGAACGAACCAAAAGCTCTGCCCGCCCCAAATCAAGCCGTACCGGCCACCTGGTATGGTTACGACATTGAACCTCCGGAACAATCGGCGGTGCCACTGGCGCATTATCTCTGGATCTTCCGGCGGCACCGCTGGAAGATCATTTCTTTCGTCCTGGGTTGTGTAGCAGCCACCATCATTATCTCCTCGCGACTGACTCCCATCTATGAGTCCACCGCTACCATCGACATCGACCGCCAGATGCCGAATGCCGTGATCGGCCAGGACTCCACGCGGATGCCGCTCAACGACGCGGACCAGTTCCTGGCAACTCAGATCAAGCTGGTGCAGTCGGACTCCGTACTGCGGCCGGTCGCGGACCAATATCACCTGCTCGATCTGGAGAAGCAATACGACAACAAGCCGGGGTGGTCGGCAGCCGAGCGCGATGCCCCGATTCTGCTGAAGAAACTGCGGGTGATCCGGCCCCCCAACACTTACTTGTTACTGATCAGCTACCGGTCGCCGAACCCGCGGCTGGCGGCGGACGTGGCGAATGGCGTGGCCAGCTCCTACGTGCAACATACTTACGCGATCCGCTTCCGTTCCTCCGCTTCGCTGGCCACCTTCATGGAGAAGCAACTCGAAGAGTTGAAAGCCAAGATGGAGCAATCCTCCGCGGCCCTGGTGCAGTTCGAGCGCGAATTGAACGTAATCAATCCGGAAGAAAAAACCAGCATCCTGTCCGCGCGGCTGTTGCAGCTCAACACGGAATATACCAACGCGGAAGCCGACCGCGTGCGCAAGGAATCGGCCTGGAATTCGATCCAGACCGGCTCGCTCGAAGCCGCGCAGGTTTCCACGCAGGGCGAGGATCTGAAGGAGCTATCGGCCAAGTTGGACGAAGCGCGGGAACGCTTCGCGGATGTAAAGACGCATTACGGCGCCAACCATCCGGAGTATCGCAAAGCGGCCGTGCAGGTGAGCGAGATCGAACACCAGTTGCAGCAGAGCCGCAAGAACGTGGCCCAGCGCGTCGAGGTGGAATACCGCGAAGCCCTCAACCGGGAAGACATGCTGAAAAAGGCGGTGGCCGAAACCAAGAGCGAGTTTGACCGTTTGAATGCGCGCAGCTTCCAGTACCAGGCTCTGAAACGCGAAGCCGACGCCGACAAGACGCTGTACGAAGAACTGGTACGGAAGATCAAGGAAGCGGGCATCAACGCGGGATTCCAGAACAGCGCGATTCGCATTGCGGATACGGCGCGGCCGGCGGTGAAGCCGGTATTCCCGAACATGCTGCTGAACACCATCCTGGCCTTTGTCTTTTCGAGCTTGCTGGCGGCGGGTGTGGCGGTGATGAGCGATGTTCTGGACAAGTCGGTGCGCGATCCCGAGCAGATCTCCACGCTGTTCAAGACCGAAGTGATGGGCAGCTTGCCGCTGGTGAAAACGTGGCGCCGGCGGCTGGCGCAGGCCCTGCCGGGCGAGATCGGCACGACCGCCCTGGTGCGTGCCGACGATTCCGCGGGAGTCAGCAGAAGCCGCCACATGTCGGGCTTTGAGGAGGCCGTCCGTACGCTGCGTAACGCCATCATGCTGGGGTCTTTCGACCGGCGTCTGCGGTCGCTCATGATTACCAGCGCCACGCCGGCCGAGGGCAAGACCACTACGGCCGTGCACCTGGCGATCGCGCACGCCCAACAGAAGCACAAGACGCTGTTGATCGACTGCGATCTGCGCCGCCCGGGGGTTCACGGCAAGTTAGGCATCAAGCCGGAGAGCGGCCTGGCTGCCGCTCTCCAGAACGGTATGTTATGGCGCGAGAAACTGGTCAAGCTGGTGGAGGTCCCGGATCTGGATATTCTTCCGGCCGGGCCTTCCAGCCGGCGCGCGGCGGACCTGATCGGCTCCAGCTTGCCGCGCATCCTCGAGGAAGCGGCGGATTACGACCTGATTGTCATTGACTCACCGCCGATTCTCGGATTTCCCGAGCCCCTGCAGATGGCGGCAGCCGTGGATGGTGTGGTGATCGTGGCCCGCGCGGGTGAGACTAATCGTAACGCGGTAGGTTCTACGTTAAGCACCTTACAAAGGGTGCGGGCTAACATCCTGGGTCTGGTGCTGAACGAAGTGACCAAGGAGATGAGCGACACTTATTATTACTACGGCTATCACGGTAAGTACTACAAGTATTACCGGCATTCCGAGGCATAACTGAGTGACGATCGTACGACGGCCACCACCGGACTTCGTCATAGTAGGCGCGCCGAAATGCGGCACCACCTCGATCCACGCCACGCTGCAACGGCATCCGCAACTGTTCCTGTGCAGCGTGAAGGAGCCGCACTACTTCGCCTACGATCTGCCAAAGCGGCGCGAAGTCGAGACCCTGCGCGGCTATGACCGTCTGTTCGAGCCTGCGGGAGTGAAACAACTGCGGGGCGAGACCTCATCGCTATACCTCAGCTCGGGCGATGCGATCGGCGCGATTCTGGAGCGGCGACCGGATGCGAGGTTCATCGCGATAGTGAGGAATCCGGTGGACATGTTCGTTTCCTGGCATAACGAGTGCGTCAAAGCTCTGGACGAAGACCAGACGGATCCGGAGCGCGCGTGGGCACTCCAGGCGGAACGCGCCGCGGGCCGGTACATCCCGCACTTTTGCAAGGAGCCGGCGTTCCTGCAGTATCGCAGGATATGCGGCCTCGGAGATCAGATTGAAGTGTTTTTCCGGACTGTTCCCGAGCGCCAGCGGCTGACTCTCGTTTTCGACGAGCTACAGCAGACGCCGCGGGTGACTTATGAAAAGATTGTCACTTTCCTGCGCGTCGAAGATGAGGGTACGGCCGAGTTTGTCCGCGAGAATGTGTATGCCCGGCCCAAGAGCACGCTGATCGCCAGATTCATCCGGTTCGCATTCCTGAACGCGGGTATTAAGCGAACGCGCCTGAAGCTGAAGCCCTTTCTGAACCGGCACGGCATTCGGCCGATGGGTTGGTTGATCCAGCATAACCTCGAGGCGGTGGCTAAGCCGGTGTTGCGTCCCGAGTTCCGCCGGGAACTGGAGACGGCGTTCGTGCCGGATGTGGTTTTATTGGAGCGGTTGCTCGGTCTGCCACTGTGCGAGACATGGTCGATTGCGGCCGCCGTCGGGTGTCAGTGACGCCGGAGCGCGGCATCAGTCCGGAACAGTCCTGACCGGCCCGCTGCGGAGGGGAGGAACCATGCAGGTAGCACCAGAGGAACTTCAGGCCAGTTATTATGTCCGGACGGCGTCGCGCTACGACGAGATGCACACCGCCGATCTGCACGACGAGCACTATGCTGCGTTGCAGATCATGGATGCGGTGAGCCAGGCGCTGAGGTTGCGGACTTTCCTGGATGTCGGCGCCGGAACCGGCCGCGCGGTGCTGTTCTTGCGCCGCGAGGACAGGATCGTAAGGGGGGTCGAGCCGGTCAGTTCGCTCATCGACCAGGCGATCGCCAAAGGCCTGCCGCAGGGTGACATCGTTTGCGGGACCGGCCAGTCGCTGCCGTTTGAGGATCAGTCCTTCGACGCGGTTCTGGAATGTGCGGTGCTGCACCACGTGGCCGATCCTTCGATCGTTGTGAAAGAAATGATGCGGGTAGCGCGGAAGGCTGTCTTTCTATCTGACAGCAATCGTTTCGGACAGGGTGGGGCTATGACGCGCTGGCTCAAGCTGGCACTGTATAAGACAGGACTCTGGGGACCGGCACGTTATATACAGACTCGCGGCAAAGGGTATACGATCTCCGAGGGAGACGGGCTGGCTTATTCGTACAGTGTTTACGACTCATACAAACAGTTGGCGGACTGGGCGGACACGATCTGGTTTCTGCCGACAAAGTGCGACAGCGGAGCAGGTAGCTGGTTTCATCCGCTTCTAACCTCGCCGGAGGTTCTGTTATGCGCGATTCGGGGCAGTAGCGAGCGTCTGCGGGGCCGATGAGTGAGCTATGAATCGAAGGTTCTGGGAAAACCTGATCTCGCTATACGGCGTACATATAGCCAGCTATGTTATACCGTTATTCACGCTGCCATATGTGGCCCGTGTGTTGCAGCCGGCTGAATGGGGCTCCCTCGCCTTCGCGGAAGCATACTCGATCTACATGACCCTGGTGGTAGAGTTCGGCTTCGGACTGTCTGCCACGCGCGAGGTAGCGCGTGTGCGAGATGATGTGCAGGCTCGGGCACGTGCGCTTTCGGGGGTCCTGGGCGCGCAGATGTTGCTTGCGGTGGCCGCCGTCATTCTGACGGCTGGGCTGGCGCGTACATTGCCGATCTTTGCCACGCGCGGCCGGCTTATTCCCGGCGCACTGCTGCTGGGACTGAGCCGGGCAGCGAACCCGATGTGGTATTTCCAGGGCATCGAGCGCATGCGGCTCATGTCCATTCTCAACATCGCCACCAGTGCCGCGGCCGCGGCCGGGATCTTCACGCTGGTCAAGTCTCCGGGCGACGGTGGACTCTTGTTGGTACTACGTGGCTCAGCGGCCTGCCTGGCTACCGTGATTGGCTTCCTGATCGCGTTCCGCAAGACCCCGTTCCTGCGGCCGTCAATGCGTCGAAGCTGGGAAGCCCTGCGGCAAGGCGGCTCGCTGTTCCTGTTCAAGGGTTCCGTAACGTTTTATACGACAGCGAACGTCCTGATCTTGGGCGTGCTGACCACGCCGGCGACCGTCGCATGGTACGCCGGTGCCGAGAAGATCGCGAAGGCGGCCGTGTCGGGAATCTGGCCCATGGTGCAAGCGTTTTATCCGCGCATCAATCACTTGTTCGCCTCCGATCGCGAACGGGCGGCCGCAACGCTGCGCGCCTCGGCGTGGCTCATTATGGGGGTGGGCCTGGCCGCCGGCGTGACGCTGTTTGCCGGCGCGCCGATCTTAGCAAGAGTGCTATTGGGGCGTGGCTTTGAACTGAGCATCCCCGTACTGCGAGTGCTGGCTCTGTTACCACCCATGCTCGCCGCCAGTCACCTCTTCGGTATTCAGTGGATGCTGCCTCTCCGCATGGACCGTGAGTTCAACCGGATCACGATCATGGCAGGTTTGTTAAACGTCGGATTGGCGCTGATCCTGGCGCGGCGTTACGGCGCCATGGGAATGGCCGTCAGCGTCGCCTGTGCCGAAACATTCGTCACTCTCAGCACGGTAGTGGCGTTGCGGCGCCGTGGCCTCGATCCGTGGCGCCCGGTAAAGGCCACTCGAACGCCACAGGGAATCCCTGACGTTCTGGATGAAACGGTCGCTGGCGCGCGTCTGTAAGTGAAGCCCGCAAATGTCACCTGCACTTAGTCCGGCGGCTGGAATCCTGCGTCATTCGGCATGCAAGGAGGGCCCCCGCCCGAGCGTGGTCATGGCCATGATCGGAAACCGCGAGCACTATCAGCCCATGCGTTCGGCATACGAGTGTGGCACTCTGGCGCGATTCATAACCGATTTTTGGTTCGTGCCGGAAGGCGGCGCTACCCATCGTGCCCGGCCGTGGTGCGCCGGCAAGCTGCCGCTTGGGTCGAGGTTCTGCGAAGAGTTACGCCATGCGGACGTGGTCGCTTTGCCGCGTACGGGTATGATGCAGTATCTCGGCGCGCGTGTGCGTTCCTCCAGGAGTTGGCGATATCGGATTTACCGGGCCGCCGGCCGGCAATTCGCGCGCGAATGCATCCGTCACCTGGATGTTCCGCATACAACATTCGTCGGTTATAGCTCGGCCGCATTGGAAGCCCTGGAACACGAGAACCACGCGGGCGTGCTCACGGTGCTCGATCAAATCGATCCGGGCAGGACAGAGGAGCAGATTGTCATCGAGGAGATGGCGCGCCACAGGACTTGGGTTGGCCATCGCCGCGAGGCAATCCCAGCCGCATACTTTGAACGGCTGTCCGCCGAATGGGCCGCGGCCAAACGGATCGTTGTAAATTCTCAGTGGAGTAAGTCGGCGTTGATCGAGCAAGGAGTCCCAGTGGAGAAGATCCGAATCTGCCCGCTGGGCTACAAGCCGGCCGCTGCGGTTGCGCGTGTGCCGAAGACGGGCGGGCGATTGCGTGTACTGTGGCTGGGCACGTTATGTCTTCGCAAGGGGATTGTTTACGCGATCGAGGCCGCGCGGCGGCTGGAAACTCAGCCAGTCGATTTCACTTTCGCGGGACCGGTCGATGTCCGCCTGCCGCGTCTGCCTTCCAACTGCACTTATGCCGGGCGCATCCCGCGGTCTGAGATCGGCGCCCTATTCGCCGCGCACGATATTTTCATTCTTCCGACTCTCTCCGATGGATTTGCGATGACACAATTAGAGGCGATGGCCCATGGGCTGCCCGTCATCGCGACGGCCAATTGCGGTGAAGCCGTGGAGCATGGCGTATCCGGCTTCCTCGTGAAGGAACGGGACGTCAAGGCGCTGGCGGATGCCATTGTGGCGGCCGGGATGGATCGGAGCAGGCTCGAAGCCATGTCGGCTGCCGCGCTGGAGAGAGCCGCGTGTTTCCGGCCTGAGCGGGTCTGGCAGACGTACCAGTTACATCTCTCTTAAGCACACTTGTGTCTACTCACATGGCTACTCAGCCGGTATTATCTTACGCAGCCGTAGATGCGGCGCGCGACGAACGCGCATTGGCGGTGGTCATTTTCGCGAATCTGGGCTTCTATCATCTTGCAAGGCTGCGCGCCTTGGCCCAGGTCTGGCCCATCAAGGCGATCGAACTCGCCGCGAAGCAGAAGCTATACGGATGGGAGGTCGACAAGACCGGTTATGATGTAGTCACTCTGCACGAGGGCGCGTTCGAGGAACGCCGTACCTTCTGGGGCAAGGTAAGGTTGACCCAGTTACTGGTCCGGAAGTTAAACGAGATTCAGCCGCGCGCGCTTCTGATACCCGGATATTCGGACATCTGTAGTGTGGGAGCCGCTCTTTGGGGAAGGCTCCGCCACGCGCGCACGGTGATGATGTTTGAATCGACCGAGATCGACCGGCCGCGAGTCTGGTATCGGGAACTGGTCAAGCGGGTTCTGGTCCGCGCGTTGTTCGACTTCGGTTTCGTAGGCGGCCAGAGGACGTCGGACTATCTGCAGAAGCTGGGCATGCCGGCGCGGCGCATCGTGCGGGCCTACGACATCGTGGACAATGCGTTCTTCGCGCGCGGGGCGGATCAGGTGCGGCGCACATCCGGTCCTGGTGATTGGGGACTTCCCGGTGAATACTTCTTGTACGTAGGCCGCTTGGCGCCGGAGAAAAATCTGGAGCGCCTGCTACGCGCATACCGCCAATATGTGGAACGTGGCGGCGAGTGGCGCCTGGTTCTGGTGGGCATGGGTCCGCAGGAGCGGCAATTGCGGTCCGCAGCAGACAGTCTTGGCCTGGGAGGGCACGTGCATTTCGCCGGCTTCAAGAACGGGCGCGACCTGTTTCCATATTACGCTTTCGCCAGTTGTTTCATCCTGCCGAGCGTGCGCGAGCCTTGGGGCCTGGTAGTGAACGAGGCGATGGCTTCCGGCTTGCCCGTGTTGGTGTCACATCGTTGCGGCTGCGCGCCGGAACTGGTGCACGAAGGGATCAACGGCTACATGCTCGATCCGGTAGATGAGACAGGGCTAGCGGAACGGCTCTTGAGTATGTCCCTTTTGCCGAAAGAACTAACTGCCGCAATGGGCCACGCATCGCGCGATATTGTTTCTGACTTTGGACCGGAACAGTGGGCGGCCTCAGTGAGTGAAGTACTCAGCAGGCACGACTAAGATGGACAGTCTGACTTTGTTTCAGGCATTGACGATCGATGCATTCACGCTGGCTCTGTGTATCTTCATAGCGTTCAGAGAAGCGCGTTCCACTCTGCATCCGGCGTGGATGTTTCTGGGCTTACATATTTACATAGTTTCTTTCCGGCTGGTCCAGCTCTATACGGGATCGCACCCCATGAGGGCGACCTTTGTCTGGCCGGTGGCCGTAAATGAGGTGATTCGCGCCGGCGTTGCCGCGGATCTTGGGCTGGCGGCGATGGCGACTAGCTGGATCTATGCCCGCTGGTTGTGGAGGCGCAAGCACACTCACCGGCCCGAGCTGTTGGTGGTTTCCAAGTTCCGGATTTATCTTGGGGCCGGATTGGCAATGGTTGCCGGCGTCTTCGGCGCTCTGACGGTAGGCCGTCTGGAACACGCCCTCAAAAATACAAGCTGGGACACTTCGGGATATCTGGCTGCAACCACGACATGGCCGTCATGGTCTGTTTGTCTCCTGCACTTCTTCTATGGATTTCCGATTCCCTTAATGATTGCGACCCTGGCAGCGCTGATATTCGTTGGCATTATGAATTCTACCAGGTTCGGAGTAGTCGTCCCCATCATATTCTTAACCCTGACCTGGTTGTCTCGAAGGAATAGCCGCAGACTTCCGTTCACCCTGGTAGCCGGAGTGGTCGCGGTTTGGCTGCTATGGCTCCCCATGAAGCCATTTACCAGGATGCTTAAGGGGGGCGCCACCATTGAAGAGGCGTGGCGCGCGGCTCTCGAACACACTTACACGCAATTCGGAAATGACGAGGGAAGCATTGACGAGCAGTTTCTGGATATGTCAGCCGCCACCATGACACTGGCAGACATTCGCGGCGAATGGTACTGGGGAGGTACCATCACTCCGCTGTTTGTAGCTCCCGTGCCGCGCGTCATGTGGCCGGAAAAGCCGAAGATAAACCAATACCAGTGGGACATCCAGGTTCCGTCGCGGAATATGGCGGAACTGGGTATGACCTCTGGGCTCGTGGCGGAAGGTTATGTGAACTTCGGGTACTTCGGCGTTGCTCTGTTCTGCTTTGGGGTCGGCTTTGTCTATACGTGGGGATATTTGAAGATTGTGCAGAGTCACTACCTGTCACCGGGACGGATGCTTTACTTCTTCTGCCTGGCGGCGGCATCGCAAGTGTATCGCGACGGCCTGATATCCGGCCTGTGGTTCCCGCTCGTGTATGCGGCGCCTATCGGTTGGACCGCGATATCGCATTGGATCTGGAAGCCGGGCCGGAAGCGCGCCGCAGCTCCTTTCAGACAGCCCGTGCCGGAAGGCGCCGCTTATGCCCGCTAGCGATTTGGGAAACGGCTCGACGCGGGTCCTGGACGTATGGAGTCATGTGGCTCCGGAGTTCGGCGGGGTAGGTCCAGCGGCGGCGGGTTTGGCCATGGCTGTCCAGCAGGATTCCGGTTGGCAGAGCCGGCTGCTGGCCGTGTGCGATGCAGCGGAGAAGACACTCAGTGATGGGATTCCGCCGTCCGTGGAGCGGGTCGCCGCCCCTGGTCCACGGCCGGCGGCCGACATCCGGCTGAAACCGGCGCTGGATGCAGCCATTCAGGACTCCGACGTCATTCACGTGCATGGCCTGTGGCTGCCGCATTCGATCATGACGCGCATGGCGGCCGCCAAGTTCAGGAAGCCGCTTGTCTCGTCGGTACATGGCATGCTCGAGACCTGGGAACTCAAGAACAAATGGCTCAAGAAAGCCATTTATGCCCAGCTCTTCGAAAAGCGGTCGCTCGCCCGGTCGCACTGCCTACGGGCCCTCAGCGGACAGGAAGCGGCTGACTACCGGCGCTTCGGCTTGAGATGTCCCATTGCAGTGGTACCTAATGGCATCAATCAGTTGGAGCGTAGGGATCCCGGTATCTTTTTGAGACAGTTTCCAGACTTAGCGGATAAAGCTATCGTGTTATTCCTCAGCCGGGTGCATTTCAAGAAGGGTATCCTGAATCTGCTGGAGGCGTGGCCGCCGGTAGTCAGTAGCTGCCCGCGGGCTCACCTGGTCATTGCGGGGCCTGACTGCCAGGGAACGTTGGGGCGCGCGACAGAGATCATTGCGCGGCACAAATTACACGCCACTGTGACATTGTGCGGAACGCTCCATGGCGAGACTAAGCTGGCGGCGCTATCCGCCGCCCGGCTCTTCTGCCTGCCGTCATATTCGGAAGGACAGAGCGTGGCTGTCCTGGAGGCGCTGTCGATTGGCCTGCCGGTGGTCATCACCCCGGCCTGCAACGTGGATGGCGTATCTGCATCTGGCGCCGGCGTGGTCACGTCCAACGATCCTGTGAAGCTGGCTGCGTCACTCGCGAATTGCCTGTCGGCCTCGCCATCAGACTGGCAGGCCATGAGCGATGCCGGCCGCGCACTTGCCAGAAGCCGGTTTGACTGGTCCGTGATCGGTAAGAAGATGCATTCGGTCTACTCCTGGATGTTAGGCGGAGCCCGCCCCGCGTGCCTGGTTAATTAGCATATGGCGGAAACCACGATTCCCGGATGGTGCACCTCGCCGGTCGACCTTTCCGTTCCGGATAATAGCGAATACGACAAAGGGCGTCCGTGGCTGACGATCGTGCTTTGGCATTTCTTCGGGGCGCCGCTATTACGCACAAACTGGTTGCCGGTTTCGCCGGTGAAGGCCGCGATTCTACGGATGTTCGGAGCGCGCATCGGGCGCGGAGTTTATCTCAAGCCCGGGATCAAAGTAAAGTTTCCCTGGTACCTCACGGTGGGCGATTATTGCTGGCTGGGCGAGGATGTGTGGATCGATAACCTGGCGCCGGTAACGATCGGTTCGCACGTGTGTGTCTCACAGGGAGCTTACCTGTGCACCGGCAACCACGATTGGTCGACCACTAACATGAAGCTGTTTCGCAGGCCGATCGCATTGCACGACGGGAGCTGGGTAGGTGCGCGTGCCGTGGTTGGTCCCGGAACGGTAGTGGGCGCGGGAGCGGTGGTTACGGCGGGCAGCGTGATTACTAAGAACGTGCCGGCTGGAGAGATTTGGGCCGGGAATCCCGCGCGGTATTTGCGCGATCGCGTCGTGCGCGCCAGACAGTCTCAAGTGAGTTGAATGTACAGCCGCAGATCTCTACTTATGTTCGGCGCGGCGGGCGCAGCCTGCCTGCAGGGACTGGCAGACACGCCGCCGGGATCGATCGAGGAGAAAGTCCTGGCCGCGCATCGCGCGAAGCAGGGCGCCTTCCGGATCCCAGCCGGCACCTATCGTCTGGATGCCTCGCCAAAGGGAACATCACATCTCAGCTTCCACGACATGACCGATTTTGAGATCGATGCGCGGGGAGTGAATTTCTTATTTAGCGACGTGACTCGCGGCGGCATCGAGTTTGTTAACTGCCGCAACGTACGTTTTCATGGCGCCAGTCTCCAATATTCCGTACCACCCTTCACGCAGGGTACCGTCACATCGGTCGCGCCGGACCGAAGTTGGTACACGCTCGAGGTCGATCCCGGCTATCCGGCAAATCTGAGTGACACGAAGTACTTTCCTGCTGCTCCGGTCGGGTGCCTGTTTGATGCGCGCACCAGGCGGCTGAAGGCCGGCGCATACGACATCGGCGCAGTTCGAATCGAGCAACTGGGGCCCACGCTCTTTCGCTTCTATGGAAAAGGGCCCGAGGCGGTTGGCGACCTGGCGGCTTTCCGGGGAAGTGGGCGGCATAATATTACGCTGATCGAGTGCGGCCAGATGGACGTGCGCGATGTAACGATTTATAACTCCGGCATGTTTGGCGTTTGGGAAGGCGGCGGCGAAGGCAAGAATTACTATAGTCTGCAGATCAAGCGCGGGCCGGCGCCGCCGGGAGCGAAGACAGAACCGCTGTACTCGACGTGCGCCGACGGCTTTCACAGCAGCCGCATGCGGAAAGGTCCGACGGTGGAAAATTGCTCGTTTGAAGGGATGCCTGACGATGGCATAGCCATCCACGGCATCTACGCGCTCGTTTTACAGCGGGACGGCAACACACTGGTGATCAACCGCAATAGCTTTCAGCCGGGCGATCCGCTGCTGTTGTTTGATTTTGCCGGAAGCCCTGCCGGAGAGGCTGCGGTCAAGTCCGTGACACCCGCGCCGAGTTTCCGAACCGTGCGGCCAAGCAAGCACTCGACCGTCGCTAACAATACCGCGGGACCTTACTTCGCAATCGTTCTCGATCGCACCCTGCCGGCAGACTTCGATTGTCTGTGCAGCAACCCGAATGCGATCGGCAGCGGATACGTGGTGCGCAACAATACGATTCGCGATCATCGCGCCAGGGGGATGCTGCTCAAGGCGCACAACGGGCTGGTTGAAGGTAACACGATTGACGGCAGCAGCATCTCCGGCATCGTCTTATCCCCGGAGCTCTGGTGGAACGAAGCGTGTTACAGCCGCAATGTCACGATCCGCAACAATGTCATTCGAAACCTGCCGGACAATCCCAGGTCATTCGGTGCCATCGCGATCGCCGCGATCACCAGCCGGCCTGTTCCCGGCGCCGGCCACCAACACATTACTTTCGAAAATAACCAGATCGACGGCAGCAATAGCGTCAACCTCCTGATCACTTCCGCTGAAGATGTGTCAGTCTCGAGCAA
The DNA here is from genome assembly GCA_035541265.1 of Bryobacteraceae bacterium. Taxonomy (GTDB): domain Bacteria; phylum Acidobacteriota; class Terriglobia; order Bryobacterales; family Bryobacteraceae; genus Bog-159. The sequence continues at coordinate 29,737 of DATKNQ010000101.1, forward strand.
TCGTTTCGGGAACGCTCAGCGGGCAAAGGTTGCGGTAGCCGGCAGTAATTGGGGCGAAGACCCCACCGCGCTTGTCTACATCACCGAGTCGAAGAACATACGGTTTGCGAGTAATACGGCGCCGGGCCTTGGCGCGGCAAACGAGCATCTGATCGAAACCACGGCTACCGCAACACAAATCCAATCGGACTGGAAGCATTCGTAACAACTCTACATAGGATGACGACATGGAACACAACCGACGTGTGCTCGTTACCGGCGCTGGCGGGTTTATCGGCAGCCACTTGGTGACGTACTTAAAGAGGCGGGACTTCCGGGTGAGAGGTGTGGATATTAAGCCGCCCGAATATGCCCCGACCGATGCCGATGAGTTCGAGGTTCTGGACCTTCGCCGCTGGGATAACTGTCTCCAGGCCACGAGAAACATCGACCAGGTCTATGCGCTGGCCGCGGATATGGGTGGCATGGGCTTTATTTCGAACCACCACGCACAGATTCTGCACAACAATGCGTTGATCAACTGGCAGACGCTCGAAGCTGCACGCGTCAATGGAGTGGAGCGCTACTTCTACACATCCTCTGCGTGCGTCTATCCCGAGTTTAAGCAGACCGAGACAGAAGTAACGCCTCTGAAAGAGTCCGATGCTTACCCGGCATTCCCCCAGGATGCTTATGGCTGGGAGAAGTTAGTCACGGAGCGTCTCTGTTCGCACTACCGGGAGGACTACGGACTGGAAACACGCATCGTCCGTTTCCATAATATCTTCGGACCGCTGGGCACTTGGGATGGCGGGCGTGAGAAGTCGCCTGCGGCTATGTGCCGCAAAGTGGCCATGGCCAAGCTAACCGGTAATCCGGTGATCGAGATCTGGGGCGACGGCGAACAGACGCGATCGTTCTGTTTTATCGACGACTGTCTGGAAGGCATCTACCGGTTGATGTGTTCCGACTTTCACGAGCCGTTGAATTTGGGGCAGGACCGCATGGTGAGCATTAATCAGCTAGCGGATATCGTCGCCGGCATCGCCGGCGTCAGCATCGTGAAGAAGCACGTGCCCGGTCCGCAGGGTGTCCGCGGGCGGAATTCGGATAACACGCTGCTTCGCGCGGTGCTCGGTTGGGCGCCGGCGATTTCCCTCGAAGACGGCTTGTCCATAACTTATTCCTGGATCGAGGCGCGAGTGCGCGCGCGCCTGGCCGCCGGTGTTGAGGAACCCCAACTCGCGGCCTGACCCTATAGAGCCATGCGCATCGTCGTTCACGATTTTGCGGGACATCCGTTTCAGGTACAACTGAGCCGCGAACTGGCTGCCAACGGCCACTCCGTGGCTCACGTGTACTTGAAGGACTTACCCGGGCCGAAGGGACCGTTGCAGCGGTCCCCCGGCGATGCACCGTCGTTTCGCGCCGTGCCGTTGACCCTGGGAGCGCCCCTCGACAAGTATTCCATGTGGAAACGGCATTTCGCGCATCGCCGCTACGCCCGGGCGCTCACCGCCTTCATTGAGCGGGAACGGCCCGACGTGTTCCTTTCCGCGAACACGCCCATCGACGTGCAGGATCACGTGCGCGGGGAGTGCCGCCGGCGGGGCATCGCGTTCGTCCACTGGATGCAGGACTTGTACTGCATGGCGGTGCGCAGCGTCCTGGCGAAGAAGTTGGGGTCCGTGGGCGGCTTGCTGGCCCGGCACTACGATCGCCTGGAGCGCAGCGTGTGCGAATCGAGCGATGCCGTGGTCTTTATCACGCCGGACTTTCTAACGGCGGCGTCCCAGATGGGCTTTCACCCGGCGCGGAATTATGTCATCGAAAACTGGGCTCCGCTCGATGACTTGCCCCCGGTTGCGAAGCGCAACTCCTGGAGTAAGCGGCACGGTCTGGCCGACAAGCTGGTGTTTCTCTATTCCGGCACGCTCGGGTTGAAACACAAGCCGGAGTTACTTTACGAGATGGCCGCCGCATTAGAGGACCGGAGCGATGCGTTGGTCGTAGTGGTGTCGGAAGGTTTGGGCCGTAGCTGGCTCGAGCGGAAGCTGCAGGAAGCCCCGTTGAAGAATCTGCTGTTGATGGATTTCCAGCCATACGCCGCGATGCCCGAAGTGTTGGGCGCCGCCGACGTATTGCTGGCGGTCATCGAGAAGGAAGCCGGCGTTTTTGCGGTGCCGTCGAAGGTGCTCAGTTACTTCTGCGCCGGCCGGCCGGTGTTGCTCGCCGCGCCCGAAGCGAACCTTGCTGCGCGCACACTACGGCGCGCGCAGGCGGGTATGGCAGTCGATCCCGGCGACACCGGTAGTTTCATCGATGCGGCGCGCCGGCTGGCGGCCAATCCCGAGATGCGTCTCGCTTTGGCGGACAACGCGCGGCGATACGCCACCACCACGTTCGATATCAAGTCGATCGCCGCCAGGTTCGACGCGATTCTGCGCGAGGCCGTGGATGGCCTGGCCTTGCCCGCGCAGACTTTCGACCCTGCGTACTCCAGGGCCGCCACAGATTAGCGACTAGTCGCTGGGAAATTCTATGAGCACAACGATCACCACACTTGACAAAGTTGGTGCCGCGAGTCCATGGTTCGATTCAGCAACCTCGGGCACTCGCGGCGAGATCCTGGCAATCCGCTCGCAGCGCTACTCCTCGGCACTTACGGTTGGTGTTCTCGCGCTGACTGACGCGTGTGTTCTAATTCCGGCGTTCCTCACCAGCATCCTGATATGGACATTTGTCCGGCCCACAGCCAAGCTCTTCCAGTTTGCCTCCTACTGGCCGTTCCTGCTCTTGTTCATCGCGGTGTATGTCGGTGTCGGTCTGTATCAGGTTGTGGGATTGAATCCGATTCAGGAACTGCGCCGTTCGATGGCCGGCACCACTTTGGCGTTCTTCATCTTTGCCGGTAGCACGTTCCTGTTGAAAGATGCGCGCGGATTTCCGCGCAGCATCGCCCTGCTTACCTGGCTGTTGGTCTGCCTCGCGCTGCCTCCGGCCCGCGCGGCGGTGCGCAGGATCTGCGGACCGCGCAGTTGGTTCGGCCGGAGCGTGGTGATTCTGGGGGCAGGCAAGCCGGGCGAAAGCGTGGTGCGCGCGCTGAAGAAAAATCCCGGACTGGGCTTGAAGCCGGTCGCCATTCTCGACGATCGCGGCTCTAACAGAAGTCACCTGCATGGCGTACCCATTCTCGGCGGGCTGGCTTTGGCGCCCTCTTTGGCAGCGCGTGCGCGGCTGGGCTATGGGATCCTGGCCATGCCCGGTCTTTCGCGTGTGCGCCTGCTGGCTGTGCTCCAAAAATGCGGTCAGGCTTTCGACAAGGTGTTAGTTATTCCCGACCTCTTGGGGATGTCCAGTCTGTGCGTCGAAGCCACGGACCTGGGAGGGATGCTGGGCTTGGAGATTCGTCACAATCTTCTGCATCTGCCCGCGCGCATCGTCAAGCGGGCGCTTGATCTGTTGGCCGTGGCCGCGCTCGCGCCGGTGCTGGTACCCCTGTTTTGCGTGATCGGATGCCTCATCAAGCTCACTTCGCGCGGTCCCGTTTTCTTCGGCCATACGCGTATCGGCAACGGCTCGCGGGTATTCAAAGCCTGGAAATTCCGCACCATGGCGCAGAACGCCGACGCGGTGCTGAAACGGCACCTGGAGGCGCATCCCGCGCTGGCGGAAGAATGGCGGCTTACGCACAAGCTCAAAGACGACCCACGCGTCACGCCTCTTGGCAAGATCCTGCGAAGGTCCAGTCTGGACGAGTTACCGCAGTTGATTAACGTCCTGCTGGGCGAGATGAGCTTAGTAGGTCCGCGGCCAATTGTGGCCGCCGAAGTGCAAAGATACGGCGAATACTTCGCCTCGTATTGCCGGGTCAAGCCGGGCATAACAGGCCTGTGGCAAGTCTCCGGCAGAAACAACACTACTTATGACGAACGCGTGGCATTCGACCAGTATTACGTTCTGAACTGGTCGGTGTGGCTGGATCTCTATATCCTGACGAGGACCGTGAACACGGTGCTCACGGGAGCCGGCGCTTATTGAGCGATTCTTGCCGCCCCACGCCACTACTGTTCTACCGGTTGCGATATGATCTCGTATCACGTGGATGAGATAAACGCCGTTGAAGACGGCTCGCCGCAAGGCTCCGGCAGGAGCTTTCACCCTCCGCGGTGTCCCTTCTGGATCGACTGCGAGCCGCCTGCGCTGGACGCGCTGCGACGCGAAGTCGAAGATGCTCTCAACGCGCGCGAGGGCAAGAGCGAGACAGGCGGCGTCCTGTTCGGCGCCCGGGATCCGGAGCGGATCCACATCCGTGCCTACCGGCCCTTGCGCTGCGAGCACTCCCTGGGTCCGGGCTTTGTCCTTTCGGCGGCTGATGAGCGGCGGCTGGCCGACTTGATTGCCGGAGCGGCGGCCGACCCGGAACTGCGGAGTCTCCAGCCGCTGGGCTGGTATCACTCGCATATCGCCAGCAAGATCTTCCTTTCCGAACGCGACCGGCAGATCCACGCACGGTTTTTCAGCGCGGCATTTCAAGTCGCGCTGGTCCTCCGGCCGGCCTCCGACCGGGCCACCACGGCGGGCTTCTTTTTCCAGGAATCGAACGGCGCGATCCGCACCGATGGCGCCTACGAGGAGTTCGCAGTTGCGGCCGCGCCGTCCGCGCGGGAGGTGCGCGATGCGGCGCCAGCGGTAGTCGAAATCCCAATCGCAAAGCGCCCATCCCAAGGTACGGCGCGTGCGCCGCAACAGCCTGTCTGCCCGGTATGCGGCAGCAAAAGCGTCCGCCGGTCGCATCGGCTGAACGGACTTGAGAGACTGCGGGGCGCATTCGGCTACTACCCTTATCGCTGCCATGAATGCCTGTCCCGCCCTTTTCTGAAGGACCCCACCGGGCTGCTCGACCGCATGCGTCCAGGCTCCCGGAGGCGGCCGGAGGAGCGCCGGCGCGCCTGGATACGGACGCGGCGCGAACTGTTGCTTTGGGGCGCCGGCATCTTCGGCTTTGCCGCGATATTGCTCTATCTGCTTCGCGATACGGGACCCAAACAGGACCAGCCGTAGTTTCAACCCGCGGGCGGCGCGCGCTGATCGCGGGCAGCGCCGGGCCCCGCACTCTTACTTCACCAATTCAGGAGAACAATCATGACTAACGTTTCGAAAGCGGGATTGACCAACCGGGGACTTCTGGCCCTGGTGCTGTGTGGGACCGTCAGCCTGAGCTTTTCCTCGTCCCCGGCCATCGGACTCGTGGTGGCCGAGGGTAGTTTCCAAGTCGACCACGCCAAAGTCTGGGGCAATGCCACCTTACTCGATGGCGACATGATCGAGACCAGCCAATCGTCCTCCCGGCTGCAGCTCGAGAATGGCGTGAAAATGGAACTCGCGGCGGACTCCCGCGCGCGCGTTTATCAATCGCGGATGGTCCTCGAAAAGGGCATCGGCCAACTCGATTCGAGCAACTATCGCATCGAGGCCGGTAAGGTTGTTGTCGCCGCTGACGCGCCCGGCTCGGTGGCACGCGTCCAGGTCAATGGCGATAACCGCGTCATCGTCGCGGCCTACCAGGGATCGGTGCGCGTGTCGAACGGCCAGGGAATCCTGCTGGCCAGGCTCGATACGGGCAGTGAGCTCGCCTTCGAACCGCAGGAGGGCGCTTCATCCACTACCACCAAGGTTACTGGATGCCTGCTCAGCAAGGGCGGCAGCTTCGTCGCCGTGGATGAGACAACCAACGTCGTGATCCAGCTTCAGGGCGTCGGCCTGGACCCGAATGTTGGCAACCGGGTGCAGATTACGGGCACCGCTGTTACGGGAACTCCCACCGTATCGGGCGCGTCGCAGATCGTCAACGTGACCGATGTGCAGTTCATCTCCAAGGGCGGATGCGCGCCGGTGGCCAAGAAGATTGGCGCGGCCGCGGTGGCGGGCGCTGCCGCGGGTGGGGTTGCTGCCGGGTTGTCGACTGGCGCGGTGGTGGCCATCGTCGCGGGTGTCGCGGCGGTCGGCACCACGGCCGGTCTAGCTGCCGCGCACGCGCTGCCGGGCCAGGGTTCTTCGTCGCCCTCCACCAGCCGGTAAATCCCCTCCTCTCCTCAGACCGGCTGCAAAGTTCACAAGATGATCCATTGACTCCCTCCTGGGCTCGCCGTATACTTCTCAAGCGGAGGGCTCAGGAGGGTGAAGATGAGAATCGTGTGTTTGCTGGCTGCTGTCCTACTGCTGTGCGCCGCCGCCGGCGCGCAGTCCACTAACAATTATTCGGTGACGAACATTGTCACCAATACGCAGGACGCGTATCTGATCAATCCGTGGGGTTTGTCACGTCCCGCCAGTTCTACCGCCAAAGAGAATGAGTGGTGGGTTTCCGACCAGGTGACCGGCTACTCGACCTTGTACTACGCCAATAAGACGGGCGCGCAGTCACTCGCTCCGCTGGTGGTGACGATCCCTTCGGCCAGCGGCACCGGCACCGGCAGTCCCACGGGAACGGCCTTCAACGCGAATAACTTCGCATTCGTTACGCTGGATGGCACCATCTCCAATTGGAATGCCGCCGACACGCCCAGTAAGCCCGGTACGCAGTGCGCGCAATGCCATGTGACCACTGCCACCATCATGGTGAACAACTCGGTGGCCGGCGCGTCCTATCAAGGCTTGACGGTGGCCAAGAACGCCACCAGTGGCGCGCAAACTTACTATGTGGCCAACGCCAATGGCGGCGTCGAGGCCTATGATGCGACGTCGTTTAGCCCGGTGACGCTGCCGCCGGGTGCATTCACGGATCCGAAGATACCGTCGACTTACACGCCCGCCGGCATTCAGGCGATCGGATCGCGGGTCTACGTGGCCTACAACAAGGCGGCCGGCGGCGGGACCGGTTTTGTGGACGCGTACGATACGAACGGCACGCTGCTGCTCCGCTTCCAAACCGGATCATTCAACCAGCCCTGGGGCATGGCGGTCGCGCCCTCGAATTTCGGCGCTTTCGGCAAGATGTTGCTGGTGGGCAATACCGGTAGCGGCTGGATCGGAGCGTACAATCCGTCGACCGGAAAGTTCGCGGGTTTCCTCCAGAGCAACGGCGCCACCATCACGATACCCGGCCTTTGGGGCATCGAATTCGGCAACGGCAACGCCGAGTCCGGTCCCACCAACGTGCTGTACTTTAATGGCGGTGGGGCGAGCCAAACCACCGGGGTCTTCGGTGCGATCACGCCCCAATAAGCCCTACGCGTGCAGCTTGTCGAAATTCTCGAGGCAGCGTTTAGCCGTTTCCAATTCCGGATAATCGCTGCCTTCCTGCTCCACCAGGTAGAATTCCAGCCCGCCCACCTTCTCCGCCGCGGCGAAGAGCTTCTTCCACGGCGCCACGCCATCGCCTAACAGAACCTTGTAGCCCTTTGCCGGCGACCACTCCTTGCAATGCATGGAGCGGATCCGCCCGGGGTTCTGCTCCACCCACGCCACCGGATCGCTGCCCACCTCCACGCAGGTACCCACGTCCAGTTGCAGCATGATGTCTTTGGAGGTGTTGACCGCCAGCACTTCCATCGGCCGCTTGCCGCCGATCGGTTTGAACTCTAGCTGGTGATTGTGATAACCGGGGCGCAGCCCTGCCGGTTTCATCTTCTCCGCGCCCTCATTCAGCGTGTCGGCCACCTTCTTCCAGCCATCCAGAGTCTTGATGTCACCAGCACTGGCCAGCACGATATACCGGCTGCCGATGATGGTGTTCAGCTCGATGGCGTGCTGGATCCCCTCGGGCTTGAACGACTCGGGTCCGTTGTGGGTCGAGTAGCAGTGGATGCCGGCCTCATCCATCATCGCGCGCACCTGCTTGGCGTACGCCGGGGTCCACTGGTAGTAAGGCGAGAAAAACTCCACGCATTGATAGCCCATCTTGGCCACCGCTCGCACCGTGCCCATGAGGTCTTTCTGAAGGTCGTCGCGGACGGAAAACAACTCCAGGCCGACGGGTTTGCTCTTGCTTCGCGCCACGGCGGAGACAAGCGGGGCGGCCGCGCTTAAGGCGAAGAAAGCACGGCGGGAAAGAGTATGACGTGCCATAATTGTAAAGCAAACGATAGCACATCCCATGTGTAGCCGACGGATTTCAGGGCTATGTGTGGCGCTGGCCGCCGCGGCTTTTCACGCGCACGTGGCGAGGACCATTGCGCTCAAAATCGTGCACTCGCCGGCGCTGGGAGGCGCCTTGTTGGGGCGCAGGGCACGCTCGGCCGCAGCTCGGCAATGCGCAATTAAAAATAGCGGAGAGACAGATGACGTATTGTGAAGCGTGTGGCGCGAAGATCGAAGAAGGACACAATTTTTGCCGTGCGTGCGGCAGGGAACTCGCCGTGCAAGCCGTACACGCCGTGCCTATGGCGGTGAAGCCGCGCGTGGCCACACATCTGCGCGTGCTGGCGGTGCTCTGGATCGTGCGCGGGGTTCTGCACTTGATTCCGGGACTCTTCCTGCGTTCGTTCAGCCACTGGCCGTTCTTCGATGCGGCTTCCGCCGACGTGCCGCCCTTCATTCACCCACTGCTGGAGGGCATCGGCTGGCTGTTTCTGTTGGGCGCCGCGGCCTGCTTCATCGCTGCGTGGGGATTGCTCGACAAGGCTCCCTGGGCCCGCGTTTTCACCATCGTGGTGGGCGCGATTTCTCTCATCGAATTCCCGATCGGCACGGCGCTCGGCATTTACACCCTCTGGGTACTGTTGCCCGAGAGTTCCGATGCGGAGTATCGCCGGCTGGTCATGTCATAATCGAAACAGATGTCCGAGCCCCTGCTGGGCATGGAATTGACCGAGATCCGGGACGTTCTGGGACCCACTCAGCCGCCATTCCGCGCGAAACAAATCTACAGCGCTTTGTACCGGCAGAAAGTGGCCGACCTGGCGCAGGTGTCGACGCTGCCGTCCGCCCTGAAACAGGAACTGGCCGGGCCGCGGCGCGTCGGCCTACCTGAGGTTGCCCGCCGTTACGAGTCCGTCGATGGCACACGCCGCTATCTGCTGCGCCTGGCCGACGGCCGCACGGTGGAGACGGTGTGGATGCCCGAAGCCGAGCGTTCCACGATCTGCATTTCGAGCCAGGTCGGCTGCCCCGTGGATTGCAAATTCTGCATGACCGCGCTCATGGGCCTGGAACGCAACCTCACCGCCGGAGAGATCGTCGGCCAGGTGCTGCTGGTCGCGCGCGACAATGGTTTGCTCAAAGACCGTACGCGGCTCAACATAGTCATGATGGGGCAGGGCGAACCGCTGCTGAATCTGGCGAACGTGGTGAAAGCCACGCGCCTGCTGACCGATCCGGAAGGCGTGGGCCTGCCGCCCCGCCGCATCACCGTTTCGACGGCGGGCATCGTCCCGAAGCTCGAGGAGCTGGGGCGCGAGCCTGTGCGCCCAAGGCTCTCGATTTCGCTAAACGCTTCCACCGAAGAAATGCGCCGCGAGCTGATGCCCATCACGCGCAAATATCATTTGGCTGACCTGCTCGCCGCGTGCAAGGCCTATCCGCTGCGCCCGTGGGAAAAGCTCACCTTCGAGTACGTGCTGCTGAAAGGCGTAAACGATACGGACGCCGATGCGCGCCGCGTGGTGAAACTGCTCGCGCACCTGAACGCCAAGGTCAATCTGATCGCGCTCAATCCCGGCCCCGGCATTCCCTTCGAAACACCCGACCCGGAACGCGTCGCGAACTTCCAGGCCATCGTGCGGAATTCGATGGGCTGCTTCCTGCGCAAACCGCGCGGCCTCGATATCTATGCCGCCTGCGGACAGTTGCAGCGCAACGAAGTGGTCAGCCAGATCGAATTACCGCATTAGCTCGCCTGTTGCTCGGGCCGCTGCAGCCGCCCTTCAAAGAGAATCGCGCCGCTGCGCGTGTCGCGAATGAAAAACAGGAAGGGATGATCGGCGCGAAAGATGGTGCGGTCGCGCCGCATAGCCAGCGCGCCCACGATTGTGCCGGTAGCCGCCGCGGCTTCCGTGCCTTCCTCCGAAACGTCGACAAACGCTTTGTGGACGACGTCCGAAACGAACAGATCGCGCCGGCCGTCGATGCCGGAAAAATCCGCCGCCGCGCCGAAAGCCTCCGCCATCCCCATGCGCGAGAGCGTCTCCTTCAGCGAGAACGACGATTCGGCGCGGAATTTCGGAACCGCTACGTCCACCATCTCGCTTCCCAGCGAGCCGCACCACTGCGCCAGAGTCTCGGAATCGAGCGAGCGTTCCAACTCCGCCAAGCCTTCGTCCGACTTCGGCAGCAGGATGTCGAACACCAGCGGCGTGCCCTCGTAGTTCATTTCGAGCAATTGTGCGGACGGCAGTTCGGCATAGCGGAAAGTGGACTTCTGGCGCATGAATTTGGCCTCGATCGAGACGCCGTTGCCAAGCCGGAATGGCTCCGTACGCGTCGCTTCGGGTTTGAACGGCGACTGCCACTTGCCATAGAAGTAGATGGCGCTGGTCAGGACCAGGCGGGTGGCAGTGTTGAGCGATCCACGTCCGAACAAATCGACGATCTTTCCCTTGGTGTGATCCGCGGTCCAGGCGTTGATCCGCGCCCGGGCGCTCTCCGTATCATTCCGGAAATCGAGCGGCGTCAGGGGCGCAGCATACAGTGTGCGGATGGTTTGCTCAAACTTAGCCTCAATGGGAAAACCTTGCTGCACCCAAAGTCCATTGGCGATGGCCAGCTGGTTCGGACCGGTATTCGCGGATTCGGTAAGCGTCTTGGCCAGAGACGCCACGGCGGCTTGGTATTCCGCGCCGGTGCGAGCCTGCGCGATGGCGGCTGCGATGGCGGCGGCCGTCTGTCCGCGTGCGCCCTCCAGCAGCATCGAAAGCGCGGTGGAGATGTTGAACGGCGAGAGGACTAGGTTCGCGCCGCTGCGCGCCAGGTCGCGATAGGTCGCGATGGCGAACCGGTTGATGCCCGGCGTGATGTCGCTCGAAGCGAACAGCGCGCCGGCGACGATCAGCGGGATGGTCAGGGGCAGGATGTGTGACATAGCGGCTCCCTGCATCCATTATGGCCGCGCTTTTACACCATCGTGGCCAGCGCGATCGCGCCTAAAACTCCCGCATTGCCGCCGAGCGCCGGCGGCACAATGTACTGATGGATGCATTCCAGGATCTCCGGCGCCTGAATGTAGTCGTTGAGCAGCGTCAGCACCTCGTCATGAATTTTGCCAAACAGCGGCGCCTGCCGCATCACGCCGCCGCCCAGGATGATGCGCTCGGGCGAGAGTGTGCAGATCCAGGTGGCTAGGCCAAGCGCGATGTAATGCGCCTCCAGATCCCAGGCCGGATGCCCGGCCGGCAGCGTTTCGCCGCGCCCGCCCCAGCGCGCTTCCACCGCCGGACCGGCCACCAGCCCTTCCAGGCAGTCGCCGTGAAACGGGCAATTACCCGGAAACGGATCGGCGGTGCGATCGTGCGGCACGCGGATGTGTCCCATCTCCGGATGGACCAGGCCGTGCAGCAGCCGGCCGTTCACCATGCCGCCGCCGCCCAATCCCGTGCCGATCGTCAGGTAGATGAACGTATCGAGACCGCGCGCCGCCCCCCAGCGGAATTCGCCCAGCGCGGCCGTGTTCACGTCCGTATCGAAGGCCACGGGCAGGCCCGTCGCGCGCCGCACCGCGCCGGCCACATCCGTATCGCGCCAGCCGTTTTTCGGCGTGGAAGTGACGTATCCGAAGCGCGGCGAAGCGCGATTCAGATCCACCGGCCCGAAAGACCCGATCCCGATGCTGGTCAGCTCGTGCGGCTGCTCGCGAAAAAACGCCATCGCGCGGCCGATGGTCTCGTCCGGCAGTGTTGTGGGAAACTCGGTCCGCGCGAGCAGTTGGCCGCTTTCATCGCCCGTGGCGCACACGAACTTGGTGCCGCCACATTCAATTCCTCCGTAGACAGGCATGCGTCTGTTATACCGCGCGTCCGCGGCCCTCCGCACGTTTGCTGAGAGCAAGGCGGCGGTGAAGGCACACATTCAGTTAAGGAGACCTGATTATGTGCCATACGCGCGGCGCCGCCGCAGCCCTGCTGATGCTCGCCTTCGGGACTGCTTACGGCGCCACCAAGACCGTTCCCGTTCGCCGGACCACCGCCGTTCCGGCCGGGCGGGCCAAGGCGCCGGCGATCTCCGACGCCGAGCTAGAGAAATCCATCCGTGCACGTTTCGCCGCCTCGAAGATCTCGACGCATCACTTCCAGGTCCACGTGCAAGGCGGAGTCGCGACCATTGAAGGCCAGACCGACGTGCTGCAGCATAAAGGCACCGCCACCAGGCTGGCTAAGAACGCCGGAGCCGTCAAGGTGGTCAACCACGTTGCCGTGAGCCAGGCCGCCAAGGATAAGGCCCGCAAAAATCTGGCATCCGGCCGGCGGCGCGCGCAGATCAAGCGCAGCGAGGCTACCGCCCGCTCGGCGAAACGGTCGTCATAACTGCCAGACCGGTCAAATGCGCAGCGCGGCCATCGGATCGATCCGCGTGGCGCGGCGCGCCGGAATGGAGCTGGCAATCAGCGCCACCAGCAGGAACAGAATCGCGATGCCGGCAAAGATCGCCTGATCCGCCGGGATGACGTGAAACAGCAGCGTGTGCATCAGCCCTGTCAGCGCGTAAGCTCCGGCCAGGCCGAGCACGATTCCCGCCAGCGTTAGCACAAGGCCCTGCCGGATAACCAGCCGCAGAATGTCGGCGCTGCGCGCCGAAGGCCCGGCGAATGCCTACCTCCTGCGTGCGCCGCGCCACCGAGTAGGCGATCACGCCGTAGATCCCAAGCACGGCCAGCAGCAGCGCGACACCTGCGAACGAGCCTAGCAGGATCGTCAACCGGAGGCGCAGAGCTTCGACCAGTCCGGCCGTGGTCATGGATTCGTCCCCCCCGATGAACACCAGTTTACGGGTTCCCGAATCTGCCTTGCGCGCGGTTGCCGCACGTGATAGTCTCAACCAGAACGGGACCACCACTTTAGAGGAGAGGATAGTTATGTTTCGAAGAATTTCGAACGCCCCAAGCTTACTTACGATACCGGCGTTCGCGCTCGCGCTCGGTATGGGAGCGTTCGCGCAGACTCCCACGCTGATTACTCAACCGATCGACAACAACGATCTGGTTGCGCTGGTGGGCAATACCCGCCCCGAGGCCAATGCCGCCAACGATCAGGGGCCGGTCAGCGACGATTTCGCGATGGACCACATGCTGCTGCAGTTGCAGCGGTCGCCGCAGCAGGAAGCCGCGCTCGACCAGTTCATCCAGCAGTTAAACGAGCCGGCCTCGCCGAACTACCATCACTGGCTGACGCCCGCCCAGTTCGGATCGAAGTTCGGCCTGGCGCAGAGCGATCTGAATGCTATCGCGGAATGGCTGCGGTCGCAGGGCTTCACCGTCAACACGGTCTATCCGAGCGGCATCCTGATCGATTTCTCGGGCACGGCTGGACAGGTACGCACGGCCTTCCACACCGAGATTCATAACCTCACCGTGAAAGGCCAGCCGCACGTCGCCAATATGAGCGATCCGCGGATTCCGGCGGCGCTTGCGCCCGCCGTGGCCGGCATTGTGTCCCTGCACAACTTCATGCCGCACCCCACCAACGTCAAGCGGCCTTCCTACAGCATCGGCGGCGAGGAGTACCTGTTGGTGCCGCAGGACCTGGCGACCATCTACAACTTTAATCCGTTGTTCTCCTCGAAAATTACTGGGGCAGGGCAGACCGTAGTGGTCATCGAAGACACCGACGTTTACAGCCCGGCGGACTGGTCCACCTTCCGCACCACGTTCGGCCTTTCGCGATTCACCAGCGGCAGCTTCACACAGGTGCATCCAGCTTCAACCGGCACGAACAATTGCGCCGATCCCGGAGTGCTGGTCGGCAACGACTTCGAAGCCATCCTGGACGCGGAATATGCCAGCGCGGCGGCGCCGGGAGCCGCCATTCAGTTGGCCTCCTGCAAAGACACCGCCACCACCTTCGGCGGCTTGATCGCATTGAACAACCTGGTGAACGCCAGCAGCACGCCGCCGGCGGTGGTCAGCATCAGCTACGCGGAGTGTGAATCGCTCAACGGCGCGGCTTCCAACGCAGCATTCAAGTCGGTTTATTCGCACGCGGCTACCGAGGGCGTTTCGGTATTCGTGGCGGCGGGCGATTGGGGAGGCGACGTGTGCGGCGCGAGCTTGGGAGAGTCTACGGACGCGACCACGGGAATCAGTGTCAGTGGTTTTGCGTCCACGCCGTATAACGTGGCCGTGGGCGGAACCGACTTCGAAGATTTCTACCAGAACGACGAGAGTACTTATTGGAATTCCACCAACACCCAATACTACGGCTCGGCAAAGTCGTATGTCCCCGAGATTCCGTGGAATGACACCTGCGGCAGCGGCTTGCTGGCGAATTACTTCGGCATCAGCACGACATACGGATCTTCCGGGCTGTGTAACAGCTCCAGCTACGTGTTCCTCGGCATCATCGCCGGCAGCGGTGGACCGAGCGCGTGCGCGACCGGCGCATCCACAACCACGGGCGTTTCGAACGGCACCTGCAAAGGCTACGCCAAGCCATCCTGGCAGCCCGTCTACGGCAACCCGGCAGACGGTGTGCGCGACCTTCCGGACGTGTCGCTGTTCGCCTCGAACGGCTTCCTGGGCCACTACTATGTGGTGTGCTACTCCGATACGGCCGGCGGCGGAGCTGCCTGCACGGGCGCGCCCAGCGGCTGGCCCGGCGGCGGCGGGACTTCTTTCGCATCGCCCATCATGGCCGGTGTGCAGGCACTCGTCAACCAGAAGACCGGGGCGCGGCAGGGCTTGCCGAACTCGGCTCTGTACAAGCTCGCCGCCGCCGAATACGGTTCAAGCGGCAACTCCGCCTGCAACGCTTCCAAGGGGAACGGCACCTCCAGCACCTGCACTTTCTACGACGTGACCCAAGGCAATATGGACATTCCCTGCACAGGGACTTACAAATGCTACGATCCCTCGGGAACCTATGGTGTGCTTTCGAGCTCGGACAGCGCCTACAAGCCGGCCTTCGCGGCGAGCTCGGGCTGGGATTTCGCTACCGGCCTGGGATCGGTGAACGTCACCAACCTGGTGAACAACTGGAGCACAGTCGCGCCGTAAGACCGCGGTGACGGGGCAGCTATTCTGCCCCGTCTCACAGCACGCCTTCGGGGGGCATAAGGCCCGCAATGGTCACCGGCCGAGCCGGGGTTGCAGATCGTGAAGCCCCCAATTTCAATCACAGCAGCGGCAGCGAGACGGTCGCGCTCAGGTAATACCACGCCACCACCGCTCCGGCGGCCGCGGCGGCCAGAATCGCCAGAATGTGGATGCCGAAGTGGTGCCTGGCATTTGGCGTATGTCCGGCGTGGCCAGCCGGGCAGCCAGCGTAGGATAACCCGTGTTGCGTCATCATCTCGCGCCCTCGCCCATGTTAGATGCCGCGCGATGCAGAAAAGTGTCAGGTACTGTCGTACCATAAATAATCAGATCTGAAACTATAATGTGGCCTGGGTGTCACGTTTCCGCCCGGGCTGCATCTTCAGAAACGGAAAACAGATTATGGAAGTGACCGTTCGACATCTTGGCGGCGTCCTGTTTGAAGCCGCCGCCCGTGGCCACCGCATCCTATGCGACCAGCCCGTGGAGAATCACGGCGACGATACCGGCATGACCCCGCCTGAATTCCTGTTGGCCTCGCTGGGTACCTGCGCCGGGTACTATGCCGCTGAATATATGCGCACGCGCGCCCTGTCCCCCGATGGCTTGAGTGTGCGGGTCGAGGCCCAGAAGGCCACCGGTCCCGCCCGGTTGGACAGCTTTCGCATCGAGGTCGACGCGCCGGGCCTTGATCCGCAGCATGCCGCCGGCATCCTGCGCGCCGTCAAAGCCTGCCTGATTCACAACACCCTCACGCACGCGCCTGCCATCGAGATTGCGCTGGAGACCCGCCTTCCCGCTACAATCGGTTAGCGGGAGCGTGATTTGCGGAAGGAAGCTGAAATCCAACTGGCGCGTGAGCTGATCGCCGGCGAACCGGGCGCCTTTGATCGCTTTGTCGAACATTTTCGAGCTAAGGTCTTTCAATACAGTTGGCTGATGTGCGGCCATCGCGAGGACGCCGAGGAGGTCTCGCAAGACACGCTTTTCAAGGTCTTCGAAAGCTTCGACCAGCTTCGCGACCCGGAGCACGTGCGCGCCTGGGTGCTGCGCATCGCTCGCAATTTCTGTCTGATGAAACGCCGCCGCAGCCAGTTCGCTCCGCCGCGGGAACTCTCGCTCGACGAGTTCATGCCCGCCGCCGATCGCGAGGGCGATGGCGTGAAGCTCCAGATCGCCGACTGGTCGGCGCTGCCCGAAGACCGCGTCCTTCAGCACGAGCTGCGCGGGGTGCTCGATAAAGCCATAGCCACGCTGCCGGATCACTACCGCTCCGTGATGCTGCTACGCGACGTGGAAGAGCTTTCGACCGAGGAGACCGCGCAGATTCTGGATCTGACGGCGGACACCGTGAAGACGCGCCTGCATCGCGCCCGGCTGGCGATCCGCCAGGAGTTAGATGTTTATCTGAGGAATATGGAGCCCGCGCATGCCACACGCAATTGACGAGTGCCGGCAGATCTTCGCCACGTTATCCGAATACCTCGACCTGGAATTGCCGCCCGAAGCCTGCCGCGAAATGGAAGCTCACTTGGCTGGCTGCGCGCCTTGCGTGGAGTTCGCCGAGAGCCTGCGTAAGACCGTGGCCCTGTGCCGCGAGTACGAGTCAACGGACATGCCCGGTCCGATCAGCGATGCGGCCCGCGCGCGTTTACAGGAAGCCTGGCAGCGCGCGATCGCCGCCCGGAAGCGCGCCCAGCCTGCTTAACGGGATGCGGGACCTGCTCCAGATATCGGTTCAGGTCCCCCGCGATGCCCGCGTGACATTCCGCCGTCTTTGCGGCGTTCCGAGTCGGTCTTTACTGTTCTGAAATATCTACCATACGCTGCCAGCTTGCTTATCTGTATCCCTCACCAGAAGTAATTCTCCCGAATTGTTCCGGTAGGTTGTATCCTCTAAGTCCATCCGTACTGCCAAACACTACTTAGAAGTACCGCCGCTAGGGTATTCGCGCGTGTCCACAGTTTGCCTACAATGGGAGGAGAGCATCGAGGCAGCGCGCTTGGAAAACAACCGGTCTCCGTTACCGCCCGCCAAGACGGCTGGCTCTGTCGCGCCTTATAGCCGCTTGGTGCTCACCGTCGGATTCGGCGGTCTGCTCCTGCTGCTGGCTTTCGCCGGACTGGATAATGTGCAGCGCCTGCGACAGATCCAGTCGAGCAACGACGAAATCCGCGAAAAGTTCCTGGCCCGCACCAACCTGCTCGAACAAATCCGTTCCGAGCTCTACCTCTCCGGCACCTACATTCGCGATTACCTCCTGGAACCGGATGCCTCCAAGGCCGAGATCCATCGCGCCAATCTGCTGAAGACCCGCGCCAGCATGGATGCCGGCCTGCGCGAATACCAGAAACTGCTGGATGCCGAACAAGCCCCGCCCTTCCGCGCCCTGATCGGCGAATTGCAGGACTACTGGCGTCTGCTCGAGCCCGTCTTCGCCTGGAACGCCGGTACCCGCCACGACCAGGGCTTCACTTTCTTGCGTGACGAAGTCTTTCCCCGCCGTATGGCTATGCTCGGCATTGCCGACCAGATCGCCGGCATCAACCGCTCTCAATTGAACGCCGGCAAACGCGACGTGATCGCCATGTTCTCGCAATTCCGCCGCAGATCGATTCTCACCATCGGATTGACTATCGCGGTCGGGCTGTTGCTGGCCATTTTCAGCGTGCGCAAGATCGTGCGCCTGGAACTGGAAGCCGCCCGCCGCTACCAGGAGACCGCGACCGCGCGCGCCGAATTGAAACAGCTTTCGGCCCGTCTGGTGGAAGCCCAGGAGAACGACCGCCGCGCCATTTCTCGCGAGTTGCACGACCAGATCGGCCAGGCGCTCACCGGCGTCCGGGTGGAACTGGCCAACCTCTCCGGCCTGATCCGCCTGCGCGACGTGGCTGGTGCGGAAGCCAAGGTGCAAGAGATCAAGGATCTGGTGGAAGACTCCGTGAGCGTCGTCCGCAACATGGCCCTTCTGCTACGGCCCTCCATGCTTGACGATCTGGGCCTGGTCCCGGCGCTGCGCTGGCAAGCCCGCGAAGTATCCAAGCGCACTTCCCTGCGCGTGAAAGTCAGCGCCGGGGATGTCTCCGAGGATCTGCCCGAGGAACACAAGACCTGCATCTACCGCATCGTGCAGGAGTCCCTGCACAACTGCGCGCAGCATGCCGAAGCCACCACCGTGCGCGTCAGCGTGCATCAGGATGCCGGGCGCATCCTGCTGAGTATTCAAGACGATGGCAAGGGATTCCAGGCCGGGCAGGAGCGTGGCCTGGGACTGCTCGGCATGCAGGAACGCGCCAGCCACTTAGGCGGGAATTTCTCGGTGGAGGCGCGTCCGGGCCAGGGCACCACCATCTCGGTCAGCCTTCCTACTCCGGCCGCGGAATGCGCCTGTGAGACCCAGGCATGAATCCGATCCGCATTCTACTGGCTGACGATCATCGCGTGGTGCGCCGCGGCTTGTGTCTGCTGCTCGAAAACCAGCCCGGATTCAAGGTCGTGGCCGAAGCCTCGGACGGCCGCGAAGCCGTCGCCCTGGCCGAGAAGCATACACCCGATATCGTGGTACTCGATGTCGCCATGCCGCTCCTCAACGGCATCGAGGCCGCCCGCCAGATTTCATCCAAAGCGCCCCAAACCGGCATCGTCTTCCTGAGCATGCATTCTGACGAGGGATATGTGCTCAAAGCGCTCAAATCCGGCGGCAAAGCCTACCTGCTGAAAGATTCCGCCGAGTACGACCTGATCAACGCCATCAAGGCGGTGCATGACGGCAAGGCCTACTTCAGTCCGGCCATCAACCGCATGCTGGTCGAGGAGTACATGCGCCAGATGCGCGAGCGGGAAGTCGAAGACAGCTACGATTTGCTGACCGCCCGCGAACGCGAGACGTTACAACTGTTCGCCGAAGGTAAAAGCACCAAGGAGGTGGCCACCCTGCTGAATCTCAGCCTCTACACGGTGGAAACGCATCGCAGCAACATCTTTCAGAAGCTGAATCTGCACTCTACCGCGGAATTGATTCTCTATGCCGTGCGCAAAGGCGTGATTGCTTGAGGCCCCGATGATGATGTCCTCCGCAAAACCAGCCCGCTATGTGACGATCTCGCCGGCCGCGGCGCGCGGCGGTGCGGTGGGCCTGCTCGTGGGCGCCGGACTGGCGGCGGTGAGCGTCGCCCTCCAGCGCCTGCTCTACCGGTTCGTGGCTCCGGATTCCTACCAGTTGTTGTTGAGCGCGGTAGCCATCAGCGTGATGTATGCCGGCTTCCGCTCCGGGCTGACTGCCCTGCTGGTGGCGAGCGCCGGGAAATGGTTCCTGTTCCTCCGGCCGGAACATCCGTTCCAGGTCGACGATTTGCGGACCGTGACGCGGTTCCTGCTGTTTCTGTTCCTGGGCCTGCTGATCTGCTGGCTGGGCCAGAAGCTGCACGCTTCGAACCGCAAGCTCAAGGTGCTGGCCGGACTTTTGCCGGTGTGCGCCTGGTGCAAGCGGGTACGGGATGAAAAGGACCAGTGGCAGCAGTTGGAGGCCTACATCCACGACCATTCCGAAGCGGACTTCACGCACACCTTGTGCCCGGATTGCGCCCGCGATCTGGTCAACTGAGTCTCAAGAGCGCAAAGGGGCGCGTCTTTCCGCGCCGCCAAATAGGAGAGAAACTCCGCTGATCCGGCAGCGGCGCGGGGCGCCCCGTTTTGCGCGGGTTCCCTAGAAGCTCCAGCTTTGCGACGCGTAGGCTGACGTGGGCTCCGGCAGAAACGCCGGGTGCGGCGCGTGGCCCCCGTACTCCGGTTCCGGCGCGCGCGCGCAGTCCTGGGAGATCCGCGCGGGTTCGCGTGCCGGTTCGGGGACCGCTGGGGCCGTTTGGCCGACCTGCTCCCAGCCTTCCAGCAGGGTCCCCAACAGGCGCTCTACCTCCGCCAGCGGCGCGGCCTTCTGCTTTTGGTTGGCCTCCAGTAAGCGCCGTTGCAGGTAGTCGTACAGTTCAGCCAGCCGGCCGCTCAGCGCGCCGCCCCGGGCATGGTCGAGCGTGGTCGCCAGTTCCGTCAGGATGGCGTGTGCCTTGCAAATGGCGCGCGACCGCTCGGCGATGCGCCCGGCCGCCAGCTCCACACTGGCCTGGCGGGTCGCTGCGCGCGCGGCGCGGTACAGGATCCGCACCAGTTCCACCGGGTCGGCGGTCAGAATCTGGCTCTCGAAGTAGGCATCTTGCGGTGGCATCCAATCTCCTCGGCCACCATATCGTCTCAACTCGCCGGAATTTGCGCGGCCAATGCTCAGCGGCCTGTCTTGCCCATCGCTTCCGCCATCCGCAGCACATACTCCGGCGGCGCCTGCCATAACACTTCGTTCGTCTGCCTGTCCACCACCCGAATCACCGGCCGCTTGGTTTCCCGGTCCAGCGCGAACGTCAGTTCCCGGCCATCTCCGAACAGCCCGGCCGCGTCGATGCTTTTCACGTTCCGGATCAGCTCGCGATTCTCCACCAGCCAGTTGGGATTGGCTGTCTCGGGTACGGCCGGAAGTGCCTGTTCCGGATGACTGACCGATGCGACGTCCATAGAACGCTCCAATCCGATCTTTTCCTCTACCATCCTATCGGCCGGAATGCCCAGGATTTGCGCGCCTTTCCCCTAAACCCTCTGCCTACCTCCTCCGATATATCCTGTGGGAGCACGCCGTGAATCGAACTCTATCGCAGCAGGAAATCGACGCGCTGTTCAACAACGCCAGCGGCCACCCGCAGGAGACGCCCGCCAAGAAGATCGTCCCCTTCGACTTCCGGCGTCCCGACCGGATCGCCAAAAGCCAGTTGCGGGCCATCCATCAGCTCCACGAAACGTTCGTCCACAACCTGGTTTCCAGCCTGTCGGCCTACCTGCGGACGTATCTGCTGGTCAACCTGGTGAGTGTCGAACAGCTTTCCTGCGAGGAATTCCTAAACGGCCTGCCATCGCCCACCTGCATGCTTTCGCTGGGGTTGCGGCCCTACGACGGCTACGGCCTTCTCGAACTCAGCCCCACCCTGGTCTTTCCGATTCTGGAAGTGCTGCTCGGCGGGGACGGCAAAAGCGCGGCGGCCCAGCGCGAAATCACCGAGATCGAGCAAAAGCTGCTCGACAGCCTGTTCCGCATCATTTTGAACGACCTGAAGGAAGCCTGGCAGGCCGTGGCGCCCATCGAATTCACCATTCATTCCATTGAAACCGAGCCGCAGTTTCTGCGCGTGCTGGCTCCCACCGAGGCGGTCGTGGCGGTGGGCATCGAGATCCGCATCGGCGACAACCGGGGCATGATGAACATTGCCGTGCCCTCCATCATCGCCAAGATGATGCGCCAGAAGTTCGACCAGCAGTGGTCCATGCGCCGCACCCAGTCGACCGAAGAGGAGCAGCGCGCCATGCTGGCGCGCTTGCGGCCGTCGCACCTGGAACTCGACGTGCGCCTGCGCGGTTCGCATCTGCTGGCCCGGGACTTCCTGCGCCTGGCCGAGGGCGACGTGCTGACCTTCGATTTCCCGGTCGGCGGCCCGCTCGACGGCCTGGTGAACGGCAAATTGCGCTTCCGCGGGCGCCTCGTGGAACGCGGGCGCAAGCGCGGATTTCAGATGGAGATACCGCCGGCCGGGCTGGATGTGGCCGATAAGATGTGAGGGGTGTCATGATCCACCTCACGCGTCTCAACCGCTTGCCCCTGGTGCTCAATGCCGATCTGATCGAATCGATCGAGGTCACGCCCGACACGGTCATCGCCCTGACGACCGGGCAGAAGCTCGTGGTGCTGGAGCCCGCCGAAGAAGTGGTCGAGCGCGTGCTCGAATTCCGCCGCGCCATCTATCGCGGCAGCCTGCTGTGCCCGCTGATCCAGGAAGCGCCGGGCGCGGCACACCCGCCGGCCACCGATCCAAATCGTAAAGACTATGCCAGAGACAAGCGAAGTTGCGCCTGAAGCGCCGCGAAAAAAGCCAGGGAGCCGGCCGGATCTGGCCACTCTGGGAGGGCTGGCGTTGGCGCTGGGCGGCATTCTCGGCGGGCTGGTACTCGAACAGGGCAAGGTCAAGGATGTCGCGCAACTGACCGCCGCCATGATCGTGCTCGGCGGCACCCTGGGAGCCGTCATGGTGACCACCCCCCTGGGGCTGTTGTGGCGCGCGGCAGCCAAGCTTCCGGCCGTCTTCTTCGAGTCCGGCTACGCGCCCGAAGCGGTCATCGAGCAGCTCATCGGGTACGCCGCCAAGGCGCGCAAGAACGGCATCGTCTCGCTCGAAGAAGACACCGAGACGATCGCGGATCCCTTCCTGCGGAAGGCCCTGAATCTGGCCGTGGATGGCGCCGATCTGCAGGAGTTGCGCCGCATGATGGATCTCGAACTGGAACTCGAGGAGCAGCGCGGCGAAGCGGAAGCTAAGGTTTACGAAGCGGCCGGCGGATACGCTCCCACCATCGGGATTATCGGCGCCGTGCTGGGTCTCATTCAGGTCATGAAGCATCTGGCCAACATCGACGAGGTGGGGCGGGGCATCGCGGTGGCCTTCGTGGCCACCGTCTACGGTGTGGCTTCCGCCAATATTTTCTTCCTGCCGGCGGGCGCCAAGCTCAAGGCGCGCATGCGCGCCGCCGTGCAGCTCCGCGAGTTGATGCTCGAGGGTGTGCTCAGCATTGCCGAGGGACTGAATCCCAAGCTCATCCGCATCAAGCTACAGGCTTACGCCCAGCCGGCGCCCGCCCGCAAGGCATCCAAGCCGAGCGCGGCGCCTGCCGGAGCCACCGCCGAAGCCGCAGCCGGAGACTAACGCTATGGCCCGCCGCCGCAAACCCGAGGAACACGCCAATCACGAGCGCTGGCTGGTTTCTTATGCCGATTTCATCACCCTGCTGTTTGCGTTTTTTGTGGTGATGTTCTCGACCGCGCAGGCCGACCACGGCAAGGCCGCGCGGGTCTCCGAATCCGTGCGCAAAGCGCTGGAGGATGGGCAGGTCAAGGCCGTGGTCGCTGCCATCCTGGGCGCCCCGGATGCCAACGGAAAGGGGAATGCCTTGACGCAGCATCCCGCCGTCCCGGCGTCGGCTCCCGCGGCCCCGCCGCTCCCGCCCCCGGATCTGCAGGTCTCCCTGCGGTCCCTCGAGACCGCCCTGCGCCCGGAGATCGAAAAAGGCGAACTGCGCATCCGCATGCAGAAGCGCGGCCTGGTGATCAGCCTGAGCGAGGCGGCTTTCTTTACCTCCGGCGGCCATACGGTCTCCGCGCAGGCCTATCCCAGCATCGAAAAAATCGCCCGCGCCCTGCGGGTCTTGCCCAACCTCGTGCGCCTGGAAGGGCACACCGACGCGGTGCCCATCCACAACGCGCGCTTCCAGAATAATTGGGAACTCTCGGCGGCGCGCAGCATCGCCGTGCTCGAGCTGCTGGTCTCCCAATTCGGCGTGCCTTCCGTGCGCCTGGCCGTGGCGGGCTATGCCGAGACCGCGCCCGTGGAATCGAACGATACGCCCGAGGGACGCGCTCACAATCGCCGCGTGGACGTGGTGATCCTGAACGAGAACGGTGCGGCTCCGGAGCCCTCTCCGGGTCAGCCATAGGTGGCCGCGCGCGCCCGCCGGGAGGTCCGGCCGGGCGCGGCGTCAGCAGCCGGAGCCTGGCGCTAACCGGCGGCGGGACCTTCAGGCGCGCAGATAAACAGGCGTGCAGGGTTTGCCCGGGCCGGACGCGGCGGCGGCCGGCGCCGGCTTCAGAAACATCTTGACTTCGAGGCGTTCGCCCGCGCAGTCGAACACCACGCCGGTCCAGGTCTCGTCGCCAAAGCTCTTGGCCAGGAAGTTTCTGCCGAAGATCGCCGTGGGAATGCTCATTCCCATCGTTCCTAAGGAGCGCTCGAGTGCCGTCTTCACGTTTCCCAGGATCATGTTGGCGATCTCCGCTACGGCGTCCAGGACCTCGGCGTCCACCTCGCGGTACTCGGCCATCAGCATTTGCGACGCCATGCGGCAGGCAAACTCGGCCGAACAAGAGATGGTGCCGGTGCCGGTCCATCCGCCCGCCATACCGATCAGGCAGATCACCCCGTCCAGGGGATGCGACGGGCCCTTGTCGGAATAGGACTCCCGAAAGCGGAGCTCCGAGCCCAGCATGGTGGTAAAAACCTCCTCGGCAGCGGTCCGAATGTCGCTTACGATTTCGTCAGAATCTATCATTGGCATGTCCCAATTAGTCTATCGGCGGCAGCCTGCCGATCTTTATACGCAGATGAAAAGAGCCGGAACCGGCGGCCCGCCGCGATCTAAAGCCGCGCCCGCTGCGAGCCGATCTTTTCCAAAGGGAGCATGGCATTGAACATTCTAGTGGTAGATGATTCCACCGCGATCCGGAAGATCCTGATCCGGGTGCTGCGGCAGACCCAGTTGGCAATCGGTGAGATCTTCGAGGCCCGTGACGGCGTCGAAGCGCTGGAGGTTGTACGGAGCCACCCGCTCAATCTGGTCCTCTCCGACATCAATATGCCCAATCTGGATGGTTTGGGACTGTTGGCCGAGCTGAAGAGTGCCGAACAGTGGCGCACTCTTCCGGTAGTCTTGATCACCACCGAGGGCGGTGAAGAAAAAGTCGCACAAGCCATCCGCCTGGGCTCGGCGGCCTACATCCGCAAACCCTTCACCGCCGAACAGATCCAGGAAAAAATCGGCGCGCTGCTTTAGGCCGCGCGCCGCCTCCCTCCGCGCCGGGGGGGCTTCCACCCCGCGCGCCGCCTTCTCCATCCCTGGCCGATGCCCGAACCAGAGACCGGCCGGACCTGCCTCCATTTGCCACCCGTGCACCGTACCCGTCTCGCGTTTCCCCGACCGTGGCACCCGCGCCGCCGCACGCCCAGCCGCCAAAATCTTCGCGCGCGACGCGATTCTGTCGCGTACCAACCATCCCCCCTGATTTTTTTTCAGATATTTAGCTATGGATATCCACTTGCAAATTGAGAGGCTGGCATGTTGAGCGGCATAGCGAACGATCTCGAGCGTTACATGAATCTGTTAAGCGCCCGCCAGAAGGTGGTCGCTTCCAATATCGCCAATGCGGATACGCCGGGCTATCAGACCCAGGACATCGATTTCGAGGCCGAATTCCGGGCCGCCGCCGGCGGTACTCCCGCCGCGTTTCCCGTATCCGGCCTGCCGGAGAAAAACGACGGCAACAACGTCAGCCTGGATCGCGAGGCCCGCCTGCTGGCCGAGAACGGCATCCGGTTCAATCTGGCGTCCAACCTCATGCGAACGCAGATCCAGGAAATCCGCGCGGCGCTGCAGAGCGGGAGCAACCCATGAGCCTGTTTTCCGCCATGGCGGTCAGCGCGTCGGGCATGTCGGCGCAGCGCACGCGCGCCGAGCTGCTGGTCGAGAACCTGGCCAACGCCGAGACCACCCGCACGCCGGAGGGTGGGCCCTATCGCCGGAAAGACGCGGTGTTCGCCTCCCAGCCCATGGGCGCCGCGTTCGGGTCCCTGTTCGAGGAGCATTTGCAGGAAGGCGTGACCGTCGAGGAGATCAGCCTCGACAGCCGCCCGCCCGAGCGGCGTTATATGCCCGGACATCCGGACGCCGGCCCGGACGGTTACGTGGCGTTTCCGCGCATCGATCCGGCCGCCGACATGGTGGACCTGACCGGCGCGGCGCGCGGATTTCAGGCCAACGTGGCGGCCATTGCCGCCGTGAAAGACATGCTCATGCGTTCGATCGACTTGTTCAAGTAAGGGAGGAGAACCGCCGTGCCCGCACCTATTTCCCCGATTCGTTCCATCCCGCTTCCCGGCGCGGACCTGCCGCGCGCGGGCGGCCTCTCCGGCGGGCCGGGCGATTTTCAATCCGCGCTACAGGCGGCCATCGGCGGCGTGGAGAAGCTGCACCACCAGGCCAGCCGGACGGTGGAGAGTTTCCTGGCCGGAGAGGGCGGGGAAGTGCATACCGTGGCGCTGGCCACGCAACGCGCGGATCTGGCATTTGAGACGTTTCTGCAGATCCGCAACAAAGTCGTCTCGGCCTATCAGTCCGTCATGCAGATGCAGGTGTAACGGGTGCTTTTATCGCAGATCAAAACGCTTTGGGCGCGCCTCTCGCCGGCGCAAAAGCTGAGCCTGGCGGCCGCCGCGCTGTTGGTGGGGGCCGGCCTGATCGGGTTCACGCGTTGGCGGCGGGAGGCGGATTTCCGTCCGCTCTACACGGGCCTGGCCGCGGAAGACGCCGGCGCGGTAACGCAGAAATTGAAGGAAAGCGGCACCGAGTACCGCCTGTCGGATAATGGCACCGTCATTCTGGTGCCGTCGGCCCGGGTGGCCGAGCTGCGCCTGCAACTGGCCGCTGCCGGATTGCCCAAGACCGGGCGCATCGGCTTCGAGCTGTTTGACAAGACCAACTTCGGCGTCACTGATTTTGCCGAACACGTCAACTACCGCCGGGCGCTGGAGGGCGAGTTGGAACGCTCGATCATCTCCCTGGCGGAGGTCGAGCAGGCGCGCGTGCACCTCACCTTCCCCAAAGAATCCGTCTACTTGGAGAACCGCCAGCCGGCCAAGGCCAGCGTGGTGTTGGGCCTGCGGCCGGGCGCGCAACTCTCGGCACAGAATATCGTGGCCGTCTGCAACCTGGTCGCCAGCGCGGTGGAAGGCTTGGCACCGGAGGCGGTCTCGGTGATCGATACCCGCGGCAACCTGCTCAACCGCCCGCGGCACGGCGGCGAGGACGGCGGGCTGGAGGGATCCGAGGCGCACCTGGAATACCGCGAGATGGTGGAGAAAAGTCTGCTGGCCAAGATTCAGTCCACGCTCGAGCCGCTGCTCGGGGCGGGCCGCTTCCGCGCCTCGGTCTCGGCCGACTGCGATTTCTCGAGCGGCGAACAAAGCGAAGAGAGCTTCGATCCGGCCCGCTCGGTGATGGTCAGCTCGCAAAAGAGCGAGGATTTCGCGCCGTCAGCCCTTTCCGGCGGAGTGCCCGGCACCGCCTCGAACCTGCCGCGTCCCACCGCGCGCGCGCCGGGGAGCGCGGCGGGAGCCTCGCGGCGCACCGAGGAAATCAACTACCAGTCCAGCCGCACTGTGCGCCGTGTCAGCCTACCGCAGGGCGAAGTAAAGCGTATTTCGGTGGCGCTGCTGGTCGACCAGGATGTGCGCTGGGAGGGTAAGGCGCCGCATCTGCAGCAAGTGCTCGTGCCGCCGTCCGCCGAGAAGCTCAAGACCATCCGCGACCTGCTGGCCGGCGTGATCAACCTGCGGGCCGACCGCGGCGACCAGTTGATTGTCGAGACGCTGCCCTTCGAGGCCACCCTGCACTCCGAGCCGCCGCCCGCTCCCCCGGCGCCCGCGCCGGCCCCGGTCCAACCAGTGCCGGCCTGGCTCCGCAATCCGAAAATCGCCGGACCGGCCGCCGGTGGCGCGCTGCTGCTCATGGTACTGGCTGTCTTCGCGATGCGCAAGCTGCGCCGCCGGCCCCCCGCGAAGGCCACCGCTCCCGCAGCCCTGGCCGCCGCAGCCCTGGCCGCCGCAGCCCCCGGCGCGGCCGCGGCGTCTGCCGTCTCCGACGGCGATAAGAAAGCGGCGCCGCAGTTGTCCGTTTCCGGCCAAGACCAGGCGCGCCTGGAGGCCGAGGCGCTCGCCGCCATTACCGAGCCAACCGCCACTAACAAGAAAGACGTCCTGACCAAATATCTGCGGGAGGGCCTCAAGAAAGATCCCATCATCCAGGTGCAGACGCTGCGCACCTGGCTGCACGAGAAGAGTTAGGCGCGGGACCGGATGCCATGATCGCCAACATCAAGCGCAACGAAATGATCGCGGGTCCCCGCAAAGCGGCCATGCTGATGGTGTTGCTCGGCGAGGAGGCCAGCGCGCAGCTCATCCGCGAGCTGTCGGAAGAGGAAGTGCAAGCCGTCTCCCGCGAAGTCGCCCGTATCTCGACCATCTCGAGTGAAGAGGGCGAGTCGATCCTCGAAGAGTTTTACCAGATGTGCGTGGCGCGCGAGTACGTCTCGCGCGGCGGCATCGAGTACGCACGTAAAGTGCTCATGAACGCCTTTGGTCCGGATGCGGCGCGCAAGCTGGTCGACCGCCTGGTCAAGACCATGGGCAACGACACGGCGGCCTTCGACGCGCTGCAGAAAGCCGATCCGCAACAGCTCGCCAAGTTCATCCACAGCGAGCATCCCCAGACCATCGCCTTTATCCTCTCGCACCTCAGCCCGTCGCAGGCCGCCTCGCTGTTGATTTCTCTGCCTGCGCAAATCCGCGCCGACGTGGCCCTGCGCATGGCGCATCTCGACCAGATCTCGCCCGAGATCATCCACAAGATTGCGGCCGTGATCGGACAGAAGTTGCAGGCCCTGGGCGATTTCAGCCGCGAATCCTACGGCGGGGTGCGCGCGGTTTCCGAGATGTTCAATCGCCTGGACTCCGGCGCCAGCAAGGAGATCCTGGAGTCCATCGAGAAGGAGAACGCCGCCCTGGCCGACACCATCCGGCACCTCATGTTCGTCTTCGAGGACATGCTGGTGCTCGAGACCACCAGCCTCAAGGAAGTGCTCGCCAAGGTCGATCGCAAGGTGCTCACCCTGGCGCTCAAGGGCACCAGCGAGCAGGTGCGCAAGCACTTCATCCAGTGCCTGTCGCAGCGCGGCGCCGAAATGCTGCTCGAGGATATGGAGGCGCTCGGGCCGGTAAAGATCAAAGATGTGGAAGCCGCCCAGCAGCAGATTATCGTCGTGGTGCGGCAACTGGAAAGCGACGGCACCATCAACCTGAAGGGCGCCGGCGGCGAGCAATATGTTGTCTAAGATTCTAACGGGCACGGCCGGGACGGCGGCTGTGCGCCACGCCTGGCCCGCGGTGGACAGTCCCCGAAGGTCCGATCCCGCCGCGCCTCCGCCGCCGGACGAGGCCGCCCGCGATGCCCGCCGCGCCGCCGAAATCGAGCAGCGCGTCGAGCGCGCCCGGCGCGAGGGCCGCCAGGCCGGCCATGCGGAAGGCCAGGCTGCCGGACGCGCGCAGGCCGCCGCCGAGCTGCAACCGGTCTTCGAAAAACTGGCGCGCACAATCCAGGAACTGGCCGGATTGCGCCCGCGGATTCTGCGGGAGGCGGAAGGCGAGTTGGTGGAGCTGTCGGTGGCCATCGCCCGCCGCATCCTGCGCCGGGAGCTCTCCGTAGATCCGGATGCTTTGCGGGGACTCGTCAAAAGCGCGCTGGAAAAGCTGCCGGCACAGGAGATCTCCCGCATCCGCGTCCATCCCGAGCTGGCGCCGGGCGTGCAAAAAGCGCTGGCCGGCGAGGGGCGCGAGTGGCCCTTGATCGCCGACGGCACGCTCGAGCGCGGCGCGCTGCTGATCGAGACGGCCCGCGGCAAACTGGATGGGTCCATCGAAACCCAACTGGCCGAGATCGGGCGCGGGCTGGCCGACCGCCTGCCGGAGAAATAAGGCGTGCCGGGCATCCTCACCCCCTATCTGGCGGCGGTCGAGAGCCTGGATCCCATGTTGCGCGTCGGCGAGGTGGTGGAGATGGCCGGCATGCTCGTCGAATCGGTCGGTCCGGCCGCGGCCATCGGAGATTTCTGCGAAATCGAAGCCGCCGGCGGGCGGCGCCTGCGCAGCCAGGTGATCGGCTTCCGCGACGGGCGGGTGCTGTCCATGCCGCTCGAGGAAACCGGCGGCATCGAGCTCGGCAACCGCGTGGTGGCCCGCCGGGATGCTGCCCGCCTGCCGGTCGGGCCGGGTTTGCTGGGCCGCGTCGTGGACGGCTTCGGCGAGCCGATCGACCACGGACCGCGCCTGGCCCCGGAGGCCGCCTACGAGCTGTACGCCGCGCCGCCCGGACCCCTCGCACGCGAGCACATCACTGCGCCGCTGGCCACCGGCCTGCGCGCCATCGACAGCCTGCTGCCCGTCGGACAGGGCCAGCGCGTGGGCATCTTCGGCGGCAGCGGCGTGGGCAAGAGCACCCTGCTCGGCTGCATGTGCCGCCACAACTCGGCCGACGTGACCGTCATCGCCTTGGTAGGCGAGCGCAACCGCGAGGTGCGCGCCTTCCTGGAACACGAGATGGGCGAAGAGGGCATGCGCCGCGCCGTGGTGGTGGTGGCCACTTCCGATCGCCCGGCGCCCCTTCGCCTGCGGGCCTGTTTCACGGCCCTCACCATCTCCGAGTATTTCCGCGACCAGGGCGCCAACGTGCTGCTGGTCATGGACTCGGTCACCCGCCTAGCCATGGCGCAGCGCGAGATCGGCCTGGCGGCCGGCGAGCCGCCCGCGCAGAAGGGCTACACGCCCTCGGTGTTTGCCCTGCTGCCGAAAGTTTTCGAGCGCGCCGGCAACTTCCGCCGCGGCTCGATCACCGGCTTCTTCACCGTGCTGGTCGAGGGCGACGACTTCAACGAGCCCATCTGCGACGCGGTGCGTGCCATCCTGGACGGCCACATCGTGCTCTCCCGCCAGTTGGCCGCCGCCGGCCACTACCCGGCGATTGACGTCCTGCAGTCGGTCAGCCGTCTGCAATCCCAACTGTCCTCGCCCGAGCAGGCCGTCCAATGCCGCGCCGTGCGGCAGGCGCTGGCGCTCTATCACCAGTCCGAGGACCTGATCCAACTGGGGGCCTACACCGCGGGTTCCAATCCGCAACTGGACGCCGCCCTTCAGGCCCGCCCGCGCATCCTCGAGTTTCTGCGGCAGACACCCGAGGTCCAGTCGCCGCGCGACGAGACCCTGCGCCGCCTGGGGCAGGTGGCGGGGGGACTCAGCTAGGGAACCGCGATGAAGGCCTTTGCGTTTTCTCTGGGTCACGTGCTCGACTGGCGCCGCACGCAACTGGAGATGGAGGAAAACAACCTGCGCCGCCTGGTGGCCATGCGCGAAGAACTCGTTCTGGCGTTGGTGCGCCTGGAGATGGTGCAGAGCCGCGCCGAGCAGAGCGTGCGCGAGGCAGCGTCCGTACCGGCGGGCGATCTTTGGGCGCTGGCCGGCTACCGCCGGCGGCTGATCGGGGAACGCGCGGCGCTCGAGCAGCGCCGCAAGGTGTGCGAGCAGCAGATCGCGGCGCAGCGTCAGAAAGTGCTTGAAGCGCAGCGGCAGTGCCGCCTGCTCGAAAAAATCGAGGAGCGGCGGCGCGCCGAGTGGCGACAGGCAGCCGGCCGCGAGTTGGAAACCCTCGCGGCCGAATCGTTCCTGACGCGCTGGAACCGCCAGGCCCGCTGAAGCCGGGCTAGCTGGCCGCCCGGTTTTGGCTCGCCCGCTCGGCCAAGCCTTCCAGATACTCCAGCGCCTGCCGCGCCACCTCGCCGACCACCGGATCCGGATGCCGCAACAGGGAGACCAGCAGCCGCACCCAGGGGAGTTCGTGCGCCGCCAGGCCGATCATGCGTATGTCGTCCATGTCTCCCCAGTCTGGCCGACGGCGGGAATCCGCAGGCGCTCCGGCGTGCAGGCTGGGCAGGGTACCGCCGGTCCGCTGTGCGTGGCCGGATAGGCGTACGGGCCGCTGAGCAGCTCGCGCGCGATCTCGCGCGACGATGCGCTCCGCAGCAGGCACGTGTGCGGCCCGGACCGGCCTTCGAGACGCACCGCGCCGTCTTCGCGAGTCACCCGGTAGGCGGTCCGCGCGCCGTGTTCGGCGAGCAGTCCCGCCAGCGACCATCCGGCCGCCGGGAGCATGTGAATCCCGCCTTGCGGTCCGATCAGGATCGCCAGATCGGCGTCCGGCAATCCCGTGCGCTCAGCTTGCCGCGCCGTCTCGAAGATGCTCTCCGCGTCTGCCCAAAACGCTCCCACAAGTAACTTATCGGGCGCCGCATCATGAATTTGCGATGATTTTGCGGGGTTTTAAGGCAGGGGCAGCTTGCTCAGGATCTGCTGGACGTAGTGGGTAGTCTCGGGAATATCGGGGACTCTGCCGCTTTGCGCGACGCGCTCCAGCCCCGCATTGTAAGCCCCCAATGCCAAGGCCGCATCGCCGCCAAAACGATCCAGGAGCTGCTTGAGCAGGTGCGTGCCCGAAACCAGGCTCTCCTGCGGATCGAAAGGATCCTTCACCCCCAGTTGCTCGGCGGTGGCGGGCATCAGTTGCATCAGCCCCAGGGCGCCTTTATCGGAAACCGCGCACGGCCGGAAGCCGGATTCCTGCTCGGCGACCGCCCGCACCAGTTGGGCATCCACGCCTTCCTTGGCCGCCGCCTGCGTGATCAGGGGCGCGAGTTCCGCCTCCGGCAGCGGATCGCAGGCCGCATTGCGCGCCGGCCAGGCCAGCGTGAAGAACCCGTCCGGGGCCGCCGGGGGCGCGGCTGGCGGCGCGTGGGCCGCCAGCGCCGCGCGCTGTCTGGCGATCGAAACCTGCATGGCCGCGACTGCCTGCGCCTGCTTCGAGACCGACGCCTGCATGGCCTGGCGCGTCTTCTCGTCCAGGGACTCGGCGCGCAAAGCGGCTCCCAGGCACAGACCCAGCACGGCAAGTTCTTGGCGCGCGCTCATTTCCGGACGCTCCCGTTCCCGTCCGCCAGTCTTTCGACGAGTCCCCGCAGCGCGTCCGCCGAGCGCAGTTGCGCCGCCGCCCGGTTCTCACTTTCCACCAGCCGGACCTCTTTGAGGCTCACCGGCACCGCGCGCGGCGCGCTGATCCCGATCTTGATGCGCGACTCGCCGATGTGCATGATCTGGATTTCGATGTCGTCGCCGATCAGGATGGACTCTCCGGCCCGGCGGCGCATTACGAGCATGCGGCCTCGCGCAGGGGCAGCGCCTCGCGATGCGAGTGGCGCGAATCCACCTGGATCGCCTGGCGGCCCTGCTGCGTGCGCAGGTTCACCACGAGAGGTGCCAGCAGATTCGCCGTCGGCGGGGCATGTTCTTCAAACGAAAGGATGGCCAGGCACAGCACATCGCGGCCGATGAGCGGCTGCCGCGGGCCGCTGAAGCCCAGCGCGGCGCGGTCCTCGGGGGTCATGTGCAACCGGAAACCGGGACAGGCGTGCTGCACCGGCAGCGTGGCGAAGCACAGATTGGGATCCGCCAGGCTCTGCAGGAAGACCAGCGGCGCGTTGATCGGTTGGCGCACTGCCAGAAAGCGTCTCTCGTGCTCGAAGGCCGGGATGCCGTCCGGAAATTCCATTATGGAATCGGCGTGGTACTCGAGCGTTCCGAAATAGCGGCTCTCGCAGCGCATCAGGGTTTGGGTTTGAGTCGTAGCCATATACGCCAATGCGGGAAGCAATAGGAGTTCCAAACCCCGTTAGGCGAAACAGCGCCATCGGCGGCCCGGTGAACATGGGCCATAGGGCTCCGGGAGCCTGGGTATCCGGGCCAACCGGGCCGCGGCGTGCGACCGTCCGGCCAGCACCCGCCGCCGGATCTCCTCGGCGGTCTCCGTCCACTCCGCCGCCAGGTGCCCGAGTGCGGGATCCCCCGGCGCCATGCCGAGGGCTGCCTCCCGGACCGCCTGGCAATACTCCCCGAGCGCCTGCCGCGCTTCGGCATAGCACCCTTCCGCCACGCGCGCCCGCAGGCGCGCAGCCAAGGCCTCCCGCGCGGCCGCTCCGGTCATAGATTCGCGGTCCCCATTTCGTTGGCCTGGATCGAGCTGAACAGATCCTGCATCTCGGTGGCCTGCTGTTGCAGGGAATAAATCATGGCGTCGGCCGCCGACATCTGCGAGGTGAGATTGGTCTGCAACTGGCTGACCTGAGCCTCCTGGGCGGTGATCTGCGAGCTGGTGTCCTGGATCGTCGAAACCAGGGAAGTGTACTCCTGCGTGAGCTCGCCGGTGTTGGGGTCGAGCGCGCTGGCCATGGTGTTGGTGGCCGCTTCCAGGAAGCCGCCGCCGGTGGCGGATCCGAGAAACGCGGTGAGCGCGTCGGACTGCCCGCTGGTGGCCGCATCGAACGTGCTCTGGTCGAAAGATAACTGGCCCGTGGTGTCGTTAAAGGTGACGCCCAGATCCGACAGAGAGGCGATCGCGCCGCTGCCGCTCGCATAATTGGCCAGACTATCGAGATCATTGGTCAGATCGTAAACGATGCTTTCGCCCGCCAGCGCCCCGCCGCCCTGGCCGCGGTTCTTGCCCAGTTCGGTCATGGTCGTGTTGTAGGCGGAAACGAAGCTCTGCAGCGCGTTGCCTACCGCCGTCGCGTCCGGCGCCACCGTCACCGTCACCGCCGAGGCGCTGGTGCCGTTCAACTGCAGCGTCAGACCGGGCGCCAGCGTCACGGTGTCGGAAGTGCTCTGGATCTGCTTGCCGTTCACGGTGTACTGCGCCAGCACGCCGGTCGAACTCGACGATAACAGATCCGTCCCGCCGTCGTTAGCCGCGTCGTTCAACTGCATGGTCACCGGCCCCAGTTGATCGCTCTGCAGCGACAGCCGGTAGTCGGGCGACGTGCTGCTGCCCACGTTGACCACCGTCGCCTCGACGCCCGCGCCGGCGTCGTTGATGGCCTGCGCCAGGCCGTTCAAGTTGCCGCCCGAATAGGAAATCGCGGTCTGGACGCCGTTGACCACCAGCGTATAATCGCTGCTCGCGTCGATGTTCTGGGAAGTCGGATCGGTGACCGTGGTCAGACCGTCGTTGCTCAGCGCGTCGCTGTAAGAACCCAGGTTGCTGACCGTCAGCGTATAGGTGCCGGCGGTCGCGCCGCTCCCGAGCGTGGCGCTGGCCACGGCGTTGCCCGAAACCGTGGCCGTCAACATATTGCCCGCCGCCAAGGCCAAGCCGTCGACCGCCGACTGCACGTCGGTGAAATCGCCCGCGATCGTCTGCGCTTCGTTGGCCTGGTTGGTCAGCGCGGTGACATTATTCTGCAGGAGCTGAATCGGCAGCGAGGCCAGTTCCACCTCCTGGTTGATGGCGTTGTTCAAAGAGGCGGCATAGTTGCTCATGCCGGCGAAATACACCGGCGTGCTACTGCTGCTCGTCAGTGGAGTAGGGATACTGCTCATCGTCTTCCTCCCGCCTGCCGGAAATGGCTAACCGCCAGGCCGGGGTTTCCGGCCTGGCGGCAGCTTCCGCGCGAGCGCGCGTCGTTATTGTTTCAGCAGCGACAGGATGGCCTGCGGCTCCTGGTTGGCCTGCGCCATGGCGGCGATGGAGGCCTGCTCCAACACCTGCGATTTGGTCAGGTTGGCGGCTTCGGCGGCCACGTTGGCGTCGCGGATCTGCGACTGCGCCGAGGAGAAGCTGGTGATCTGGGACTGCGCCAGGTTGATGGCGTAGTTCAGTTTGTTCTCGCCCGCGCCGACCACGCCCTGCACCAGGCCGAGCTGCGCGACGGCGTTGTTGATGGCCGTGATGGCCGCCTGCGCATCCGAACCGGCCGTGCCGCCGCTGGTGGCACCAGTGACCGTCTGGTCGCCGGTGGCGCCGAACAGCGCGCCCGTGCTCGTGCCGGTACCCGCCGTGTACGCGGATTCCACGATGCTGAAGTTGGAAGCGCCCTGGAAGGAGATGCCGGTGCTGTTGTCGCCGGTCGCCAGCGCCGAGACGTCGTTGATGCCCGCCGCCTGCAATTGCTGGTTGATGTAGGTCACTGCGTCGCTGAGGGTATCGGCGTGGCTGGAGTCGAGCGTGATGGTCGCCGAATTGTTGGCATCGCTCAGGGTGAAGGTCTCGCTCGCCGCCGTGCCGCCCGTGGAACTGTCCACGAAACCGGTGAAGGCCTGCGTGGCATTGTATTGGGAAGTGTTCACCAGGGTGGCTGCGGAGGTCACGGTGGATTGTCCGACGCCGTTGACAGCCGCTACGCCGGCGGCGAATGCGCCGGAACTGGTGAACTGCACGGTGCCGTCCGTCGCGTTGATAGACGCCGAGATGCCGGTGCCATTCAGGCCGTTGTTGAGCTGCGTGATCACGTCCGTGCCGTCCACGCCGCTCGATCCGCCGCTCACCACCACGGCGCGGGACTGCGTGGCGCCGCTCGCATCGGTGTAATTGAACGTGTAAGTCTGCGTGCTGTTTGCCAGGAAGGAGGTCGCCGGGTTGTCCAGCCGCTCCGTGTTGCCTGAAAATTCTACGCCGCCGACCGTGCCGCCCAGCACATCCGTGCCGGAAAGGCCCAGGCTGGCCGCATCCACGGCGTTTGACCCGCCGCTCAAATTGATATCCACCGAGGACGAGCCGTTTTGCGTGCTGATGCTGCCGCCGCCAATATATACGCTCAGGTCGGTGTTGAAGTTGCCGCCGGAATTCAGCCCGACGTTGGCCGCCTGGCGCGTGATTTCACTCACGAGCTGGGTGTATTCGTTGTTCAGCGTGGTGCGGTCGCCGGTGAAGGTCTGCGAAGCCGATTCGGTGGCCAGCGTCTTCATGCGGTCGAGCATCTGGGAAATGTTGCTCAAGCCGCCGTCCAGAATCTGCAACTGGCTGACGCCCTGGTTGGCGTTCAACACGCCCTGGTTCAATTCCGCGATCTGGTTGCGGTAGCCGTTGGCCACAGCCAAGCCGGCGGCGTCGTCGGCCGAGGAGTTGATGCGGTAACCCGACGTCAACTGCTGAATGGTATTGCTCTGAAACTGGCTGTTGACGCTCAGGTTCTGCTGCGCGATCAACGAGTCGATATTCGTTTGAATGGAAATCATTGGGATAATCCTTATTTTTGAAATTCCCGGCATCGTGCCGGGGCGGAAGTTTTTTCTGTCCGCAATTCTCATATCGGCGGGTGCGGCGCGGAACGGGCGGACTGTTTTCACTTAGTACAACGGTTTGCCCGGCGGCCTAAAGTTTGCCCCCCGGCCGCCGATAAGCCTCACGAGGAGCAAACAGAGCTTCTGCCATATGCGCATTCAAGAAGGTAGTCTCACCGACCAGGTTTCCTCGACCGCCAGCCGCGCTGCCGAATCGCAGCGCATCGAGGTGAACGGATCCAACGCATCCGGCGCGCCGTCCACGGCGGGCGCCGACCATGTGGATCTTTCCGGACTGGCGGGCCGGATCTCGCAGGGCATGGCGGCCCTCGCGCATCAGTCGGCGGCCAAGGTCAGCCAGTTGCAACAGTCCTACCGCGCGGGCAGCTATCAGCCCAGCGCGGAAGACATCGCGCGCGCTATGACGAGGCCATAAAGCCATGCCGGATCCGGATCTGGAGAAATTGCGCGCGGCTCGCGCGCGGCTCGCCGGCGCGCGCGGCCGGCTGGCCCGTCCGCGGGCCTGCAGCCTGGATGAATGCGTGACCCTGCTGCGCGAAGCCCAGGGCTATCTGGAATGGTTGCGCGACAGCCTGCAGGCCGGCCGCGGCCTACGCCCGGAAGCGCGCGCCCAGGCCGTCGCTTTGCGCGCGGAAATCCGGCACACCGGCGTGCTGCTCCAGGAGGCCGTGCGCCGCGGCCGCCGCTGGCTCGAACGCCTGCAAACCGCCGGCGGATACAACTCGAGCGGCGCGCTGCTGCCGCTCGCGCCGCGCGGGCGCATCGCCATTCTGGGGTAAACGTCATGGGAACCATCAACGCCGCACTCAGCTCCGCCGCCAGCACCATGGACGCTCTGCAATACGCCCTGAACGTCTCGGAGAACAACATCGACAACTCCTCGACGCCCGGATACGCGACGCAGAAAGCCACGCTCCTGGCCAACCCCTTCGATCCGTTGGCCGGTCTCTCCGGGGGCGTCTCCTCTGGCCCCATGCAGGACACCCGCGACCTGCTGGCGGAAAGCGAGGTCTGGCTGCAGCAGGGCGCCTCGGGTTCTTCTTCCGCCCAAAGCGAGGCGCTCACCGCCCTGCAGAATGCGTTACCCACCGCCCCCGGCACCGGCATCACGCAGGCTCTGACCAACTTCTTCAACGCGGCCTCCGCCTGGAGTACGAACCCGCAGGATGAAAGCGGCCGGCAGGCGGTCATGGACGCGGCCCAGTCGCTCGCCCAGAGTTTCAACGCCACCTCCGCGGCCGTGGCCAACGTCTCGCAGTCCGTCACCCAGGGCATCTCCAGCTCGGTCAGCCAGATCAACAGCCTGACCGCCCAACTGGCGCAGTACAACGCCAACGTCATCAATGGCGGCCAACACGATGCGGGTTTGAGCGCGCAGATCTACAACACCCTCCAGATTCTCTCGGGGATGGTCAATATCCAGGTTCTCCCGCAGCAGGACGGCACCGTGGAAGTCACCCTTTCCGGCGGCGAGGCGCTGGTCATGGGGAGCCAGCAGTACGCGCTCACCGCCGGATCGGCCGCCCCCCCCGCCAATCCGGTGGTCGACGCGGCCGCGCCGCCGCACGCGGTCATCTATGGAGCCGATGGCGCGGATGTCACCAGCCAGATCAATTCCGGCACGCTGGCCGGCCAGTTGCAAGTGCGCAACGTGGTGATCCCTTCGATTACCGGCGACGCCGGGCAGCAGGGATCGCTCAACGAACTGGCCTCCAGCATCGCCACCGCCGTCAACAATATTGTCAGCAACGGCTCGGTCTCGAACGGCGTCGCGGCCGCCAGCGGCCTGTTCACCGTCGATCCTAACCATGCGGATTCGGCCGCCGCCACGCTGGCGGTGGATCCCAACATGACCGCCGCCGGCCTGCCCGCCATCGACCAGAACGGCGTATCGAACGGCGTGCCCCTGGACCTGGCCGCCATGGCCAGTTCGCCGGAGATTTCAGGCGCCAGCTTTACCGCATACTACGGCGATCTCACGGCCTCGGTCGGCAGCCAGCTCAACCAGGCGCAGAGCAACCAGACGCTCGCCTCGCAAAGCCTGGCCCAGGCGGAGAGCATGCGCCAGACCGCCGAAGGCGTCGACTTGAATACCGAGGCGGTCAACGTGCTGCAGCTCCAGGAAGGTTTTCAAGCCGCCGCCAAGCTGGTCAGCACGCTGGATACCCTAACCCAGTCGTTGCTCGACATGGTCCCGTCGGGAGGATAAAACCATGAGCCCCAGCATCACACCCAACAACCAGATTTTTCTCGCCAATCTGCAACTCACTGAGAACCGCATCAGCATCGACGAGCGGGAAATGTCCTCCGGCCTGCGCGTCTCGGTGGCCTCCGACGATCCCGACCAGATTTCGGGCATCCTGCAGTTGCGCGCCCAGATCGCGGGCGTCCAGCAAACCCAGAACAACCTGTCCTCGGTCAACGCGGTCGTCAACAGCGGGGAGGAAGCCATCCAGCAGGCCATCCAGGTCCTCGATACGGCCACCGCTCTGGCCACCGAGGCCTCCGGCAGCACCTCCAGCGCCAGCCAGCGGCTGGATGCCGTGCCCCAGGTACAGGGTATTCTGCAGCAACTGGTCAGCCTGAGCCAGACCGCCATCAACGGCGAGTACATCTTTAGCGGCGACCAGGGCGGCTCGCCCTCTTACCAGTTGGACGCCGCCGGCACCGGCGTGACGCAATTGATTCAGACCAACCCCCCCGGGCAAATCGCGGACACCAACGGCGTGCTGGTTTCCGTCGGGCTGACGGCGCAGCAGATCTTCGACGACCAGGCGGACGGCAGCAATGGCACGGGCAATCCGGCCACCGACAACGTCTTCGCCGCCGTCAGCGGGTTGTTGACCGCCCTCCAGAACAACGACTCCGCGGGCATCTCGACCGCGCTCACCAACCTGCAAGCCGCCTCCGCGCACCTCAACGACGAGAGCAGCTTCTACGGCGCGGCCGCCAATGATATCTCGAGTGCCACCAGCCAGTCCAACACCACGCTCACCCAGTTGCAGCAGCAGCTCAGCAATGCGCAGGATGCGGACATCGCCGAGGTGGCCGTGGATTTGAACACCAATA
This sequence comes from Bryobacteraceae bacterium, assembly GCA_035541265.1. Classification (GTDB taxonomy): domain Bacteria; phylum Acidobacteriota; class Terriglobia; order Bryobacterales; family Bryobacteraceae; genus Bog-159. The sequence continues at coordinate 69,608 of DATKNQ010000101.1, forward strand.
TGGCGGCGGAACAAGCCGCCCTGTCCGCCGAGGCGATCAACAAGCCGCAAAGCCTGTTCAGCTACCTGGGCTGAGCCGCCCTAGCGGATCTGCACCAGGCTGTTCGATTCCGCTTCGGGCAGGCTGGCGGCCCCCGCCGTCTGCGGCCCGCGCCAGAAATCCATGTAGGAAATCTGGTGCACGCAGGCGATCGTGCAGCGCGGCGCGCACCCCTTCGCCGTCACATACTCCCGCCGGATATCGGCCCGCGTGTACTCCGCGAGCGGCTTCGCCGGATACCCGCGCTGCTGCGAACAGTAGTGCACCAGCCCGTTTTCGCAGATATACAAGTACCGCGAACCCGCCCGGCAGCGCCACTGATTTTCCCGCCCGTGCGCGATGTTGTCCTGAAAATAATTGATCTGCGCGTAGCTGCTCTTCTCCATGCCGCGCATCGCCATGTAGACTTCGCGTTCGGCCGGAGCCAGCGGCTGCAACTGCCCGGTGCCGTCGTGGATGATCCCCACCGTGGAGGTAAAGCCCAGCTCGACCGCGCGCCTGCCCACCGTCAGCGCATCCTGCGGATGGCGGATCCCGCCGCCCACCACCGAGTTGATGTTCACGTGAAAATCGGCGTGCTCGGCCAGCACCTGCAGCTTCCTATCGAGCACCTTCAGGCTCTTCTTCGAAACCTCGTCCGGCATCACGTTGTCGATGCTGATCTGCAGGTGATCGAGCCCCGCCTGGTTCAGCCGCTTCACCCGCTCGGCCGTCAGCAGGTACCCGTTGGTGATCATGCCCGCGATCATCCCCCGCCGCCGGATATGCGCGATGATCTCGTCCAGGTCCGGATGCAGCAGCGGCTCGCCGCCGCTGATCGTGATGATGGTGGTGCCCAGCCCGGCCAGCCGGTCGAGCCGCCCGCGCATGGTCTCGAGCGGCACCGGCTTCGAATGATCGTCGAATTCGTTGCAGTAGGTGCAGGCCAGGTTGCAGCGCCGCATCGGGATCACGTGCGCCAGGATGGGATGCTCCGTCGAGACCAGTCCCTTGTAGATCATGCGCAGCTCGCGCGCCCGCCGGTGCGCCGCCTGCCATCGTCTGCGCCACGCTTTTGCTACGTCCGCCATCCGTCGAAAACCCATTAAACCACACAAACGGGAAGGGTTCCGTGCCGCTCGCCGCGACCGGCCGCTTTTCCGCCCCCAACGGCGATTTCAAGCCACCGAGTGAGATGCCGCCAACCATCACGCCTGATATACTTCTCGGATGCCGAAGAGGATCTGCATTAGGTGCATGTATGCCCTGATGGCTGTTTTAGCCTTGACCCAAGTTACCCAGGCACAGAGCTTCAACGTGCTGTACACATTTAGCGGAACTCCCGGCGGCGAGAATCCTTCTGGAACTCCGCTGGTACACGATGGCGTTTTGTACGGCACCACCGTTGCCGGTGGCGGAAGTAACCGTGCCTGTCTCGGCGAGGGCGAAACCTGCGGCACCGTGTTCCAGTTCGACCTCGCCTCGCGAACCGAGACCGTACTACATGACTTCGTCGGTTCCCCGGACGGTGCCTTGCCCTACGCCGGCTTGTTTCGGGACGCTGCGGGCAACCTCTACGGCACCACCGATCAAGGCGGCACTGCCAACTATGGCGTGGTCTTCGAAGTCGATGTCGCGGGTACCGAATCGGTGCTCCATAGCTTCAACGGCACTGATGGGGTTGGGCCGTGGGGAGGCCTCGTGGGAGATTCCCAAGGCAAGTTATTCGGCGCAACCGGGGGCACCACGGTCGGCTCTAGGCTGGGAACGCTCTTCGAGCTCAACCCCTCCCGCCAACTGACGACTCTGACGAGCGTATACTCAGTGCTCAGCGCCCTACGTCTGAAGAGCGCCGAACTTTATGGCACGGATGCCACAGCGGGCACCTATGGTGACGGGACCGTATTTGCATTCAACGCACTCAATCGCAAGATGACTGTGCTCTATACATTCACTGGCGGGGCCGACGGCTGATATCCTGAGGGCAGCCTGACGGCGGATTCGTCTGGTAACCTCTACGGCACCACTACTTGCGGCGGCTCCAGCACTTGCACCCTCGGAAGCGGTGGAAACGGGGTGGTCTTCATGCTGAATCCCCTCACGGGCGAGCAGACGGTCCTGCATGCCTTCGGCGGATATCCTGATGGCGTACAGCCAAACGGACAGCTAGTGATAGACTCCAGCGGCAATGTCTATGGCGTCACCGCATTTGGTGGCAGCAACCTCTGCAACAGCGGCTCGATCGGCTGCGGAACCGTATTCAAACTGACCCCGCCCGCGGCGCCGGGCGGAGCCTGGACCGAAACGATCCTGCACAACTTCACTGGTGATGACGGCTGGGATCCTGCGGGCGGCCTGGCCTCAGATTCCAGAAGTCACCTGTATGGAGTCTGCTTCCTGGGAGGCTCGAACCTCAACGCGGGTACCCTGTTTGAGGTCACTCCGTAGCAGCCCGGAATCACCGGACTCGCCAACAAACATTCCCCGCAAAATCAACCACCTCCCGGCCGCACTCCGCGTCCTTGATCCAGCCGCCATGCTGCCGTAGAAGTAGCCAAGCAAAATGCCGCACACTCTACCTCAACTGCCAAATCCAAAGCCAAAATGCATCTTGTTGATTATAAGCAACTAAATGGCTTCGTACGTCCAAACAACCAGCACCCAGAACCCAGCACCGGGCCGCGCGCAGCGCGGCCCCCGTGCTACCCTGTCACCTTGTCCGCTCCCCACTTGCGCCGCCAACTGGGCTTCTTCGACGCCACCATGATAGTCATGGGAGGTATCGTTGGCTCCGGCATCTTCATCAATCCCTACGTCGTCGCCGAACACGTCCACACGCCGTTTCTGATCCTCGGCGCCTGGCTGGCCGGCGGAGCCCTCGCCATGGCCGGCGCATTCATCTGGGCCGAACTCGCCACGCGCATGCCCGATTCAGGCGGCCAGTATCTCTACCTCCGCGAGGCCTATCATCCTGCCGTCGCCTTCGTCTACGGATGGGTCCTGCTCCTCGTCACCCAAACCGGCGGCATGGCGGCCGTGGCCGTCACCTTCGCCCGCTATTACCGTGAGATCACCGGCTGGCATATCCCGGATGGCCCCATCGCCGCCGCCGCGCTCCTCGGACTCACCGCCATCAACTGCCTCGGCGTACGCGCCGGCAGCAACGTGCAAAGCGCCATGATGCTGCTCAAGTCCGCGGCCATCGCCGTCCTCGTCATCGCCGGCCTCGTGCTGGGCGGCGGCACGATCCATCCCCTGCCGCTGCTCGACCGGCCCGCATCAACCAGCCTGCTCGCGGCATTTGGCGCGGCCATGATCCCCGTGGCGTTTGCGTATGGTGGATGGCAAACCTCCACCTTCGTCGCCGGCGAGATGCGCAACCCGCGCCGCGACCTTTCCCGCGGCCTGATCGCCGGCGTCATCGGCGTCATCCTGCTCTATCTCTCGGTGAACATCGTTTGCCTGCGCGTCCTGGGTCCGGCCGGACTCGCCGCGTCGCACACGCCCGCATCATCCGTCATCCGCGTGGCCCTCGGCGGGCGCGGCGCGCAATTTCTGGCCTTCGGCATCGCCGTCTCGACGCTGGGCTTCCTCAGCCAGGGCATCCTCACCGCGCCGCGCGTCTACTACGCCATGGCCCGTGACGGCCTCTTCTTCGAGCGCGTTGGATATCTGTCGCCGCGCACCGGCGCGCCGGTGGTCGCCATCATCATCCAGGGCGTGCTCGCCACCATCATCGCCATCTCCGGCCGCTACGAACAGATCCTGAACTTCGTCATCTCGGTCGACTTCATCTCGTTCGCCTTCACCGCCGCCGCGCTGTTCGTCTTCCGCCGGCGCGACGCGGCCGCGACGCCCGCCGCAGGCAACTACCGCGCGCCCGGCCATCCGTACACCACCGCCGCTTTCGTGCTGACCTGCGCGGCGATCGTGGCCAGCACCATCGCCACTTATCCCGCCAACAGCGCCATCGGCCTGCTGATTCTGCTGGCGGGCATTCCCGTATATTGGTACTGGAGCCGCCGCGCCCACCCCGCCAAACCATGAGACAACGACACTCCGATTACATGCACTGGGCCAAGACCCAGAGCCGCGCCCGCTACAACCTCGCCACCAGCGGCGTCGGATCTTTCCCGCTGGCTGAACTGCCCGCGCATCCCACGCTCGAAATCAATGGCGACAGCACTTACGGATACGCGCCCCTGCAACAAGCTATGGCGCGCAAGTGCGGCGTGGATCCTGATTGCGTGGTGGCCGCGGCGGGCACGTCGATGGCGAATCACCTTGCCATGGCCGCGCTCATCGATCCGGGCGACGAAGTTCTGATCGAGCATCCCGCCTACGAGCTGCTCGTCTCCGCCGCGCTCTTTCTTGGCGCGGACGTGAAGCGCTTCGCACGCCGCGCAGAGAACGGCTACGCGCTCGATCCCGCCGAGGTGCGCCGCGCACTTACGCCCAAGACGAAGCTGATCGTGGTGACCAACCTGCACAATCCGTCGAGCGCGCTCACGCCCGATTCCGTGCTGCGCGAAGTCGGCGATCTGGCGCGCTCCACCGGCGCGCACGTGCTGGTCGACGAAGTCTATCTCGACGCGGTCTACGAAAACACGCCGCGCAGTTCTTTCCACCTCGGGCCCGAGTTCATCGTCACCAACAGCCTGACCAAGGTCTACGGGTTGAGCGGGCTGCGCTGCGGCTGGATTCTCGCCCAACCCGATCTCGCGCGCGCCATGTGGCGCTTGAATGATTTGTTCGGATCGATTCCCGCGCATCCGGCCGAGCTGCTGAGCGTGGCCGCCCTGGAGCATCTGGATTTCATCCGCGCCCGCGCCCGCCGCGTGGTCGAGGCCGATCGAGCCGTGTTGGCCGATTTCCTTTCGCGCCAGACCGCCGTCTCCGCGCCGCGCACGGCATGGGGCACCACCGCGTTCCTGCGGCTGCATCAAGGCGATGTGGATGCGCTGCTCGCCCGGCTGCGCGCCGACTATGAAACTACAGCCGTGCCGGGCCATTTCTTCGAAGTGCCCGACAGCTTCCGCATCGGCATGGGCGTCAACAGCGAGATGTTCCGCGAAGGATTGAGCCGGCTCGGCCGCGCGCTCGCGGCTACTTAGGAGACCAAAACGGCTCGGCCGTCGCGATGAAATCCACGCGCACGCCCGGCACCAGGCCCTTCAGCCACTCGGCGCAATCCTGCATGCCGGATTGCTCGGACGGAATGTGACCCAGAATGATGAGCGCCTTGTGCTTGCCTTCGGCCGCTGCATCCGCGCCGTACTCGATGGTCTCCCATTCGAGCCCTTCGCCCATCACCAGCACCTCCACATCGTCGCGCTGGAGTGTGTGGCGCTCCGCCGGGAATCCGGGATAGCCGGGGTTCAGCGCCAGCTTGGTCACGCGCAGCGTAGGATCGCCCACCACGCGCAGCGTGCGGATGCCCAGCCGCTCCTTGATGCTACTGGCCAGTTGGCCGACCGTGGTCTCGGGCACCACAAACAGATGATCGTCCTTCGGGTTCTGATACTTCTGCCAGCCCAGCGCGCGGATCATGCCCGCCTGAATGCCATCGGGCTTGCGCGCGTGCCAGTGGTCATGAAAGCGCCAGACCACCAAATGGTGCGCCGCGATGAACGCCTGCTTGGTGGCGAACACCGCGTCGTTCTCTTTCGCGAGCTGGTCCGTCTGATCCAGATGGCCGTAAAAGGTCGGCTCGTGCGTGATGATCAGGTTGTCGCCCGCCGCGGCGGCGCGCTTCAGCACGTCGAACGTGGCCATCATGGTGGTCGCGATTCCGGTCACCGGGGTGTCCGGATCGCCGGCCTTGAACGTATCGACGGTGGGAGTGTGCCACGCCACGCCGACATTTTTCTGGATGCGCTCGATGACTTCACGCGCGGTCGGCGCGTGGTTCTGAGCGAGCAAGGCGCCTGGTAACAAAATCGCAATCGCAAGCCGGATCACGAGCCGATGATATCAAAAGTCCAGTTCCACCTCGTCGACATAGCACCAGCCCCAATTCTCGCCGGGTTCAAGCGATCGCATAATCGGATGCTTGGTGCGATGAAAATGCTTGGTGGCGTGCTTGTTCTTCGACGAGTCGCAGCAGCCCACGTGGCCGCAGGTCAGGCACAGCCGCAGGTGCACCCAACTGTCGCCCGTCTTGAGGCATTCCTCGCAGCCGCGCGTGTGCGGCTTGACGTCCTGGATCTGATCGGTGTGCGTGCAACCAGTCATCATTTAGCCCCGTTCCCCCGGTTGATTGGCAGGCGGATTTCAAACCGCGTGTTTCCTGGCACTGACTCGACCGTGATCTCGCCCCCGTGCTCCTTGACGATCCGCCGCGTGGTCTCGAGTCCCAGCCCGGTGCCTTGCCCCACGCCCTTGGTGGTGAAGAACGGCTCGAAGACATGCGCCTGTACTTCGGGCGACATGCCCGGTCCGTTGTCGCCGATCTCCACGATCACGTGGTCAAGCTGGCGCGCCGTGCGGATGCGCAGCTCGCCTTTGCCCTGCATGGCGTCGATGGCGTTATCGATCAGGTTGGTCCAGACCTGGTTCAGTTCGCTGCCGTGCGCGCAGATCATCGGCAGCGTGCGGTCGAAATCGAGCTTCACGGTGATGCCGTGCTTCAAGCGGTGTTTCAGCATCAACAGGGTATTCTCAATGCCTTTGTGTAAGTCCACTTCCTGGTCGGGCCCCTGGTCCATGTAGGTGTATTCTTTGATGGCGCGGACCAGGTCGGAAATGCGGCCCGAGGAATTCTCGATATCCTTCAACAATCCGTGAATCGTCAGGGATGCCGCGATACGCGCGACCAGGTCGGGCCAGACCTCTTCGGGAAACTGGTCGTACACTTCGTCGAACCATTCGGTCTGGCAGCCGGCCTCGACCAGCGCGGGCGCCAGATCCCAGGCGCGCTCGATGCCGTGCTTGAGCAGACACTCCGCAATCTCCTGCTCGCAGTCGCTACGTTCCAGCGTGTCGATCGGCGAGCCCGCGGCGGGGCGTTCCACCAGCTCGCGCTCAATCACCGGAATCGCGGCTCTCTGCTCCAGGGTCAGTGGGTGCGCATCCAGATGCGCCGCCGCCTGGCGATAGGTCTTCACCGCCTCGCGCAGGCTCGACGCCGCGCGGCTGGCCGCCGCCGCCGGATTGTTCAATTCGTGCGCCAGCCCGGCCGCGATCTTGCCCAGCGCGGCCATCTTTTCCTGCTGGTCCTGCATCTTGGTGAAGTCGCGGATGCGGTCGGAGAGCAGCGCCACCATACGTTCGCTCAGCACGGGGATGCGCTGCAGCATCTCGGGGAAGCGGGCTGCCGGATAGGTGGCCACCCGTGCACGGGTCACCGCCTGCACGCTGCCTTTGAAAACCGTCATGCGCGAATAGGGCAGCATGCCGGTCACCAGCGGCGCGCGGAAAGGCCGCGTGGCGGTCTCCGTGCCCGAGTCCACGCGCAAACGCATCTCGCCATCGAGCAGCACGGCCATGCGGTCCGCCGGGCTGCCGGCCTCCGCGAAAAACTCTCCGGGCGCGTACTCCTTCACGGTCATCTGCGCGGCCAGCCATTCCAGGTCATCCGGCGGCAGATCCGCGAATACCTCCACGCCGCGCAAATCTTCCGCGAGTTTCGATGTGACTGCAATTTGATTTTCAATCATGTCTTGCTCAAGTATTGATGCACGAATTGAACGGCGATGGAGCCTTCACCCACACCCGACGCCACGCGTTTCACCGATCCGTGCCGCACATCGCCGACCGCGAAGATGCCCGGCACGCTGGTCTCGAGCAGCCCCGGATCGCGGTCGAGCGTCCAGCCCTGCGGACGCTTGCCATCGCGCAGCAACGATGGCCCGGTGAGGATGAAGCCCTTGTCGTCGCGTGCCACGATGCCGTTCAGCCATTCGGTGCCGGGCTGCGCGCCAATAAAGATGAACAGCGCGCAAGCCGGCACGCGGTCCCGGGTATTCGACTGCCCGCACTCGATGGTGATGGCCTCCAGATGCTCTTCTCCGTGCACCTCCACCACCTGCGTCTGGTATTGGACCTCGATGTTCGGCGTGCGCCCGATCTCATCGATGAGGTATTGCGACATGGAGGCCGCCAGCGACCTGCCGCGCACGAGCATGATCACGCGCCGCGCAAAGCGCGAGAAGTACAGGGCCGCCTGACCCGCGGAATTGGCGCCGCCCACGACGTAGACGTCCTCGCCGCGGCAGGAAATCGCTTCCGTCGATCCCGCGCCGTAGTATACGCCCGCGCCGGTGAGCCGGTCCATGCCGGGCACGTCCAGCTTGCGCCATTGCACGCCCGTGGCGATCAGCAGCGCTTCGGAGTAAATCTCGGTGCCGTCGGCCAGCTTCACCACGCGGTACGGATCCTGAATGCGCAGGCCGATGGCTTCCTGCGGCGAAAGGATTTCGGCTCCGAAACGGCGCGCCTGCGTCACCGCGCGCCGCGCCAGATCGCTGCCGCTCAAGCCTGACGGGAAGCCCAGGTAATTCTCGATGCGTGCGCTCAGGCCGGCTTGCCCGCCGGGCGCTTCCTTCTCCACGATCACCGCGCGCAAGCCCTCCGATGCGCCATACACTGCGGCCGCCAACCCGGCTGGTCCACCTCCCAGAATGATCAGATCGTACGATTCCGCGCCGGCGCGCGTGCGGAATCCGATGCGCGCGGCCAGCTCCGATTGTGAAGGGTCACACAGACAGGCGCCGTCCTGCAACATCACCACGGGGAAGTGCCGCTCTTCTTCCGGCACCATATCCAGGGCGGAGCGCACATCCGGATCGCGATCCGCGGCTTCCGCGTCGAGCCACTGATAGGGCACCTGGTTACGGGCCAGAAACTCGCGCAGCTCGTACGAACGCCGCGACCAACGCGTACCCAGCACTCGCAGCCCCTCGAACGGCGGCCGGTACGATCCCAGCCAGTCGCCCAGGAGATCGTCCAGCACCGGATACAGGTTCCGTTCCGGAGGATCCCAAGGCTTCAGCAGATAATGATGCAGCTTGATCTCATTGATCGCGCGGATGGCGGCCTCGGTATCGGAATAAGCCGTCAACAGCACGCGCTTGGCATCCGGGAAAATCGGGATCGCGCGGGCCAGAAATTCGATTCCCGACATCTGCGGCATGCGGTAATCCACCAGGAAGAGCGCGACCGTTTCGCCGCGCTGCCGCAACCGGTCGAGCAGCGCAAGTCCCGCCGGCCCCGCATCGGCCGACAACACGCGATAGTTCGCTGCATACTGCCGCCGCAAGTCCCGCTCGACAGCTTTCAACACTTCAGGATCGTCGTCGATGGTCAACAGAACCGGTTTAGCCATGGGCACACTTATTATTGATCTTTTCGATGCGCCGGGGGCATTCCAAGTCGCAGCGGGATACAATAAAAACGATGCCCGAAGTTACCGGTGTGGTCGAGACGTGCTTGTACGTGGACGACCTAGAGCGCGCTACGCGCTTCTATGAAGACGTCTGCGAATTCCGGCGGCTCATCGGCGACGAACGTTTTTGCGCCCTGAGCGTGGCCGATCGGGACGTTCTGCTGCTGTTCAAGAAAGGCGCGACGCTGGAGGGCCAGCCCACACCCGGCGGCCGGATTCCGCCGCACGACGGTGCGGGCAATACGCACGTGGCCTTCGCCATTCCGGCAGCGGCGGCGAAGAGCTGGCAGGAGCGCCTGGACGGGCAGGGCATCGCCATCGAAAGCACCGTCGACTGGCCGCGCGGCGGGCGCAGCCTCTACTTCCGCGATCCCGACCAGCATTTATTGGAATTAATTACGCCCGGCTGCTGGTCGATTTATTAGCCGCACTCGGAGCTTTTCTGTCCTGCTAAACTGGGAAAGAGTCAGTCCACCCCGTGAACCCGCCAGTCACCGGTCCGGATCTCGAGCCCCAGCCGCAGCTTCGCACCAAGCAGGCCCGGCGCGACGAAGTCAAAATCGCCGCGGGGAAGATTGCCGTGTTTCAGTACGCCACGGTGGCGATCTTTCTTTTTCTGATCACGGGTTTCTGGAGCCTGCAGATCCAAAATCCGCAGCTTTACAACGAGCAGGCCGAGCGCAACCGCATCAAGGCGCTACCCATCCCCGCGCCGCGCGGGCGAATCCTCGATCGCGATGGCCGCGTCATCGTTGACAATCACTCCTCCTACAGCCTGATTCTTACGCGCGAGAACCTCAAGACCGAACATCTCCGCCCCATCGCCGAAGGTCTGAACCTGGACTATGCCGACCTGGTGGCGCGTGTGAAGCGATATACATCGCGGCCTAAGTACGACCCCATCATCATCAAGGAAGAGCTATCGCCGGCCGAGCTGTCATTCGTCGACTCACACCGCGAGTTCTTCCCGGAGATGGAATTGATCCACGCGCAGCGCCGCCTGTATCCGCAAAACGGATTTGCCGCGCACGTGATCGGCTATACGGGTGAGATCAGCGAAGAGGAATTGGACTCGCCGGAGTTCGCCAAGTACAGCCAGGGCGACGTCATCGGCAAGTTCGGCATCGAGCGCGAGTACAACGACACGCTGATGGGCGTGGATGGCGAGCGCCAGGTGGTGGTCGATAACCTCGGCAAGACGCGCGAAGTGCTGGCGGATAAGGAAGCGGTTCCGGGCAAGGATCTGCAGCTCACGCTCGACCTGGATCTGCAAGCGGTCGCGGAACTGGCCATGGACGGCAAGAACGGGGCGGTGGTCGCCATGGATCCGCGCACCGGCGAAGTGCTGGCCATGGTCAGCCGGCCCACCTTCGATCCCAACAAGTTCGCCGTACGCATCAAGCCATCGGACTGGAAAGAGATCGCGGACAATCCGGATCACCCGCTGCTGAACCGTGTCATCCAGGGGCAATTGGCGCCGGGTTCCACATTCAAGCCGTTCGTAGCGATCGCGGGTCTGGAATCCGGCGCTATTGACGACAAGTTCACGGTGCACTGTTCCGGCGGCGCCGTGTTTTACGGGAAATACCGGCGCTGCTGGTGGAAGCCCGGGCACGGCACGGTTGCCTTGCACGGCGGCATCGTGCACTCCTGCGATGTGTATTTCTATACCGTAGGCGATCGTACGGGCATTGACAAGATCGCGTTCTACGCGGATCAAGCCGGGTTTGGGCAGAAGACCGGCATAGACCTGCCGCATGAGGCCGAAGGCATCGTACCCTCCTCGGCCTGGAAGATCCGCAACTATCACGAGAAATGGTACGCCGGAGAGACCATCTCGGTGGCCATCGGGCAGGGCGCGCTGACGGTGACTCCGCTGCAACTGGCGCGCGCGTATTCGTGGCTGATCAATGGCGGCCTGTGGCATCAGCCGCACCTGGTGAAAGGCGGCAAGTATCAGGAGCACTCCTGGCCGCTTGCACAGAACAACGTGCAGGACGTGATCGATGGCACCTGGGGAGTGGTGAACGAGCCGGGCGGCACCGGAGTCCGGGCGGCACTTCCCGGCTTGAATGTTTGTGGCAAGACGGGCACCGCGCAGCTTGCCTCCAACGAATTCCTGAAGGGGCGCAGCGGGAAAGAATTTGAAGACAATAGCTGGTTTGTGGGTTTCGCTCCGCGGCAGGCGCCGGAGATCGTGGTGGTGGCGCTCTATGAGCACGGCGGCCACGGGCAGTTTGCCGCGCCGGTGGTGCGCGACGTGCTGAAGGCTTACTTCGATAAGAAGGCCCGGCTGGCCGCTGAAGCGCAATCCCAACGCCGTGCCGAGGCCCAGAAGGTCAGCCTGCTGATGCGCTTTGGGTTGCCCGGCCCGCCGGCGCCCGAGCCGCAGGCCGCACCCGTCATCGAAGCCGCCATGATCGGCTCCGGCGATGACGAGGCATTTCTTACACGCCCATGAAGAGCTACCTGTCAGCGCGCGACCTGGATTGGACCCTGCTGGTGATTTCCCTGGTGATTTGCGCCGTGGGGGTACTCCAGATCTATAGTGCGACGCGCGGCACCATCTGGCAGGATGCCTGGTGGAAACAGGTGATTTACATTGGCGGCGGGCTGTTGCTCCTCTGGTTGGTGGTGCTGTTGGACTACCACAAGATGATGCAACATATCTTCGTGACCTACGGGCTGGCGGTCGCCGCTCTTTTAGCTGTGCTGCTGGTGGGCCGGGTGGCGTTCGGCAGCCGGCGCTGGATCGCGCTGCCGGGCGGCTTTCACTTACAGGTGTCGGAATTTGTAAAACTGGTGATAATATTGTTGGTAGCCCGTTTCCTGTCGGAGTTGAAAACCGAAGATCTGGAAGGCCGCGACATGGCTAAGTTGGCCGGGCTGGTAGCAGTACCGATGGTTCTGGTGATGAAACAGCCCGACCTTGGTACGGCTCTGACTTACTTACCGATCCTGATTGTCGGGATGTTTCTGGCGGGGATGCGCCGGAAGTATGTGTTGGCGATTGCGGTAGTGGTACTGTTGGTGCTGCCGGCCGGGTGGAGTCTTTTGAAGGATTATCAAAGAGCGCGATTGGTCAGCTTTCTGGATCCCGACCGCGATCCCCGCGGCAGCGGGTACCAGGTGATCCAATCCAAGATTGCAGTCGGCGCCGGCTGGATTTGGGGCAAAGGCGTGACCAAAGGTTCTCAGACGCAACTCCGGTTTCTGCCCGTGCCCCATACGGATTTCATATTTTCCGCCTTCGCGGAAGAACATGGATTTGTCGGCGTCATCGTTGTACTGGCGTTGTATTTTGTGTTGATCATGCAGATCGTGCAGAACGCGCAGACGGCGCCCGATCTGGGCGGAATGTACGTCTGCATGGGAGTTGCAGCATTGCTGTTGTTTCATGTGTTGGTGAACGTCGGGATGGTAGTCGGCCGTATGCCGACGACCGGCATTCCGTTGCCCCTGATGAGCGCCGGCGGGTCGAGTGTGTTATCGAATTTTATGATGCTGGGGCTGGTCAACAACGTACGCCTCAGAAGGTTTGTGAATTAGCACCGGTGGCCGGCTCGCATGCCGGCGGCCGGAAACTACGAGATTTGTTGGGAGCCGGTTGAGACTCCGGGAGGGGAAACGCGCGATGCGCACCCTCCGGCGCCGGGCCGCAAGTCAGGAGCGAGTGGCCCGTGGGGTAAGCGGAGTGGTTCCCGGCCGCGAGGGTGCAACAGGGAGTTGCGCCCCGGCCAGCGTGAGCTTCTTACAATGTCGAAATGGCGCCCGTAGCCCGGTTCGCGGGGCGCCGCCTGAGACCCACGCAAGGTAGCCACCTTCTCTCCTTACCGGTCTTCGACCGTTCCCGGCAGAGGAGAATGCATGTCAAAAGAGTTAATTGTTTCCGCCAATCGTCATGAGACGCGCGTGGCCGTGATTGAGGACGATCAGGTAACCGAAGTCTATCATCAGCGTGAGAACGAGTATTCGCTGGCGGGTAGTATTCATAAGGGCCGTGTCACGCGCGTGCTGCCCGGCATGCAGTCGGCCTTCGTGGACATCGGGCTCGAACGCGATGCGTTTCTGTATGTCTCAGATTTCTTTGAGGACAACGAAGAATACGACAAGATCGTAACCAGCGTTGAAGACAAGATCCTCAAGATGGAGAAGACGCCTCCGCCTCCACCCGTGGCGGCTGTTGTTGTACCGCCTGCCGCGCCGGTAGCGGCCGAGCCAGCCGCGGAAGCGCCGCCAGTGGTAGTTGCCCAACCATCGCCCGCAGCGGCGCCGGCCGCCGGCGACCAGTTCGCGCGGCGCAACGATGAACGCGATCGCGACCGGCGCGGCCGCCGCTCGCGCCGCCGGCGTCCGCGCGGGCGCGGCCTGCCTGAGTCGAAATTCTTCACTCCGGATGCTCGCCCGGAGCCCACGGCTGCCGCGCCGCCCGCTCCCGAGGAGGCGACAGAGGCTGAAGAGGAGGCCGAAGAGATCATCGTGTTGCCCGGCGAGTCGCTGGCCAAGTATCGCGAGGAACGGCCCGCGGAGCCGGAACCCGCGAGTCCCGAACTCGAGCCGGAGGCCGAGCCGGAACCGCCAGTGGCCTTCGAGGCTATCGCCGAGCTTGTGGAAACCGCGGAAGGCGTCGAAGTTTTGGAACTGCCCGAAGAGCCGGCGGTGGAGTCTGCGGCGCCTGAAGCGGAGTCCGCGGCCGATGTCGCCGAGATTCCGGTGGAGGTCGAAGTCGAGTCCGTCGAGATCGAAATGGCGGAATACGGGGTTCCCGAGTCTGAGGTGTCCGAAGCGGAGACGTCCCAGGCTGAGCCCGCTGAGATAGCCGAAGGCGAACTTTCTGAATCCGGACAGCAAGAGGTTGCCGCGCCGGTTGACGAAGAGCAACTCGGACCCGAGCCGGCCCGCATCCCCACCAGCCTGACCGCCACTCTGCGCGAACAAGGCCCGCGCTATCTGCATCGCGTCTCGCGCCGCATGCGGCGGCGTGGGCGCGGCGAAGGCGCCGATTTCCAACAACGCGGCGAAGCCGGCCGTGAATCGCGCCCGCAGGAGCAACGCGCCGACAATCGGCCGGTGTCCCGTCCCGAGGCTCCGCGTTCCGAACGGCCCGGCTCTCCCTCGATCACCGACCTGCTGCGCGAAGGGCAGGAGATTATCGTGCAGATCGCGAAGGAGCCGCTAGGCCAGAAGGGCGCGCGCATCACTTCGCATATCGCTCTGCCGGGCCGTTTTCTGGTCTACATGCCGACGGTCGACCACATCGGCGTTTCGCGCAAGATACCCTCCGACGAAGAGCGCATGCGCCTGAAGCGGGTTCTGCAGGCCAACCGCAGCGGCATCCCGGGCGGCTACATCGTGCGCACGGCCGGTGAAGGTCACACCGAGGAAGAGCTGCGCGCGGACATGCTGTTCCTCTACAACCTGTGGCTTGACCTGCGGCAGAAAGCCGAAAAGCGGCCCGCCCCCGCGCTCGTCCACCACGACCTGGACGTAGTGGAACGGATTCTGCGCGATCAGCTCACGGCGTCTTTCAAAAGCATCTGGGTGGACAACGAAGAGGTCTACGAAAACGTACTGGGCTTCGTGCAGCGCTTTCAGCCGGCCCTGGTCAGCCGCGTAAGACTGTATACGCGCAGCACGCCGATCTTCGACGAGTACGGCATCACCGCCGAGCTGGAAAAGGCTCTGCGGCCGAAGGTGTGGCTCAAGACCGGCGGCCACATCGTGATCAACCAGACCGAGGCGTTGGTGGCGATCGACGTGAACACGGGTAAGTACGTGGGTAAGTCGAACCGGTTGGAAGATACAATCGTCAAGACCAACACCGACGCGATCAAGGAGATTGTCCGGCAGATCCGTCTGCGCGACTTAGGCGGCATCATCGTGGTGGATTTCATCGACATGGACGAGCGCAAGAACCGGCAGAAGGTGATGCAGGCGCTCGAAGAAGCCATGCGCGCGGACCGCGCCCCTTACAAGATTCTGCAGTTCAACGACTTTGGGTTGGTGGCGATCACCCGCAAGCGCGTGAAACAGAGTCTCGAACGCACGTTGTGTACGCCGTGCCCCTATTGTGACGGCTCCGGATACGTGAAGAGCGTGCAGACCGTGATCGGCGAGATCTTGCAGGAAGCCCAGAAGATTGCGCGCGCGGTGGAAGGCAGCGACGTGATGCTGCGCGTCAATCCGGAAGTGGCCAAGGTATTGAAGTCGAATCAGAACAGTTACCTGCAGGAGATTGAAGAGATCCTGGGGCGCACGGTGATGGTCAAGAGCGACCCGTTGTTGCACCAGGAGAAGTTCGACCTGGCGTAGACGCTGACTTGCAGCCGGCGGTTTCTTCCTCTAGTTCAGAATGTCTAGTTGCGCTGCAGGTAGTAATTGCTAACTATTCGGTAATGTCGCGGGCGCCTTGTATCTCGTCCAGGAGCTCGTTGATTAGGGCTTGCCGGCCCTGTTCAAAATCCGACTCGGCCGCCGGTGGACGGTGGGCTTCCAGCCATGCTTCGAGTAACTCCTTCACTGGCTTGGCTACGGCGTCCTCCGCGCCGGGTTCGAACCGCAGAGGGATTTCGGAGCGGCGAATGGCGGCCAGCAAGAGATCGGCGAATTTCATCTGGTTCCTGCTTTCAAGCCGGTGTTCGCGTGGTGATTCAGAGGCCCGGAGCCGTGGCCCAAGCCCGGATTCGAGCGAATGGCCTGCGTGACATAGTTCTTGGCGCGCATCACCGCCGCGTCGAGCGGCGTGCCGCGCGCCAGCTCCGCGGTGATCGCCGCTGAAAGCGTGCAACCGGTGCCGTGCGTGTGCGGCGTATCGACGCGCGGCGCCACATACTCGCGCCAGTCGTGGCCGTCGTAGAGAACGTCCAGCGCGCTATCCTGCAAGTGGCCGCCCTTCACCAGGGCGGCTTTGGCGCCCATCTCGCGCAATTGTTTTGCCGCCGAGCGCATGTCATCGGTCGTGCGCACGGAGATGCCGGTCAACGCCTCGGCCTCCGGGACGTTGGGGCACACCAGGAAGGCTTGCGGCAGCAGGCGATCGCGCACGGCGGCGACCGCTTCGGATGAGATGAGCGGCTGGCCGTGCTTGCTGATCATGACCGGATCGACCACCAGCGGGAAGCGGAAATCGGCGGCCGCCGCGGCGAGCGCTTCCACGGTCTCGCGGCTGGCGAGCGCGCCAGACTTGGCGGCGTGCGGTGGGATGTCCTCGAGGACCGCCTGCAACTGCGCCATCACCAGTTCGGCCGGCACGCACTCCACACGCGCGAGGCGGATCGTGTTCTGTACCGTCAACAGCGTGATCACCGCTTCGCCATACACACCAAACTGGTGAAATGTCTTGAGGTCCGCCTGGATGCCGGCGCCACCGCTGGGATCGGATCCGGCCACCGTCAGCGCCACAGGTAACATGTACGACCAGTCTAGCAGCCTGCCAATCTTAAGTTTTGTAAAGCTGGAAACCCGCGGCGCGCTTTTTGGGTTACAACGGAATTGGTGAGAAGAGTTCTGCTGGTGGACGACGATACGGACTTGTGCGCGCTCATCTCCGACTACCTGGGGCAGCATCAGTTCGCCGTCGAAGCGGTCTACGACGGCCGCCGCGGACTCGCGCGCGCGCTGGAAGCACCCTTCGACGTGATCATTCTGGACGTCATGCTTCCCGTGCTGGACGGTTTCGAAGTCCTCAAGCAAGTCCGCCGCCGCAGCGCGGTTCCGGTGATCATGCTCACGGCGCGCACGGCGCAGGCGGATCGCGTGGCGGGTTTGAACGCGGGCGCCGACGATTACCTGCCGAAGCCTTTCGGCCCGGAAGAACTGCTGGCGCGCATGCGGGCGGTGCTGCGGCGCGCGGAGCACGCCACCGCGGCATCGCCAGTAGCCGAAGCCGGCGATGTGCGCGTCGATTCACAGACACGCGAAGCATGGGTCGCGGGTGAGCCCGCCAGCCTAACTGCCATCGAGTTCGACATCCTCGATTTCCTGGTGCGCGCCGCGGGCCGGGTGGTCTCGCGCGATGAACTCGCCGCGGTTCTATACCAGCGCGAATCCACGCCCTACGAGCGCGCGCTGGATGTGCATATCAGCCACTTGCGGAAGAAGCTGGAGCGCTGCGAGCGCGTGCAGATCCGCACCGTGCGCGGGATTGGATACTTTTTTTCAGCGTCGCCCGAGGAGGCCTCTTGAGGAACTCGCACAAAACGGGGCGCCCCGCGCCGCTATCAACTCTGCGGAGTTTCTTCCCTGTATGGCGGCGCGGGAAGACGCGCCCCTTTGCGCTTCTGAGGACCATCTTCGCCAAGATCCTGCTGTGGAGCTTCGGGACGCTGGTGCTGTCGCTGGCGGCTTATCTTTTCATTTCGACGGGTTTCGCTTCGCGCATCGCGGGCAGGGGCGGACCGTTTCAGCGCACGGTCGAGTTTCAGGTGGATGGCGCCGAGGAGAGCTACCGCACGGGCGGCGCGCCGGCGCTGGCCGGGTATCTGCATAAGCTGCAACGGTACTTCGGTCCGGAGCACTATTTTACGGATGCGCAGGGCAGGGACCTGGTCACCGGAGAAGATCGTTCGGCCTTGCTGGCCACCGCGCACGGCGAATATCACATGCCCCACCAGGTGGGCGACCACTTCGTGGCGGTGAATCCCACGGCGGATGGCCTTTACCGTTTGATTGTCATGGGGCGTCCGCCATTCACCCGTTGGACCTTCCTGCCTTACTACGGGTTGATCCTGGTGGTGGTGGCGCTGCTCTGCTGGCTGCTGGCGATCAATATCGTTTCGCCGCTGCGCGCGCTGGCGCATACCGTGGAAAGCTTCGGCGGCGGCGACCTTTCGGCCCGGGCGCGCTCCGGGCGCCGCGACGAAATCGGCGATTTGGCGCGCGCCTTCGACCGGATGGCCGAACGCATCGAAACGTTACTCACGGCCGAACGGCGGCTGCTGCAGGATATTTCGCATGAACTGAGATCGCCGCTCGCGCGCCTGAGTTTTGCTGCGGAGTTGAGCAAGACGGCCGAGGACCGCAACGCCGCCGCCGCCCGCATCAAGAAAGACATCGACCGGCTGACGAACCTGGTTGGCGCGCTGGTGGAAATGACGCGCGTGGAAGGCGACCCGGCGGCGCGGCGCGCGGGAGACGTCGATCTGCGCGAACTCGTGCAGGAGCTTGTGGAAGCCGGGCGCACCGAAACCGAGGCGCGCGCATGCCGGCTCCACCTGGTAGATTCAGGCGCGCTTGTGGTGCGCGGCGACCGCGAGCTGCTGTACCGCGCCATCGAGAACGTGCTGCGCAATGCGATCCGCTATGCGCCGGAGGGGTCTGCGATCGACGTCACTTTGGAGCCGGCCGGGGACATGGCGGCGATCAGCGTGCGGGATTACGGTCCCGGAGTGCCGGACGCCATGTTGGCCAAGATTTTCCAGCCTTTCGTGCGGGTGGATGAATCGCGCGCCAGCCATACGGGCGGCGTGGGCCTGGGCCTGGCCATCGCGTATCGCGCGATCAGCGCGCACCAGGGCCGCATCGTGGCGGAGAACGCCGGGCCGGGCCTGCGCGTACGCCTGGAGATTCCCGCGCAACGCGGGGCGCGTTGAAGCCATTTCAGATACACTACTCTTTTCAGGAGGCATCGAAATGGTTGCGAAGTGGGCCATCCTCTCCGCCCTGTTCATTGCACTGCTGCCGGCGCAGGAAAGCGCGATGGCCGGTGCGCCATCCAATTTGCGCTGCGAGTATCTGACCAGTCCGGCAGGCATCGACGTGCGGCAGCCGCGTCTCTCGTGGGTGCTCCAACACGGGGCGCGCGGCCAGCGCCAGACTGCTTACGAGGTGCTGGTGTCATCCAAACCGGAGGCCGCCGCGGGCGACCAGTGGGATAGCGGCAAGGTGGCGAGCAGCGAGTCGGTGCACGTGGCGTATGCCGGCAAGCCGCTCGCGAGCGGCCAGGCCTATTACTGGAAGGTGCGCTATTGGGATAGCGGCGATCATGCGAGCCCGTACAGCGCGGCCGCGCATTTTGCAATGGGCCTGCTTGACGCGAGCGAGTGGAAAGGGCAATGGATCGGCGGCGCGAACCAGTTTCGCAAAGAGTTCACCCTTCCGGCCCGCCCGGTGCGCGCGCGCGCCTATATCGCCGGCCTGGGTTATTACGAGCTGCGCATCAATGGCCACAAGGTGGGCGACCACTTACTCGATCCCGCCTGGACCACTTATGATAAGCGCGTACTCTACACCGTCTACGACATTACCGAACGTCTCCGGCCGGGCTCCAATGCGGCCGGCGTGATGCTGGGCGAGGGCTGGTTTCACGGACGCGCCCTGCGCATGCAGATCCGCGCGGAGCTGGAAGGCGGGCAGCTGGTGGAAGTGGCCACGGATGCGTCATGGAAAATGACCAACGGCCCGATCGTTTCGGACAGCGTCTATAACGGCGAGACCTACGATGCGCGCCTGGAAACGCCGGGCTGGGATCGCGCGGGCTTCGACGATGCGCATTGGAAAGCCGCCAACCTGATCGACGGGCCGAAGGGGGTGCTCTCGGCACAGATGATGCCACCCATCCGCGCGATCGATACGATTGTGCCGGTAAAGCTGACGTCGCCGCGCGCGGGCGTGTACATCTACGATCTGGGTCAGAACATCAGCGGCGTGGTCCAGATCCGTGTGCGCGGGCCGCACGGCGCACGCGTGCAGCTTCGACATGCCGAACTCTTATATGACGACGGCACCCTGAACGTCGAGAATCTGCGCGCGGCGAGAGCTACCGATGTTTATTACTTGCGCGGTGATGGCGGCGAAGAAATCTATCAACCGCGCTTCACTTACCACGGATTCCGCTACGTCGAAGTGACCGGCTTCCCGGGCGCGCCGCAGTTCGATACGCTGCGCGCCAAGGTGGTGCATTCCGACGTGCGGCCAACCGGGGGATTCAGCAGTTCCAAGCAAATCCTCAACCAGATCCAGCACAACATTTTGTGGGGCATTCAGGACAACCTGCACAGCATTCCCACCGATTGCAACCAGCGCGACGAGCGCATGGGGTGGATGGCGGACGCGCATCTCTATGCCGAAACGGCCATGCTCAACTTCGATATGCCGGCCTTTTATACGAACTTCCTGCGCGACATTCACGATATTCAGGGCGCGGACGGAACAGTCACGGACACGGTGCCGCATCGCTACGGCAGCCGTCCCGCGGATCCGGCGTGGGGCTTGGCCTATCCGTTGCTGACTTGGTACATGTACGAGTATTACGGCGACCGGCGCATCCTGGAAGAGAATTACGATGGCGTGAAGGCCTGGACCGACTATCTGCGGACGCGCACTCACGATGGCATTCTGGACTACAGTTACTACGGCGACTGGGTGCCCATCGAGAAGACACCCGGCAATCTGGTTTCGACTTTCTGCTATCACTGGAGTGCGGACTTAGTCGCGCGCATGGCGGAGATTCTGGGTAAGTCGAGTGATGCGGCTGCCTATCACAAACTGGCAGGCGAGATTAAAGACGCCTTCAATGCCAAGTTTCTGAATCCGGCCACGGGCGTGTATGCAACGGGCACGCAGACGGCGCAGATCCTGCCGCTATTTTTGAACATGGTCCCGCGGGACCATGCAGGCAGGGTCTTCGGCGAGCTACGGGACGATCTGGTCTACACGCGCAACACGCACCTGACCACCGGCATTCTGGGCACCAAGTACTTATTCCCGTTGCTGACTCGTACCGGTAACTCCGACTTGGCCTACGAGCTGGCCACGCAGACGACTTACCCGAGCTGGGGTTACATGATCGAGAACGGCGCGACCACCTTGTGGGAACTCTGGCAGAATAAGACCGGTCCGTCGATGAACTCGCACAATCATCCGATGTTCGGCAGCCTCGGCGCATGGTTCTACAATGCACTGGCGGGCATCAATCCGGATCCGGCCAAGCCGGGATTTGAGCACATCGTGATCGCGCCGCAAGTGGTGCGGGATCTCAAGTGGGCCTCCGGATCGCTGAATACGGTGCGTGGGACGGTGGCGTCATCCTGGAGCCGCTCCGACGATGGGCTGCGCCTGGAGGTCCGCGTCCCGGTGGGCAGCGAGGCTGACATTCACATTCCGGAGCTGGGTTTGTCGCCCGTGACCCTTGCGGAATCGGGGCAGGCGATCTGGAAGGGCGGGCAATTCCAGCCGGGTGTGGCGGGCATCGGCGCGGTGCGTGAGAACGACGGCACGCTCGAGGTGGAAGCCGGCTCGGGCGACTATGTCTTTGTGCTGAGCCGCGACTGACAGCTTCCGGAGGTCTCCAATGCGGACCCGTTTCTGGACGGCCGGGCGGATTGTGATGGCGCTGGCGTTCGCCAAGCTGCTCTTCCATCTGGCCACATTCCGCGGTTACGGCATCTTTCGCGACGAGCTGTACTATCTGGCGTGCGGCCGTCACCTGGCGTTCGGCTACGTCGAGTTCCCGCCGCTGATCGGCGTACTGACTCGCGCGATCACAGCGGTGCTGGGCGATTCTCTGTTCGCCGTCCGTTTGCTGCCGGCGATGGCGGGCGCCGGCGTGGTTGTGCTGACGGCGGCGATCGCACGTGAACTGGGCGGCGGCCGCTTCGCGCAGGCGCTGGCTGGCCTGGCCGTGATCGTTGCTCCCGCATGGATGAGCATCGATCATTTTATGAACACCAACGCGTTCGATCCGCTGTTCTGGGGCGGCTGCGCGTGGATGGCGATCCGCGCCTGGAACACGGGCGATTCCAGGTACTGGCTGGGTTTCGGGGTGGTGGCCGGTGTGGGCCTGGAGAACAAGCACGCCATGCTCTTCTTCGGCTTCGGCGTGGTTGCCGGCCTGCTGCTGACCGCCCGCCGCAGAGACTTTGCGCAGCGCAACCTGTGGTTGGGCGGCCTGATCGCCGCGCTGCTTTTCCTGCCGAACGTGATCTGGGAGATCCGCCTGGGCTGGCCCACGCTGGAATTCTTGCAGAATGCCGTGAAGTATAAGAATGCGCTGCTGACACCCGGCCAATTTCTGACTACGCAGTTACAGCTTACCGTCGCGGCGGTCCCGGTCTGGCTCGCCGGATTGTGGTTCTTCTTTTTTCACCCGCGCGGCAAAGCTTACCGGGCGCTCGGCTGGACCTTTGTCGTGGTGGGTGTCACTCTATGGATGCTGCACGGCAAAGGATACTATCTGTTGCCTGCTTACCCGATGTTACTGGGCGCCGGCGGGGTTCTGTTGGAGGAGTCACTCGCGCTGCGCCGGTGGCAATGGGCGAGGCCCGCGCTGGTGGCGCTGATGTTAGTCCTGGCGGCGCTCAGTGCACCGCTGGCCGTGCCGGTTTTGCCGGTCGAGACCTTTGTCCGCTACGCCGCGTGGCTAGGCATCAAGAATCCCGTGGAGGAGCGCCACAAGATGGGCAGACTGCCGCAGTTCTACGCGGATATGTTCGGCTGGCGCAACATGGCGGAGCAGGTGGCCAAGGTGTTTCACGAACTGCCCGCCGAGGACCAGGGGCACACTGCCATCCTGACGCAGAACTACGGGGAAGCCGGGGCGATCGATTATTACGGGCCCTCACTGAGGATTCCGAACGCGATCAGCGGTCACAACAATTACTGGTTATGGGGTCCACCGCCAGTCGATCCACAGGTGGTGATCGTGGTGGGAGGAGGAGACGCGGGGCTCCAAAGAGTGTTCGGCGATGTGCGCGCGGCAGGAATGATTCACGATCCGAACGCCATGCCGTTTGAGAACGGCCTGGCGATTTGGGTATGCCGCGAGCCCAAAGTTTCGTTGCGGTCTCTCTGGCCCAAACTCAAGCATTACGTGTGACGCGTTACTGCCGCTCGAGAACGATCAGCTCCCATGCGGGAGCCTCGAGATCGCGCCGCAGCTCATACGTAGGCCCGCGTCCCGCCGGCAGCGACTGCGGGCGGAAGTCGCCGGCTTCGCTAACCCGATAGCATTTCACGTTATAACCAGCGTCTCCCCAAGGTAAGTTAGTTACGGTAAGTGCATAGCCGTGGTTGTCGTGATACGCAATGCCGGATTGCGGCGGCATTCGCATCCGGCCGCGGCCGGGGATGCCGTACGCGGGGGGGATTTCGTAATTTGAAATCAGAATGCGTATTCTGTTGCGGTCCGCCGATCGCCCCGCGAGGACTGCGAATCCAATGGTGTCCGCGCCACTTACCGCCAACTTATCGGGCGTATCCAGCATGCTCCCCATGGCTGCGAACGGATATGCTTTCCGGCGATAACTCCCGTCGCGCTCGAACAGGCTCTCGTTGCCGGCATCCGCCCGATAATACATGGCCCGCGTCACGGGCGAGTCCTGAAGATAGGTCAATACGGCGCCTATAAAGGCCTCGCCGGAGCTAGAAGGCTGATCAGGACGCCGCATGGTGTTGTGCCCCGGACCCATGTTCCACTCCGTGAGATAAGTCTCCGCATCGCGAAACCCTTGCGCATCGAGAAGCTGGCGCATCCGCCGGCCAATGCGCACCACATCGTAGGGGTCGTAGGAGGAGACGAAGTAATGATGCCAGGAAAAGAAATCGAGCGGCACATGATGCGCCGCGCAGTAGGCGATGAAACCCTCGCGATAGGGTCCGCCGATAAACGGCGCCGCGATGGCTGGTCCGCCGACCTTCAACGACGGATCGAAGCTTTTGAGCGCGCGCGCGACCTTTTCGTAGAGCTGATAAAACCCGGCGGGCGTTCCCGACCAGAACGGCCGGATGAATCCCGCATCCCAGGCGGGATTGGCGTCCGGCTCATTCCAGACCTCCCAGTAGCGGATGTGATCGTGGTAGCCGTTCGCCCAGCCCGTGTTGTAGTGCATGGCGACGTGTTTCGCGATCCCGGCATACTTATCGAAGTCGGGCGGCGGCGCAAAGTCCGCGCCAAAGCTGCGCCCCAGCGGATAGTAGACTTCCGCACCGCAGCCGACGATTCCTTGTATCACGCGATCGGTTGGCCCGAAGTTGTAGCTTTCGGGCTTGTCCGGATCGGCACTCCAATTCGGGAAAATCGTTCTGGCTGCCGAGGCGCCCACAGCCTCCGTGATGCGATTCGGAGTTGTCCAGCGGGCGTCGATGTCTACCGGGCCAAACATGCCGTGCGGGCGGACGATGTCGATGCGCAGGTCCCGGTACTGGCTGGTCAGATCCGGTAAACCACGCCCCAGCGGCACAGGCCCGTCATTCACGCCCTGAAACGAGCGGATTCTGCCGGTCACGCGTGCCGCATCCACATCCACGCTGCGGTAGCCGGAGCTGGCCGCGAGAAAGGCGGCGAGAAGAAAGGTAAGCATCGCGCAAGAAGTATTCCGTTAAGCTGAACACCGCGGCGCCACTTTTGTCGCGGCGGACCGGCCGGTGCACGTTACACTGGCAGTGAATGCCTCGGCCGGCCGGAATCGCGGGCGCGGGTAGGATGGCGCAGGCGCTCGGACGTCTGCTGTCTGAGCGCGGTGAATGTGTGGCGGCGATCGCGAGCCGTGATCCCGCGCACGCGGCGGTTGCCGCTCGATTTGTGGGCGGCGCTACAAGGGCGGTCACATACGACGGTATCGTGCAGCACGCCAGGTACGTGCTGATCGCCGTGCCGGACGACGCCATCGCGGAAGTGGCCCAGGCGCTTGCTCAATCGGGTATGTGCGGCGGCGTGGCGCTGCACACATCCGGCGCGCGCGGTCCGGAAGCACTCGCGGCGCTGGCTGCGAGCGGGGTGAGTTGCGGCACATTGCATCCCTTGCAGACCGTTGCGAATCCCGGCGAAGGCGTGACTGTGCTGCCCGGCTCCGCCTTCGCCATTGACGGCGAACCCGATGCGGTGGCTTGGGCCACACAGATCGCCGGTCTGCTGAATGGCATTGTGTTGCAGATTCCGGCCACCGCGCGTCCGTTGTATCACGCCGCCGCGGTGACGGCGAGTAATTACCTGATCGCCTTAATCTCGACCGCTGTTATGCTGATGAAAGAAGCCGGCGTGGATGAGGCCACCGCGCAGCGCGCTTTGGAACCGCTGGCGCGGACCAGCGTGAGGAATGCTTTCGAATTGGGACCGGCAGCCGCGCTGACCGGGCCTATCGTGCGCGGTGATGCGGACACCGTGCGTGCGCACCTGGCAGCAATCCGTAACGCGAAGCCGGCGGTGAGCAGTTTATACCGCGCAGTAGGGCTTGCCACTCTGGAAGTCGCGCGGCGGCAAGGACTCGATGCGGCGCGCGGCGGCACGATCGAAGAAATCTTAATGGAAGGGAGTGGGCGTGACTGAAACGAAGCGGATCCGCGTGCCGGACCTGGCGGTCAAGAAACGGCGCGGCGAGAGGATCGCCATGCTGACGGCCTATGACTACACCATGGCGCGTTTGCTCGATCGCGCCGGCATCGATGTGCTGTTGGTGGGCGATTCGCTGGGCATGGTGGTGCTCGGCTACGACACGACGCTGCCCGTCACTCTGGATGCCATGATCCATCACACACGGGCGGTGAGCCGCGGGGCGCTACGCGCGCTGGTGGTGGCTGACATGCCGTTTCTCACTTACCAGGTGAGCGTGGAAGAGGCCATGCGCAATGCCGCGCGGCTCATTCAAGAAGGCGGCGCATCCGCGGTGAAGCTGGAAGGCGGCGGGGCCGCCATCGAGGCGGCTGCACGGCTGGTGGAAGCAGGCATTCCGGTGATGGGGCACTTGGGACTTCTGCCGCAATCGGTGCATCAACTCGGCGGATTCCGCCAGCAGGCGCGCGATGAAACAGACGCCGCGCACTTACTGGCGGATGCGCAGGCGCTCGCCGAAGCAGGTGCGTTCGCGGTGGTGCTGGAATCCATCCCCGCGGCTGTGGCTGCGAAGGTCACCGAAGAACTGGACGTGCCGACCATCGGCATCGGAGCCGGTCCGTATTGCGACGGACAGGTGCTGGTAAGTTACGACATGCTGGGTCTCTCGCAGGATGCCGTGCCGCCGTTCGTGCGATGTTATGCGGACTTGGGCGAGCAGGCCGTGACGGCGGTTCAGGAATACGCGCAAGACGTGCGCGCGGGCCGGTTCCCCGCGCCAAACCAGAGCGCGGCGGGCGGGGTGAACGGGGCGAAGTAGCGTGCAGACCATCGCAACGCTCGCGGAGCTGCGCGGCGCGTTGTCGCAGGCGCGCCGCCCGCTGGGATTCGTGCCCACGATGGGCGCGCTGCACGCCGGCCACGGCCGGCTGATCGATGCGGCGCACACCGGTTCGGCAACGGTGGTGGTCTCCATTTTCGTAAACCCGATTCAGTTCAACCAGGCGGAAGACTTCGCGCGCTATCCGCGTCCAGTGGCCGCGGACCTGGCGTTCTGCGCAGCGCGCGGCGTGGATATCGTGTTCACACCGGCGGTAGAAGAGATGTATCCGCGGGAGCCGGTCACTTTCGTCGAAGTGGGCCGGGTGGCGGATTACATGGAAGGCCACTTTCGTCCCGGGCATTTTCGTGGCGTAGCCACGGTGGTGTTGAAGCTATTCGAGATCGTGCGGCCCGAGCGCGCCTATTTCGGCGAGAAGGACGCGCAGCAACTGGCCGTGATCCGGCGCATGGTGAGCGATCTGAATCTGCCGGTCGAAATCATCGGGGTGCCGACGGTGCGCGAGCCTGACGGACTGGCGCTTAGCTCCCGCAACCGGCATTTGAGCACTGCGGAGCGCGCCGCCGCGCCACGGTTGTATCAAGCGCTGCGCGTCGCGGAGCAAGCCATTGGGGCGGGGCAGCGGGATACAGAGAGAGTAAGGGCCGCGGCCTCGGCCGTGTTGGGCGCGGAGCCGCTGATCCGCGTCGAGTATCTCGAGATCGCGGAGGACGACGAGCTGCAGCCGGTGGCGCACGTGGACGGCCCCGTGCGCGTCGCGATCGCGGCGTGGCTCGGCGAGACGCGGCTGATCGACAACATACGCTGCGCGCCGAGCGAGGCCGGCAAGCATTAACATCTACCGTAGGAGGTCTGGATGTCTCAATCCGATGCACCCGGCATGAACCGCCGCCGGTTTTTGGAGAAGGCAGCCGGCACGGCCGCCGCGTTTACCATCCTTCCCCGTCACGTTCTGGGCGGGCCGCAGTTCGTGGCCCCCAGCGACAAAGTCACCCTGGCCTATATCGGCGTGGGGACCCAGGGAATCCGCGAGCTGATGGAGTTGCTGCCCAGCGACGACTTGCGCGTGGTCGCGGTCTGCGATCCGAACAAGGATGGCAACGACTATGTGGACTGGTCGAAGAACGGGCTGCGCAACAGCATCCGGCAGTTCATCGGCAAGCCTATGTGGCGTGAAGGCGCGGACGGCATTCCGGGCGGGCGCGAAGTGGGCCGCGAGATCGTCGAGTCGTACTACGCGTCGAAGAGCGCGTCGGGCAGCTACAAGGGCTGCGCCGCTTTTGCCGACTTTCGCGAGTTGCTCGAGAAACAGAGCATAGACGGCGTGAAGATCATGACGCCCGATCACCAGCACGCCACTATCTCGATCGCGGCTATGAAAAAGGGCAAGCACGTGATGATGCACAAGCCCATCGCCAACCGGCTCTACGAAGCGCGCCAGGTGATCGAAACGGCGCGCACCGCAAAAGTAGCCACGCACTTCATCCCGTGGGATTCGAACGGCTCGATGGACCTGATCATGGCGTGGATCAAAGACGGCGCCATTGGCACGCTGCGGGAGGTCCACAATTGGACGAACCGGCCGGTGTGGCCGCAGTACCTGACGCTGCCTACCGATCAGCCGCCTGTGCCTGAGGGTTTCGATTGGGACCTGTGGCTGGGCCCGGCGCTCGACCGGCCGTATCATCCGAATTACACGCACAACGTCTTTCGCGGCTGGTACGATTTCGGCGGCGGATCGATCGCGGACATGGGCCATTACAGCTTGTGGGTCGTGTTCCGGACGCTGCAACTTGGCGCGCCGGTCAGCGTGGAAGCGCGGCCCAGCACGGCCTGCATGATCGCCGATCATGTCAGCCATCAGATTCACAACGACTACTCGTTCCCGCTGGCGTCGACTGTGCGGTTCAAGTTTGCCGCGCGCGAAGACCTGGGTCCGGTGGAACTGTTCTGGTACGACGGCGGCATGCGTCCGCGCACGCCGGAGGAGTTGGAGGCCGACAACCAGGAACTGGAAGCCGAGGGCATGCTGTTCGTGGGCGACAAGGGTAAGATCCTCACCGGCTTCTTGCTCGAAGATCCGCGCCTGATCCCCGAAAAGAAAATGCGCGAGTATCAGGCGCCCAAGCCCGAGGCGGCACCGGCGCAGCGCGATCCACTGCAGGGCGTGAAGCAATGGGTGGCGGCCTGCCGCGGCGGGCAGACTTCGCCGGCCGATTTCCAGTATGCGGGCCCGATCTCGGAAGCGTTCAACCTGGCGGCCGTGGCGCTGCGCGTACGGCACCGGATCGACTACGATTCCGCCAGCATGACGATCACGAACATACCGGATGCTAATAAGTATCTGCGGCGGGAGTATCGCAAGGGCTGGGAGTTGTAGGCGGCCGGTGGGGCGCTTCGCCAGGGGTGCGGGGCTGCGATCCCATCAAGCGGGATCAGGGATCCCGGAACCCCTCTGAGTCTTTTGAGGGGAGAGAACTTGGGATGGTACGCCCGAGTGGATTCGAACCACCGACCTTTTGCTCCGGAGGCAAACGCTCTATCCAGCTGAGCTACGGGCGCATCTCTGTGAACATCCCCATTCTACCCCATTCAACCCCCGCCCGCGCCGCCAGCCTCACGCCCTGCTATGCTGTACGGTGGCATTCCGCAGTACCCGCGAAAGGAGAAATTCTACGTGAGAGTTGGCGTTTTCACCGCCCTGTTGGCTCAGCTTTCCCTTGACGACGTGCTCAACAAGCTCAAGGGCTTCCATGTCGATACCGTGGAGCTCGGCACCGGCAACTATCCGGGCGATCCGCATTGCAAGCTGTCCATGCTGGACAGCAAAGCTGAGTTGAACGAGTTCAAAAAGAAGCTGGCGGACAACGGCTTCACCATCAGCGCCCTGAGCTGTCACGGCAATCCGCTGCATCCCGATCAGGACCGC
>DATKNQ010000102.1:0-17147 GCA_035541265.1 Bryobacteraceae bacterium
CCGCTGAAGTGCGTCCAGCCCGGCATGGTGTCGCCGCTCGAATAAAGCTCCTTGCCCGTGGTTGCGTCGAACGCGTAGAGCACCGCGTGCCCCACGTGCTTCGCGGCGCGCTCGGCGGAACTGTAGAGGCCGCCCTCGGTACCCTTCGATTGCCGCGCGAACTCCCCGTTCGAGATGGCAAACACCAGGCCGCCCGCCACGATCGGCGGCTCCGGCAGATTCAGGTCGCGCGAGATCCACTCCGGCACCAGCTCATACTTCCCGGCGTTTTCCGTGACCTGAAACGCCATGATGCTCCCGTCGAATGCGTCGCCGTTAGTCACCGGGAATTTCGCCCCGCTGGCCGGAGCGCCCAGGGCCGGAGCATACAGCCAGCGATGTTTCTGCGCGTCCTCGGCGGTAGCGAACGCGCCCCAGAATCCGCGGCCCGCGAAATCGGCGTCCCCGTTGGCAAGCAGCGGACTGCGATAGAGCGGCGTCTTGTGATCCGGTCCGCCAACGTGCTCCGCATCGAGCAGGTAAATAACGCCCTCCTTGCCGCCAGAGGCCACGACTTCATGCCCGTCGACCGGGAACACGGTTGCCGACATCGCGCCCATGTCCAGATCCTTGCGCGAGAGATACACATGATTCGACGGCGTGAAATAATCGACCAGCTTCAGGTCCTTCGCGGAGAGTTGCAGGATCGTGTCCGGGAACTGGCCGTGTGCCGCGTCATAGGAGCCATCGCCGGTCTGCGCGATCACCATTCCGCCCTTCGTAACCGGCACGCCCGCGCGCCCCCAGATGCCCGCGGCGCCGCTGGCCGATTGGAAGAAGGTGACCGTGTGATCCGGTGAATTCAGATCCATCGAATACACGCCCGACTTCGCGCCGTTGCAGCCTTGCGAGATCGAGGTATACAGAACGTTGTGGACCAGGTTCAGGCTCCAGTTCTTCGAAAACGGCGGCACGAACTTCATCGGCGGCATGCGGTCCTCGCCGTCGATGGCGTTGAGCACGTGCAGCCGGCCGTCGCTCGCGATGGCGAACACCGTGGCCGAGAGTCCGTCCTTGCGCACCAGCGGCGTGGCATTCAACGCGTTCGGGCACAGCCAGAACGGCTCCTGGCGCGGCTTGGCCTCCGCTTCGAACGTTTTCTTCCACATCAGCTTGCCGTTGTCCGCGTTCAGCGCGAACAGATTGTCCGACGCGCCGCCCACGATCACGATCTCGGCCATGCCCTTGTCGGTAGTGACCCACTCGACGTTCACCGGCGCGGTGAGCGAATTCAATTCGCGCGGCTGGTTGTCGAGGTGCGCCTTCCACAGCAGCGTCAGCGATTTCGCGTTGTCGCGATTGATCTCGGTCTCTTCGGGACTCCAGCCCGTACGCTGCGGATCGTGTCCATAGGAAAGCCAGTTCGCCGCGATGAGATGCGAAAGCACAGCCAACGGCAGGCCAATCGTGAAGAGCATTTTCAGTTTCATATGAGGGGTTCTGAGTACGGATTCATTATACAAAGCCTGCACCCATCTGCCCTAGATGATGCAGCAGGTGGCGTACGTAGTCCTTGGCGAGGTACCGCAGAATGACCGGCCTCATTCGCGTAGCTCGCCCACAGATCCACTAGCAGGAGCCAAAGCGCGGGCTCCGCCGCCTGCACGCGCACGAGGCTGCGGTTCCGCTATATTCACGATGCGGATGAGTCCGGCACTGAGCGCTTCCCTTGAGCCATTTTAGCGATACCGGCAGCGGTCTAAAATAGTATCTTGCCTGTTCCCGCGAAACCCTCCGTCCCCTGGCCTCACCTTTACCTGGGAGTGGCGCTGACCACACTGGCCACCCTGCTGCTCGAGCTGTCGCTCACGCGCATCTTCTCGGTAGTGTTCTACTACCACTTCGCCTTCCTGGCCATCTCCATTGCGCTATTCGGCCTGGGCGTGGGCGGCGTGTTCTCTTACATCGTGGCGGGCTGGCGGGGGCACCTTTTCCGCAAGCTCGGCTACCTGAGCATGCTCAACAGCCTGCTGGTGATGGGCGCGCTCTTCGTGGTGGTCGATCAGAAACAGGAGCCAGGCGCGTGGGGCTTGACCGCGGTCTACTTCGCCACTTCGCTGCCGTTCTTCGTCTCGGGCACCATCGTGTCGCTGGCCATTTCCGAGACCGTCGAGCGCGTCCACCGCGTCTATTTCTTCGACCTGCTGGGCGCCTCGGCGGGCTGCCTGCTGCTGGTCCCGTTTCTGAATCATTTCGGCGGCACCAGCACCGTAATCTTCGTCTCCGTGTTGTTCGCCGCGGCGGGAGCCATCTGGCACAGTATGGCGGGATCGGTGCGGCTGCGCGCGGCCGGCGTAGCGCTGGCCCTCGCCCTGTTTTCGTTCGCCTTTTACAACGCTGCCGACAACGTGATCGCCATCCGCTACGCCAAAGGTCAGAAGCTGAAGAAGGAAGAGTTCGTGCAATGGAACAGTTTTTCGCGCATCGCGGTGCGTGACTATTCCATCTTCATCGATGCGGACGCTTCCACCGGCATCGCCAGTTTCGATTTCGCGCACCTCAACGCGCGCGAGCGCCACGAGTTGCTGGACGAAGGTCCGGCGCTGCCGTATGCCGTGCGGCCCGGCGCCAAGACCCTGGTCATCGGCCCGGGCGGCGGATGGGATATCGCGCGCGCGCTGGCTTCCGGCAGCCACGACATCACGGGCGTCGAGATCAATCCCATTATCGCCACCACCGTGATGCGCGATCGCTTTGCGGCGCAGAGCCGCGGCATATATTTGCGTCCGGACGTGCGCATCGTTGTGGAAGACGGCCGTAGTTTTGTACGCCGCAGCCATGAGAAATACCAGGTGCTGCAGGCGACCCTGGTCGACACCTGGGCCTCCACCGCCGCCGGCGCCTTCGCTCTTTCGGAAAACAATCTCTATACGACCGATGCCTTCCGTGATTACCTGCTGCATCTGACCGACGACGGCGTGGCCGCGTTCACCCGCTGGGGTCTCGATCCGCCGCGCGAATCCCTGCGCCTGGTAGCGCTCGCCGTGGCGGCTCTGCGCGAGATCGGCGAGACCGATCCGGCCAGCCACATCATCGTGGGCCGCGAGGGCTCCACCAAAGGCTGGGGCGCGCAGGATACGGTCCTGATCGCGCGCAAGCCGTTCTCCGCCGCCGATATCGCCCGCACGCGCGCCGCTATCGCCGCCTCCGATATGCGTGCCATCTACCTGCCCGACGCACGCATTCCAGGCCAATTCACCGACCTGCTGCGCAGTTCCAATCCCACAGCCTACGAGCGCAACTATCAGTACGACATTTCTCCGGTCAGCGACAACCAGCCCTTCTTCTTTTATACCGTGCAGCCGCGCGACATCCTGCGGTTTCTCGAACACGCCTCCGACCGTACGGCCGATTACAAGATCAACAAGGCCGTCCCGCTGCTCTATGGGTTGATGGCCATCAGTCTGGTTGCCACCGCCATCATCCTGGCGCTGCCGCCCGTCGTGCTGGGCACGCGCCTGCCGCGGCAAGAAGGCGTATTGCCCTTTCTGCTCTACTTCCTCTGCATCGGCGCCGGATACATCCTGATCGAAGTCGCGCTGATCCAGAAATTCGTCCTGTTCCTCGGCCATCCGACTTACGCGCTCACCGTCGTGATCTTTTCCCTGCTGGTATCGAGCGGGCTCGGCAGTTATTTCAGCCGGCCCATTCTGGGCGGCGATGACGGCCGTCTCTGTCGCGCCCTGATCGTGATAGCCGTGCTCGTCGCGCTGCTGGCGGCCATCGTCACGCCGGTCTTGGCCGCCGGCGTGGGGCTGCCTCTACCGCTCAAGTTCCTGATCACCGTGTTGCTGATCTCGCCCGCCGGCTTCATGATGGGCATGCCGTTCCCCACCGGCCTGAAGCGCCTCGAGGAATGGCACAAGCCTTCGGTGCGATGGGCCTGGTCGCTGAATGCGGCGGCCAGCGTGCTTGGCTCGGTAGGCGCGCTCGTTTGCGCGATTTACATGGGATTAGTACAGACACTGCTGGCCGGCGGCATCCTATACCTGCTGGCGCTGGCCGTGTTCGCGGGCGTGGCGAAATCGCGGCCGGGGTCACAGGCGCCGGTGCGTGGCACAGCGGTCCACTCCTAAGCCGGCCGCGGCCGCAGCCACACGTGATACACCGCGGCGCCCGCGCCGATGGTCATCAGCGCCGTCACCGATGCCAGCGGCTGCCACACGATCCCGTAACCGATCATGCAAGCGCCCACCAGGATGTACGACAGCGGGATCGCCGGATAACCGAAACTCACGGCCCGCAAACGCTGCCAGCCGGTCCGCCGCCTGAAAATGAACAGCGACCCCACCGACATCACCGAGAAAAACGTCAGGCTGAATCCGATATAGACCACCAGTTGCGGAAACGGCGTGAGCGTCATTACCATGGCGCACACCGCCTGGCTCAGAATGGCGGTCACGGGAGTGTGCCATTCCGGATGCACAGTGGCCGCAGCCTTGAAGAACGCCTTGTTCTTGGCCATCGCGTAGTACACGCGCGGGCCGATGGTCACCTCGGCGTTGACCGTGGCCATCAGCGACAGCGCCATCAGCGCCGAGAAGGTCCCGGCAACCTGCGGCCCGAACAAGTTCGATGCAGCCAGCGACCCGACCGCCAGCACGCCTTTCATCGACTCGAGCGGCGTGGAATAAATGAAGATCAGGTTCAACCCGATGAACAACGCCGTCACCAGGGCCGTGCCGGCACCCAGTGCCGTGGGCAGGGTGCGGTCCGGACGCTTGAGTTCCTCGGCCACGTAAGTCGCCGCATTCCATCCGCTGTAGGCCACCATCACCCACAGCAGGCTGATCACGAACTGTGCGGGCAGGCTGGTGGGAGCGGTGCGGACGGCCGGCTGCGAAAAATGCTCCCAGCTTCCCGAGCCGCTCAGGAATCCCAGCGCGACGAAGCCGATAATCACCACCAGCTTGGTCGCGGTCAACGCATTCTGCACGCGGGCCGTGCGCCGCACGCCCAGACAGTTCAGGATGCTGAAGGCGGCGATCAGCGCGCAGGCCACCACTTGTCCGCCGCCCAGCCGGATGGCCGTCGAGCCGGAGCCGAAAATCACCGGCGCGTTCGCCTGCTTCAAGGAAGGATAGAAGTATCCCAAATAATCGGAGAACGCCAGCGCCGTGGCGGCAATCGGGGCAGAGAAGCCGGCGAAGAAGGAGATCCAGCCGGTCATGAATCCCCAGGCCGGACCAAAGGCGCGTGTCAGGTAGACATACTCGCCGCCCGAGCTCGGGAAATTGATGCCCAGCTCGGAGTAACTTAACGCGCCGGCCAACGCGAAAACTGCGCCCACCACCCATACCGCCAGGATCAGCTTGGCGCTGCCCAGGTCACGCGCGAGAAATCCGGTAGTGGTGAAGATGCCCATCCCCACCATGTTCGAGACCACCAGCGCGGTGGCGCTGACGAATCCGAGTTGGCGGAGCAGTCCCACCTTTCCCTGAAGCTGGCTGACCATGGCGGCTTATGGTCATTGTATGTCATTGTGAGGCGCGCGCCGGAGTCTTATCACATGCAGGATGAAGTAGCCGAAGCCTTACTGCCTCGAGGCTCATTCTTCAATGAGAATATGCTGCCCGGCGTGGTACATTCGGAGCCGTGCGACTATTGTTGATCGACGATGACACGGAGTTGTGCTCGCTGCTGACGGAGTTCCTGAAGGGCGAAGGGTTTGCTGTGGAAACTGCCAACGAAGGCCACCGCGGCCTCGAACGGGCTCTACACGGCGGATTTCAACTGGCGATCCTGGACGTGATGCTGCCGGGCCTGGACGGCTTCGAGATCCTGCGCAGGCTGCGCCGGGAGAGCCACGTGCCGGTCTTGATGCTGACAGCCCGCGCCGACGATGTAGATCGCATCATCGGCCTGGAACTCGGCGCTGACGACTATCTGCCCAAGCCCTTCAACCCGCGTGAACTGGTGGCGCGCGTGCGGGCGATTCTTCGGCGCTACGAACCGCGCGGATCCGCCGGACAGCGCATTGAGGTGAACGGCGTCGTGCTCGATCCGGCCACCCGCCAGGTCACGGTTGACGGGCAGGCGATCGAGCTCACCACGTTCGAATTCGACATCCTCGAGTCGCTGATGCGCGCGGCAGGCCGGGTTCTCTCGCGCGACGATTTGATGGAGGAACTGTACAACCGCAAAGCCACCCCGTACGACCGCTCGGTCGACATGCACATCAGCCACATCCGCCGCAAGCTCGAAACCAAGCGGCCGATTATCAAGACGATTCGCAGCGTGGGCTATCAGTTTCTGCGCGAGGCGCACGATGGAGCGGAAGAATGAATTCGCTATTCGCCAAGATCCTGGTGTGGTTCTGGGCCGCACTGGTCATCAACACGATCGGGTCGGCCATCGTTTCGGGCCTGTCGACCGAGCGGCCGTACCTGTTTTCGCGGCTGGTCGATTTTCAGCTTCAGGAAGCGCGCGCCGCGTACGAAACCGGCGGCCGGCAGGGGCTGGGGCAATTCATGGACCGGTTTCACAAGGTGTTCATCGGGCAGGGCATGCTTACCGGACCTGCCGGGCGCGACTTACTCACCGGAGCGGATGAATCCAGCCTGATCGCCAAGCCCACGCGGGAGCCGGCATTCGCGGCGCTGCGTCTGCGGGGCGCCGTTATCGCCCGTAAGTCGGCGGACGGCCAGTATTGGTTCCTGTTCATTAT
Source organism: Bryobacteraceae bacterium (assembly GCA_035541265.1). Taxonomy (GTDB): domain Bacteria; phylum Acidobacteriota; class Terriglobia; order Bryobacterales; family Bryobacteraceae; genus Bog-159. The sequence goes on from DATKNQ010000102.1 coordinate 6,707, forward strand.
TCCGCATCAGCGCCTCGGCCACTGGTTCCTGGCGCCGCAGCATTGGTGGCTGATGGGCACCTGCATCTTATTTTGTTACTTACTGGCTTACTATCTCACTTACCCGGCGCGGCGGCTGCAACACGCTGTGGAGAACTTTGGGCATGGCGACTTGTCCGCACGCGTGAAGACGCGGCGCCGCGATGAATTGGGCGACCTGGGCCGCACCTTCGATCGCATGGCGGACCGCATCCAGACGCTGCTCGCCGCCGAGCGCCGGCTATTGCTCGACATCGCGCATGAGCTGCGCTCCCCGCTGGCCCGCTTGCGGGTGGCGGTGGAGCTGGCGCGTTCCGGCCAGAACCGGGAAGCCGCGCTCGACCGCATCGATCGGGAAGCGGACCGGCTGAACGGCTTGATCGGCGGTCTGTTACAGGTAACCCGCGCCGAAGGAGACGCCGGCGCGATGCGTCACGAGCCCGTGCGGCTCGACGAGTTACTCGCGGAACTTGTCTCGGATGCGTCGCTCGAAGCGCAGGCCCGCGGCAGCGATGTGCGCCTGGCGAACGCGCCGCCGGTAACGATTGCGGGCGATCCTGAGTTGCTGCGCCGCGCCCTCGAGAACGTGATCCGCAACGCGATCCGCTACACTCCGGAGGCCACCGCAGTGCAAACCAGCCTGGAGCCGGTGGACGGGAAAGCGCTCGTGCGGATTCGCGACTTCGGACCGGGCGTGCCGGAAGAAGCCTTGCCGCGTATCTTCGACGCCTTTTATCGCGTGGAAACGGATCGCGATCGCGCCAGCGGCGGCGCGGGCCTGGGACTCTCCATAGCACGCCGGGCGATCGAGCTGCACAAAGGCAAGATCCGCGCGCACAATGCAGATCCGGGGCTGCTCGTGGAGATCGAACTTCCGGCGGCCTGACCGTCAGCCCGCCAGCTTGTAGCCCATGCCGTGCACGGTGAGAATCCACTGCGGCTGCCGTGGATCCTCCTCGAGCTTCTGGCGCAGCCAGGCAATGTGCACGTCTACCGTGCGGCTGGAAGTGACGCCGCCGTAGCCCCACACTTCGCTGAGCAGCGTCTCGCGCGAGACGGTGGTTCCGCGATGCTCCACCAGGTAGCGCAGGAGCTGAAACTCCTTGGCGGAAAGCGTCACGGGCTTGCCATGGCGCGTCACTTCGGTGCGGCGCAGATCCACGCGAAGGGCGCCGAACTGAAAGATGTTGCCCGGCGTACCGAAGGCCGGCGCACGGCGCAGCAGCGCCTCCACGCGCGCCAGCAGTTCCAGCATCTCGAACGGCTTGGTCATGTAGTCGTCGGCGCCGATCTTCAGGCCGACGATCTTGTCCACGGTTTGCCCGCGCGCGGTGAGCATCAGAATGGGAGTGGAGATGCCGCGCTGCCGCAGATCGCGGCAGATATCGATGCCGCTGCGATGCGGCAGCATGATGTCCAGGATGATCAGGTCGAAGGCACCCGCGGCGGCCATGTCGAGACCCACCTGCCCATCGGTGGCGGACTCCGCGTGGTAGCCTTCGCTGCGCAGCCGGTCGCCCAGCGTCAGCACCAGGCCGGGCTCGTCTTCCACCAGTAGGATTCGGCGCTCCATGGCTCAGGCGGTGCGCGGCAGCGGTTCGGCGGCGGCCTCGGCGACGCGCAACTCCATCGTGAAGGTGCTGCCGCGCCCCAGTTCGCTCTCGGCTTCCAGACGGCCGCCCATGCCTTCGGCCATATCGCGCGCGAGACTCAAGCCCAACCCGGCGCCGTGGATCTGCGCCGCTTGTGCCGCCTTGCCGCGATAGAACGGCTCGAAGATGTGCGGCAGGTCGGCGGGGTCGATGCCCACGCCGCGATCTTCGACCGAGATGCGCACGTGCGGCGACCCCTTCGCCTTGGCCGCCCGGATGCGCACCCAGCGATTCTCCGCACTGTATTTGAAGGCATTCAGGACCAGGTTCTCGAGACAGCGGCTGAGCGCGGCGGCATCCGCCTGCACAGGCGGCAGACCGGGATCGATCTCGCGCTCCACCGTGAAACCCGCGGCTTCCGGCAAATCGGACACGCTCGCCAGCACGGCGGCGATGGCTTCCGGCACGGCCACGGGCGCCAGTTCGTAATTCGCGGCGCGCGCTTGGCCGGCGGCAAAATGCAGGATCTGTTCGATCATGCCGGCCAGACGGCGGCCCTGATTGCGAATCAACACGCCATATTCCTTGACTTGGTCCTTGGCGCCCACGAAGCCCTCGGCGAGGTTATCGGCAGCCGAACAGATCACCGTCACGGGCGTGCGCAGCTCATGCGAGACGCCTGCTACAAACTCCATTTGCAGGCGTGCCAGGCGCCGCGCACGCTGCGCGGACAGAACGATCAGCGCCATGCTGACCGCTAGCAGCAGCAGCACACCGAAGCTGAGCAAGAGATTGCGCGTGCGCTCGGCAGCCACCACCGCCTCCAGCGACCCGCTCTTGTGCCGCGCCAGCAGGATCCATGGGTCGGCGCCGGGCGCCGGCAGGATCAAGGCGCCGCGACCGCGCGCGAGAAACGGCCCGCGATTGGCGCCTGCCCGGCTGCGGCGCTGCATGCGCGGCCTTTCAGCCGGATTACCCGGTGGGCCGGCCTCGAGCGCCCGATTCTCGGCGCCCGTAACGGGCAGCAGCGCGACGCGCGCATCCGGCGGATTCAGCGCCTGGGCGGTAGGTTGGGCGTCGGAACGATAGATGATTTTGCCGTTGGCCGCGCCGCTGACTACGGCAACGTTGTAGATGAATCCATCCGGCCCGGCGAAGTAACGCTGGGCCAACTCTCCCAGAAGGCGGTCCAGGGCGCCACGATCCAGTTCCACGATGACAAATCCGAGGAGGGTACGCGGCGGCGCCGGCCCCTGTCCAGGTGGAGCACCCGCGGCATCGCGGCGCCAATACCCGCGGCCGAAGTTGAAGATCGGACGAACCAGGGCGGGGATGTCCTCTTCCATGGTCCAGGCGAAGGAACGTAATTCCGGCAGAGGCGGTCCGGGCGGCCGGTGGGATTCCGCATCGAGGCGCTCCTCGATCATGTGTTTGAGACTGGCGAGCTCCGGCGGCCACGCCACCGGATCGAGACTACCCTCGTTGGAAGGATCGAGGCGCAGCAGGCCGGACGCATGCGGCTTGTCCGTACGCATGACGAATACGCGGGCAACCAGATCGGGACGCGCGGCGGTGCGCGTCCAGTCGCGATAGCGTTCAGCGAAGCCCAGCCAGAAGTCCTCGCCGCCGGCTTCGGGCTCATTCGAAAATGCGGTGGACACCTGTACCAGCTCGCGGTAAAACGCCTGGCGGAATTCGTTCACCGAGTTGTTCAGGCTAGCGGCGATGCGGGTCTGCTCCGCACGGCTGATCTCCAGGCTCCAACGGTATTGCAGCACGGCCAGCAATACCAGCACAGCCGCCAACACCACGACCAGGGCCATCGGCAGGAATGCCCGCTTCGGCGGAGGGGCCATAGTCGCAGTGTAGCAGGATCGCCCCGCGGGCTAGTCTTTCGCCAGCGGCCAACCCACCATCGGCCATCCAGTCTCAGCTTCGATCGCCAGCAGGCGATTGTACTTGGCGAGCCGTTCGGATTGCGTGATGGAGCCGGGCTTGAATTGATCGCCGCGCCAGCCGGCGGCCAGATCGGCGGCCCAATTGTCCTCGGTTTCGCCGCTGCGGACACTGATCGTTACCTGCCAGCCGGCGTCGCGGGCCAGCCGCAGGGCGTCGGCGGCTTCGGTGAGCGTGCCGATCTGGTTCGGCTTCAGCAGCAGCGCGTTGCAGGCGCGCGCGTCGATGGCTTTTCGAATGCGCGCCGGATTTGTGCACAGCAGATCGTCGCCCAGCACCAGCGCGCGGCCCGCCAGCGCCTGGCGCAGCTTGGGCCACCATTCCCAGTCGTCTTCGGCGAGGCCGTCTTCGACGCTCACAATGGGATAGTGCTCGACCCAGTGAACCAGGCGCGCGATCATCGCTTGGCTATCGAGGGGCGTGTTGTCCAGGTGGTACTCGCGCCCGGCGTAGAAGTGGCTCGCCGCAACATCGATCGCCAGCATCACGTCGGAGCCGGGCTGATAGCCTGCCTTCCGGATGGCCGCGACGGCCGTCTCGAACAGTTCTTCGGCGCTGCGGCACGGCGGCGCCAGACCGCCTTCATCCGCCGTCAGCAGGCGCATGCCGTAGATCTTCAGGATGTGTTCGGCGGCAGCCTGATAGACGTCGTAAGCCATCGCCAGCGAGTCGCTGATGGTCGTCGCGCTGGCCGGGACGATCAGCACATCCTGGATCGCGACCTGCTTGCCCGCGTGCAGTCCGCCGCTGAATAGATTGATGGTGAGGCGCGGCAGGGTGCCGGGCTCGCGGCCGGGCATTGTGGCAAACTCGCGGTAGAGCGGTACACCATGTTGCAGCGCCGACGCTCGCGCAAAGGCAACCGATACGGCCAGGATGGCATTGGCGCCGAGGCGCGACTTGTTGGGCGTGCCATCCAGATCGACGAGCGCGCGATCGAGCGCGGCCTGATTATCGAACTCGGGGCCGGCAAGCGCCGCATGGATTTCATTGTTGACAAGGGCCACGGCTTTGCGGCAGCCGAGGCCGCGATAGCGCCGCGGGTCGCCATCACGCAGTTCCAGCGCTTCAGCCGTCCCGGTGGACGCCCCGGACGGCACGGACGCGGATGCCGATGCGCCGCCGGCCAGCGCGCATGTCGCGCTCACGGTCGGACGGCCGCGGCTGTCCAGGATCTCGGCTGCGCTCAGCCGTTCGATGACCGGCACAACTCCTCCTCGAACTGGGATATCAAATCGGCGATGCGCGCGGGCGGCGTGGGCATGCGGCGCAGCACCGTATCGCGCTGGCGGGCGCGTTCCGCGGCGGACAGATACTCGAGCGGCGAACGGCCCACGGTGCGCGCAAGCAGACAAGCCAGCGTGTGACGGACGGCGTATGGCTCCAGTTCGCCGCCGGCTGCGTCCGCGTAGCCGCGCCAGAACTGCCCGGCGGCTTCGCAGAACTGCCGGCGCAAAGCGGGCAGGTGATGCGCCTTGCTCAACAGATGCGTCAGCGCGAAGCCCAGATCGAAGGCCGGATCTCCGAAATGGATCACCTCGTGATCCAGCAGGATCAGGCGATCGCGATGCACCAGAATGTTTTTGGGGCTGTAATCGCCGTGCACGAGCGTGATGCGGCGGGCCAGCGTGTCGCGAATGAGAGCTTCCAGAAAACCTGCCGCGGCCGGCGCCTGCTGTGCGGAGTAGCCATAGTAGGGCTCCAGGCGCAGCGATTCGAAGAACGAACGATCGGCGAACACCGCGCTCAATTCCGCGGTGCGCAGACGGCCCTCGCGGTGGATGGCTGCCAGCAGCGCGGCAAACTGCGCCACATGCTCGCTCGAGATCCGCCCGGCGAGCAGCATGGCTTTCCAGTTTTCGTGCGGCTGCGGCACGGCCTGCATGGCCAGCAGATGCTCGCTGCGATCTTCGAACAACAGCGGCGTGATCGAGCCCGGCGGTGCGAGGCGCGCCAGCCACTCCATGCCGAGCGCCTCGCGATGAATGCGTTCGAGTGAGCTGAACCAATCCACCGGCACGCGCAGCTTGGCAAGCGCCTGCTTCAGTACCCAGGCTTCGCCCGAGGCGCGCGCAACGTGCACCGTGCGGTTCGAGACGCCGCCCTGCAATACGGTGATGCGCGGCTGTTCATCGGGCGCGATCCGGCCAGTGCGCCGCAAATACTGCAGCAGCGCCGCGGGGTCTTCGATATCGAGCGGATCAGGCACGCGCAGCGTCCGGCTCGATGGCCATGGCGGAGTAAGCGCAGCCCACCACCACCAGGAACATGGTGAGCACCTCGCTATCGCCCAGGTTGTACTCGAACACACCCGCGATCATGGTGGCGATCACCACCGCCACGCAGGCGTGCAACACGAATTTCAAATCGCTGCGTCCGGGCGGCAGACGCCAGACGCGCCGTGAACAATCCCATACGATCTGCCCGAGCAGCCACAGCATCATCAGCATGGTGGGGATGCCGCGCTCAGCCGCGTACTGCAGATAGATGTTGTGCAGATGACCGTACCAGCCTTCGGGCAGGGGACGCGGGATATCGGGCGGCACGTAGCGATTGAACTGCAGCTTCACTTCCTCCGGACCCAGCCCGAGCCAGGGATGCGCGCGGATCATCTGCAGTCCCGTGCGCCAGGTGACCAGGCGATGCTCGTTCGAATCGAGCTTGCCGGGACGCAGCATGGACGTGAAGCGTTCCCGGATTGAGGCGGGCGAGAGGAGCGCGATCAGCAGCAGGACTACAGGCACCGCCGCGGCCAGCCAGCGCCGCCAGAACCAAAGCAGGTAGATGCCGCCGCCGGCGCTCGCCAGCCAGATGCTGCGCGTGAAGCCGAGCAGCAGCGCCAGGGCCATCAGAAAAGCACAGAGCAGCCACAGCCAGCCGCGTTTGCGCGCTAAACACGCAAAGAAGAGGAAGGCCGCCGTCACCAGCAACGCGAACATTTCCTGGCCGCCGAAGGTCATCCAGTGGCTCATGAAGCCGGTGATGCGCTCGCCCACGTAGTAATCGTAGAAGGGGCGGCCCTGTGCATGCGCCTCCTGGACTTTGTGTCCGAACTGCACCAGGCCGCGGAGGGAGATCAGCGCGCCGGCGCACGTCCAGCAGAGGAACAGCCAGCGGATCACGCGCATTTCACGCAGGGTCGAGTAGACCACCAGCAGCATGAAAAAGACGAAAATCTTGCGGAGCTGCGGCAGGCCGGCGGCGGGATCGGGCGAGAATGCCAGGGAAAGCAGAGTGCCCAGCAGGAACAATCCGAGCGGCAGCCAGATGCGCGGCAGCCGCATGCGGCCGCCGGAAAGCAGCAGTGACGCCAGGGCGAGCGCCAGCAGGATCTGCGACGCGGCGATGGAAAACAGAATGGCCACCGCCGAGCCGAAGGTGAGCCAGCGCGCGGCGCGGAAGAGGAATGATTCGGATGAATCCATGAACCACCAGTATAGTTGCGTGCGCGCAGCGGCAAGTCGTCTGGCCAAGATGTTACGCTCATTGATTCGGTGGAACAATGCGCCTGACTCTTATAGTTTTGATTGCATCCGGGGCGGCCTTCGCCCAGACGAAAGAGACGCCGCTTCAATCCCTGCCGTACAGCCCCAGTCTGGACGTGACCGACATGGACCGCTCGGTCAACCCCTGCGAGGATTTGTATCATTACTCGTGCGGCGGGTGGTTGAAGAAGAATCCGATTCCGTCCGACCAATCGAGCTGGGGCGTCTACGCCAAGCTGGGCGAGGAGAACGAACGCTTCCTGTGGGGCATTCTGGAAGACACGGCCAAGCCGAATCCGGCGCGCTCCACAGTCGAACGCGAGATCGGCGATTTCTTCGCGGCATGCATGGATGAGCCGGCGGTTGCGAAGGCCGGCGCGCAACCGCTCGGCGACGTGCTGGGTGAAATACAGGCGCTGAAATCCACTGCGGACCTGCCCGAGTTTCTAGCGCGCGAGCACCTGGCCATGAACTTCGGCATGCTCTTCGGCTTCAGCTCGAACCAGGATTTCACGGACTCCTCGCGCGAGATCGCCTTCGCCGGCGCGGGCGGGCTGGGGCTGCCCGATCGCGATTACTACACCAAGACCGACGCCAAGTCCGAAGAGATCCGTAAGAAGTATGTCGCGCACGTCGCGCAGATGCTGGAGCTCGTCGGCGATTCCAAAGCGCGATCCGCGGCCGCGGCGCAGGTCATCATGCGGATCGAGACGGCGCTGGCGAAGGCCTCGCTCACGCGCGTCGAGCAGCGCGACCCGTACAATCTGTTCCACAAGATGGATCGCGCGCAGTTGCAGGCGCTCGCACCGGCGTTCGATTGGCCGCGTTACCTGAAAGCCATGGGCCTAGCGGACTTGAACGCATATAACGTGACGGAGCCCAAGTTTTACCAGGAAGTGCAGCAGTTGCTCACCGCTACTTCGATGACCGATTGGAAAGCCTATTTTAGGTGGCACGCGGTCCACGCGCGCGCCGCTTATTTGAGCCCCGCGTTCGTGGAAGCGAACTTCGCCTTCTTCGGCAAGTATCTGCGCGGTACTCCGGAGTTGCAGCCGCGCTGGAAGCGCTGCGTACATTACGTGGACCAGGATCTGGGCGAGGCGCTCGGCCAGGTATTTGTCGAGCGCACTTTCAGCCAGGATATGAAGGCGCGCACGCTCTCCATGACCAAGGAAATCGAAAAGGCCATGGAGGACGATATCAAACGGGTGCCCTGGATGGGCGAAGCGACCAAGCAGCAGGCCCTGCTGAAGCTGCACGCGGTAGTCAACAAGATCGGCTATCCGGACAAATGGCGCGACTACAGCTCGATCCGCATCGACCGCGCGGACTTTGCCGGCAACGTGCACCGCGCCGCGATTTTCGAAGGCCGCCGCGAACTGGCCAAGATCGGCAAGCCGGTGGATCGCGGCGAGTGGGGCATGACGCCGCCCACGGTGAACGCTTACTACGATCCGCAGATGAACGACATCAACTTTCCGGCGGGCGTGCTGCAGCCGCCGCTGTTCGATCCCAAGATGGATGACGCGCCGAACTACGGCGACACAGGCGGCACCATCGGCCACGAGCTGACGCACGGCTTCGACGATGAAGGCCGGCAGTTCGATGCGCACGGCAATCTGCACGACTGGTGGACCGGCGCAGACGCCAAGGAATTCCAGAAGCGCACCGATTGCATCGTCAATCAGTATGCGCAGTACACGGTGGTGGACGACATCAAGATCAACAGCAAGCTCACGCTGGGCGAGGACGTCGCGGACCTGGGCGGCGAACTGCTCGCCTACATCGCCTGGAAGGACGCGACCCGCGGCCAGGACCTCAAGCCGATCGACGGCTTCACGCCGGCGCAGCGCTTCTTCATCGGCTTCGCGCAGTGGGCCTGCGGCGATGAGCGCGCCGAGAGCAAGCGAGTGCACGCCATCACCGATCCGCATTCGCCGCCGGAGTACCGGATCAACGGCGTGGCGGCGAACATGCCTGAGTTCGCCACGGCGTTCGCCTGCAAGGTAGGGCAACCGATGGTGCGCGAGAACCCCTGCCGCGTCTGGTGACGCCGCGCTAGAATTCCAGCGCTTCCTGGCCGGCCAGTGCCCGCGCACGCGTGTCGATCGGTTCGGGAGCCTCGAGCATGAGGCCGAGAGCGCCGCTGTCCAGATCTTCGAACTTGCGTGCCGTCACCAGCACGCGCGCCTCGAGCGACCCGGCGGCGCTATTGTAGGCATCCACCGCGCGATCGAGGCTCTTGCCCAGCCGGTCCCAGTGGCCGAGCATGTCGCCCAGGCGCTTGTAGAGTTCCCTCCCCAGCCGGCTGATTTCCGCCGCGTTTTCGGCGATGTTCTCCTGGCGCCAGCCGTAGGCCACCGCGCGCAGCAGCGCGATCAAGGTAGTCGGCGTGGCTGGAATCACCAGCTTTTCCGCGCCAGCCTCGATCAGCGAGGGGTCGCCTTCGAGAGCCGCGCTAAAGAAGCTCTCACCGGGCAGGAAGAGCACCACGAATTCGGGCGCCGGATCGAATTGCTCCCAATATTGTTTGCGGCCCAGCGCGGTGATGTGCGCGCGCACCTGGCGGGCGTGATCCTGTAGCAGACTGCGGCGGGCGGTGTCGTCGGGCGCTTCGCTGGCGGCCAGGTACGCTTCGAGCGGCGTCTTGGCATCCACCACGATATGCTTGCCGCCTGGCAGGCGCACCAGCAGATCGGGGCGCAGCCGGCCTTCGTCGCCGTTGGCCACCGGCTGCGACTCAAAGTCGCAATGCTCGAGCATGCCGGCCATCTCGACCACGCGTTTGAGCTGCATTTCGCCCCAGCGTCCGCGCACGCTTGGTGAGCGGAGCGCGGTGGCCAGGCGGCTGGTTTCCGAGCGAAGGTCCGACTGCGCCTGGAGCAAGCCGCGGACCTGTTCGGTCAGCCCGGCATAGGCGCCCGCACGCGCCGTCTCGAGTTGCTGGAGCTTGCCGCCGACTTGATCCAACGATTCGCGGACCGGCTTCACCAGCTCGGCGATGGCCTGCTGGCGCAATTCCAGATCGCCGCGGGCGGTCTCCTGGGTCCTTTCGAGCGCGGTTTTGGCGAGATCGAGAAACGCCTGGTTGTTGCTTTGCAGGGCTTCGGCGGAGAGCGCTTTGAAGGTGTCGGCGAGCTTCTGCCGCGCATCTTCGAGCGACGCCTGCAGGTCCTTATATTGCTGTTCTTTGTTCTGCAGCCGTTCGCTCAGGACGGCGCGCTCCGGCTCGAACTCGGTCCTGGCGCGCTCGTAAGCCTGACGGGCCGCCGGCCGGAGCAGGATCCACGCCAGCAGCATACCGATCGCCAGCCCGAACAAAAAACAAGCCGCGAGCAGAATGTTTTGCATGTTGCTGGAATTATCGCACAGTAGTGTCCGGTTTTGCGC
>DATKNQ010000103.1:0-3142 GCA_035541265.1 Bryobacteraceae bacterium
AAACGCTGGGCCTCGACGTGGATGGCCCGCAGAACGACAAAGGTCTCTATGCCCTGGTTCCCGTGCGCAAGGAGATGTCGATCCGCAACCAGGACGTGATCCGCTGGAGCGCCTTTCGCGGCGCGGCGCCAGCGGTGACCACCGGCCCATCCGCCAAGCGTTTCGGATTCATGTCGCAAGTTTCGCCCGATGGCCAGTATGTGGTCACCACCATCGAGGATCCGCGCGGGCGCGGCGTGCAGAACATCAACGGCTTGGCACGCGGCCTGGCGGATCGCTTTTTCAATGCCGGTTATCAGGACTACACTTTCGGGCAGGTCTTCTATCCCACGCGCGGCATCCTGGCCTGGTACAGCCGCGCGGCAAAGCAGTTGCAGCCATTGCCCGGCGCCGACGATCCGCGCTACGTGCAAACGAATGCCACCTGGAGCCCCGACGGCAAGTACCTGGTGTTTGCACGCGCCGAAGCGCGCGATCCCTATCTGCCCGGGCAGAAGACAGCGCAGTACGCCAACAGTCCAGACGAGACGCAGGTTCAATACGATCTCTACCGGATCCCGTTCAACAGTGGAAAAGGCGGCCAGCCGGAGCGCATCGAGGGCGCTTCGCAGAACGGCATGAGCAACAACTTTGCGAAGGTCTCGCCGGACGGCAAGTGGATCGTCTTCGTCGAGTGCCACAACGGATTGCTGATGCGTCCCGATAGCCGCCTGTTCATCGTGCCGGCCGCCGGCGGCGTGGCCCGGCCGCTCGAATCGAACACCCCGCGCATGAACTCGTGGCACAGTTTCTCGCCCAACGGGCGCTGGCTGGTCTTCTCCTCGAAAGCCCGCACGCCATACACGCAGATGTACCTCACGCACCTGGATGACGACGGCCACGCCAGCCCGGCCATTCTGATCGAGAATGCCACGGCCGCCAACCGCGCCGTAAACATCCCCGAGTTCGTGAACATTCCCCCGGACGGCATTCAACACATCGACGCGCCCGCCACCGAGTTCTATCGCTTGTTCGACGTAGCGTCGGAGTTAGGCGACAAGAAGCAATATGATGCAGCCATCGCCAAATGGAATGAAGCGCTGGCGCTCAGCCCGGACGATGCCAAAGCCCTGAGCAACCTGGGCGTCGTTCTGGAGACGGTCGGCCGCGCTCCCGAAGCGATGGCGGACTACCGCAAAGCGATCGCCTCCGAGTCGGATTATCCGAACGCTTACATGAACCTGGGCGTCGCGCTGGCGCGCGCGGGCAAGCTCGATGAAGGGATTCCGTACCTCGAAAAGGCCGCGCAACTCAGCCCTTGGGATGCAACCGTCCACAGCAATCTTGGGGCGGCGCTGACCGACAGTGGCCGAATGGACGACGCCATCATTGAGTGTGAAAAGGCCCTGCAGCTCGGCCCCGGCGATTCGCAGGCGTATGCCAACCTGGCGATCGCGCTGGCCAAGGCCCACCGGTTGGATGAGGCGATCGTGAGTTTTGAGAAGGCGCTCACGCTTGATCCCGATTCGTCCCAGATCCACGCGAATCTGGCCGGAGCGCTGCTCGAAAAGGGGCGGCTCGATGACGCGATCCCGCATTTCGAAAAGGCGCTGGCCGCCAATCCGGACTCCGTCCAACTGCATTTCTATCTGGGCCGGCTGCTGGCTACGCGCGGCCGGTTCGCCGAATCCATCCCGCATCTGGAGAAGGCCGCCGCCAGTGGAGATCCGGTAATGGGGGGAACGCTGGCCGCAGTCTATGCACAGGTTGGCCGGCTGGACGATGCGCTGGCCACCGCGCACAAGGCTGCGGATGCGGCCGCCCGCGAGAATCAGCCGGATTTGGTGCGGGCGCTTACCGAAAGCATTGCCAGCTACCAGGCGGCGCTGGGACATCGCGCGGGACAATAGAAGCTTCCTTGTCATGCGCATCGCCGTCGTCTCGGATATTCACGCCAACCTCACTGCGTTTGAAGCCGTGCTGGCGGACCTGCGGCAAGCCTCGCCCGACCTGATTCTGCACGGAGGCGATCTGGCAAACGCCGGATCGCACCCCGCGGAAATCGTCGACCGCGTTCGCGACCTGGGCTGGCCGGGCGTGGTGGGCAACACCGACGAGATGCTGTTTCGCCCGGAATCGCTCGCTGAGTTTGCCGGCCAGTCGCCCAGCCTGAAGGCCTTCTTCACGGCCATCGGCGAGATGGCCGTGGCAGATCGCGAGGCACTGGGCGATGCGCGCCTCGAATGGCTGCGCGAACTGCCAGGCATGCAGATGCACACGCCCATCGCGCTCGTGCACGCGAGTCCGGCAAGCTTATGGCGCGCTCCCGCGCATACCGCGGGCGATACGGAACTCGCATCCATCTACGGACCGCTGGGGCAGCCACTCGCGATTTACGGCCACATCCACGTCCCGTTCGTTCGCAACATCGGAGTTCTCACCGTGGCGAATACGGGCAGCGTCGGCCTGCCCTACGATGGCGACCGCCGCGCCGCGTACTTGTTACTCGACAACTTACAGCCTACGATCCGGCGTGTTGAGTATGACGTCGAGCGGGAAATCAAGGCGCTCGCCGCCAGCACCTGTCCGCACGCCGAGTGGGTGGCGCGGATTCTCACGAGCGCCAGCCCGCAGATGCCGTAAGTGAGATACTGGCGATATGCAAGCCCCCCCCGAAGCATCCGAGTACGCCCCGTAATTCGCCAAATACGTGACTCTAGTCACCGGTAGCGACGTGGTTGCGGCACTCGAAGATCAGCCCCTCGAAACGGTCGCGCTGCTTTCCTCGCTGACCGAAGAACAAGGCGATTTCCGCTACGCGCCCGATAAGTGGAGCATTAAAGAAGTGCTCGGCCATCTCATCGATTGCGAGCGCGTCTTCACTTACCGCGCGCTGCGATTTGCGCGCCACGACGAGACGCCGCTGGCGTCCATCGAACAGGACGATTATGTTCGCAACAGCGGCTGCGCGGAGAGGCGCCTGGCGGACCTGATCGAAGAGTTCGTCAGCGTGCGGCGGGCAACGATCTGGCTGTTCCGGTCGCTGAGCCCGGACGCATGGGCGCGCCGCGGCACGGCCAGCGGCAATCCGGTCTCGGTGCGCGCGCTGGCCTATATCGCAGCGGGCCACGAGTTGCATCACCGGCGGATTTTGCAGGAAAGA
>DATKNQ010000104.1:0-3844 GCA_035541265.1 Bryobacteraceae bacterium
GGATATAGTAGACCCTATGACGCTGCCCAAGCTCACCAAGCTCGAACTCCGGATCATGGAGGCGCTCTGGAACCGCGGCGCCTCGTCCATCAGGGAAATTCAAGAGGCGTTCCCGACGCGCGGCCGCCCCGCCTACACGACCATCCAGACCACGGTCTACCGGCTAGAGGGGAAGCGAGCGCTGCGGCGCGTCAAGAAGATCAGCAATGCCCACATCTTCGAAGCCGTCATCGATCGCGGTGCCGCACAGCGCCGCCTGATCGACGACCTGCTGGCTCTTTTCGGCGGACGCACGCAGCCCGTGATGGCGCACCTGATTGAATCCGGCAGGCTGACCCTCGACGATGTGCATGAAGCCGAAAAAACCCTACAACAACTGGCGAAAAAGGAGAACTCCAGATGATCGCTTTCCTCCAATCGGCGTTCGGCCATTTATGGCAATCCACGCTCTTTGCCGCGGTGGTGGCGCTGCTTACCTTGGCGCTGCGAAAGAACCATGCCCGCTGGCGCTACCGCCTATGGCTGGCGGCATCGCTCAAATTTCTGATACCGTTCTCGCTGCTGATCGGCCTGGGCAGCCAGATCGGCTGGCTGCTGCCGCACCTCGCGAGGCAGCCGCGCCTTACTATCCTGATGAGTGGCGCCGGCGAGACGTTTATCACGCCGCTGGCCGATCCTATCCTGAACCCCACGCCGCACATGCGCTCCGCAATCTTGCCGGGTCTTCTGCTGGCACTGTGGTTTGGCGGATGCGTCGCCGTGCTCGTGCGCTCGACCAGGCGCTGGCTGGGCGTGCACGCGATCGCCCGGCGCGCCGGACCCATGCCCGAAGGTCGCGAATTGCGGGCGCTGCGGAGCATTCAGCACACTCGGACAGTTGCGATGCGGCTATCGCCGGCGGCAATCGAGCCCGGCGTCTTCGGTGTGTTCCGCCCCGTCCTGCTTTGGCCGGAAGGCATTTCCGCGCATCTGGCCGACGCGCAACTCGAAGCCATCATCGCGCACGAACTTTGCCACATCCGGCGGCGCGATAATCTCGCGGCCGCTCTGCACATGGCGGTTGAAGCGGTGTTCTGGTTTCATCCGCTGGTGTGGTGGCTGGGTTCGCGAATGATCGGCGAACGCGAGAATGCCTGTGACGAAGAGGTGCTGCGGCTCGGCAACCCACCGGAAGTGTATGCCGAGAGCATCCTGAAAACCTGCCGCTATTATCTGGAGTCGCCGATCGACTGCATGGCCGGTGTGACTGGCGCCGATTTGAAGCAGCGCATCGAGCGGATCATGACGCAGCACTTCGCCTGTAAGCTCGGTCGCGGACGCCAATTGCTGCTCGCCGCAGCGGGCGTCGCGGCGATCCTGGCGCCGGTCATGGTCGGGATGTGGCACGCTCCGGTGGCTCGCGCGCAATCGGCTCCAGAGGCCAAACCCAAGTTCGAAGTGGCCTCCATCAAGCCGAACACTTCGGGCGATCGCAACATCGGTTTCCGCATCATGCCGGGCGGCAAAATCTCGCTCAATAATGCCAGCCCGAAGATGCTGGTGATGATGGCGTACGACCTGAAGCCGCACCAGATCGAAGGCGGGCCGAGCTGGTTCGACACGGAGCGGTACGACATCAACGCGGAAGCCTCGGGGCCCACCAACCGCGATCAGCTCAAGCTCATGATGCAGAGCCTGCTCGCCGACCGCTTCAAGCTCGTCACGCATCGTGAGACGAAAGAGATGCCGATCTATGCGCTAGTCGTGGGTAAGAACGGGCCGAAGCTACACCCGAGTGAGACCACCGGCGAGATGAGAGCGCGCTTCCGCATTGGGCGCGGCGAACTGACGCTCGAAAGCGCAACTATGGCCGGACTGGCCGATGCGCTATCGAACCAGGTTGGCCGGACCGTCCTCGACCGGACGGGTATCAAGGGAAACTATGATATCAAGGTCCAGTGGACGCCAGACGAGTCGGAAGGCCGTATGTTGAAGGGCCCGCCGGGCGCGGGTCCGGGCCCGGGCCCCGACGCGCCTCCGCCGGACGCCGGTCCCTCGGTTTTTACCGCCATCCAGGAACAGCTCGGGTTGAAACTCGAGCCGCAGAAAGGTCCGGTCGAGGTGATGGTCATCGATCACATCGAGAAGGCTTCGGAAAACTAAACCGGCTTGCACAGTTCCGGCTCCGGGCGCGTCTTACACGGTGATGCGGATCCATACTTATCTGGCTGTGGTGCTTGCGGCCGCGCCGCTCGATGCCGCTGTCATTCGCGGAGTGGTGGTCGAAAACTTCACGAGTAAGCCGCTCGCCCGGGCCGAAGTAACTTTGCAGCCGGTTGGCCGGACAGCTACGAAATCGGTGCGCGCGAATGCGCACGGCGGTTTTGTTTTTGCTGGCCTGCCGCCGGGGGCGTACTTCGTGCGGGCATCGCGCGGGAGCTTCATGCCGGCGGAATACGGGCAAAAACGCTGGGATTCGGCGGGCATGCCCGTGATGGTCGACGAGAATGCGGGGGTGTTCCTGGATATGCGGCTGTTCCGCTACAGTGCGATCAGCGGGACGGTAGTGGATGAGAACGACGAGGGCCTCGCGAACCAGCGTGTGGTCGCTTATCGTATGTCGAGTCCGCCGGAAGTAGTCGCGCACGCCAGCACGGATGAACGCGGCATCTATCGCCTGCACGGTCTTGTGCCCGGTACTTACACGGTGCGGACCGCAGGCGACCAATCGGATGCGGAGTCTTATTTGCCCACTTATACGAAAGAGACAGACACGATGGACCAGGCTCAGACCGTCCAATTACTTCCCGACCTAGAAGCGAACGGCGTGGACTTACGGCCGTTGCCGGGACGGCTGTATAACCTCACCGCCGACGTAAAGGCGCAGGAGGGAGCCGATGTGTCGATCACTCTGGTGTCGGAAACCGGCCGCGAGACTGTCGAAGACCTCAGCCACCGCTTCGCCAATTTGCCTCCTGGTGAATATGAACTGATCGCACGATCCCCGGCCAAGCCCGAGCCCGGAGACAGAATCCTGGGCGGCTACCAGCGCGTCTCTTTGGGCGCCAGCATGAGCGTGACTCTCATCCTGCAGGACCTGTGTACCGTGACAGTATCCGCCGCGCCGGACAATGCCGCCGGTGAGATCATGCTGCGGCCCGCGGATCTGGCGGGGTCCGGGCCCGAGGTTGAATTGTCCCTCGCCCACGGGACAGCTACAATACCCGCGGGCCGCTGGGAAGTCATGTTACAGCCGCCGGCGGGCTACTATGTTTCGGATGTATCGCCTTTGCGCGGGCGCCCGGATGGTTGGCAGCGCGTGACGTCGCCGGGCTATAGAAATCTCACCTTCACACTTTCCGCCGGGCCGAGCGCAATACACGGCACTGTAAAGAACTCGGATGACTTAGTGCCGGGCGCGCTTGTGTACTTAGAGCCGTATGATCCAGTAGCAGACAGACGCATCGCGGGCTTACATGTCGCTTACGCGGACATGCGCGGCCAATATCGTTTCGACGATCTGGCGCCGGGAGCTTATCGCATCCTCAGCACATTCGAATATCTTGCGCCGGATACAGCAACCATGACCGCGGCCGGCGCAGCCGTGATGACAGTCGGCGCACACAGTGACTTGTCGCGCGATTTAGATCTATACGTGATCCGATGATTCGATTCGGGCTCATCGCGTGCTTGGCTGTGACCTGCCTGCGGGCGGCGGAAAAGCGCGGCACAGTCGAATTCGGCGGTCTGCCGGTGCCCGGCGCCGTGGTCACAGCGACGCGCGATGGCCAGACATTCTCCACGATTACCGATGAGCGCGGCACCTACGTGTTCCCCGATCTGGCGGACGGCACCTGGACCATGC
>DATKNQ010000105.1:0-5705 GCA_035541265.1 Bryobacteraceae bacterium
GCGCGGGCTTCCCGCATCGACCCAGCCGCTGCGCTGCGCGAAGAATGATCCGGTTGTTATAAATCCGCGATTGCATCGACTATTGGTATTGTGACGTCGAAAGCGGACGAACTCTACCAGACCGCGATACAGGAGTTCGGGCGCGCGCTCGACCGCCTGGCCGCCGGTTACGAGGCCGACCCCGAGAAACGTCACGACCTGCGGCAGGAGATCCACTTTCAGATCTGGCGAAGCTGCGAAGCCTTCGATGGGCGCTGCGCGCTCAAGACGTGGGTCTTCCGCGTGGCGCACAATACGGCCGTATCGTACGTGAACCGCGAGCGCCGCAGAAATGCCGCGCTTTCCAGCCTGGAGGAGATCGAGCGCACGCTATCTGCCGGAGCGGCCGAGCCGGATATCGATCGCGAGCGGGCGCTTGCGCAACTCTCGCGCCTCATCTGGAAACTGAAGCCGCTGGACCGGCAGATCATGCTCTCGTACCTGGAACAGATGGACACCGCCGCCATCGCCGACATCACGGGCCTGTCGGCGGCGAACGTGGCGATGAAAGTCCACCGCATCAAGATCATGCTGGCCCGCCGTTTTCAGGAGGAACAACAACATGCCTGATCAACCGAAACCGAAGGATGCCGGCGCCCTCTGGAGGGATCAGCCGGAAGAGAGGCTGGCCGTGAAACTGGAGCAGTTTGCCGATCGCCGCACGCAGGAACTCTATGCCAGCACCCGTTACGAGGTCTTGATGAGCATCGTGGCGGCCGTCTTTTTCCTGGCCATGATCGCGTGGCGGTTTGCCGGGGAGCGGCGTCCTGTCCCGCCGCTCGCATTTGCGGCGGTCGTCGCGTGGGTGCTGATTTCGTTGTATTGGTTTCGCGACCGGATCTGGCGCAAGGCGCCGGCCAAAGACGCTCTCGCCGCCACCGGCCTCGATCACTATCGTAAAGAACTGGAAAGCCGCCGCGATCATCTGCGCAACGCCTGGCTGTGGCACGGACCGCTGCTGCTAGCCTGCGTGATCTTCGTAACCACGGTGCTCGGCCGCGCATTCACCGAACGCCTGCCCGGCATGCTGCCATTGTTCATCGTGCTGGCCGCCTGGATAGCGTTCGGCATCTGGCGGCGGCTGCGCGAGGCGCGCGAGATTCAGCGGGAGATTGACGACCTGATGCGGGCGTAAACTCAGAGTTCATGAATCGCCGCGATTTCATCCGCACCACAGCGCTCGGCGTGGCTACGCGCGGCGCCGAAGGGCCACTGATCGTGCCGGTCCATCGCGTGGAGGATGTGCGCGCGAAGTGCACGCCGCCGCAGCTTCAGCGATTCTGGTGGAGCATCTGGCCGGAGGCGGTGCGGGAATTCAATCGCTGCGGCATTCAGATTCAAACCGACGATGCGCGCGGCGAAATCAAGCGTTCGGCCGGCGACCGGCCCATCTTCGTCGGCGTCGAGTATGGAGTTCTCAATCTGGTCCTGACCGATCACATCCCCATGTACTGGGATGGCGGGCGCGGCCTGGCCGGGGCGACCACGCTCTGGGAGGGCTATCATCTGTGCGTCATCGCGATCGCCAATGCGCACGGCAATCAACTGCCGTTCGTCTCCACGAACACCTGCGTGCATGAATTGCTGCACGCTTTGATGCAGGATATCTTCGTGCACGACCCATCGTGGTTCCGCACCGGCGAAGGCGAATTCCGTATCGACGCGCTGGCCACGCGCATGTGGCTGTTTCACGATGGCGCAGCGGTCCGGCAGTCGGCGCGGGTCTATCTCAGGCGGTTGCGTTACAGATCCACCGCCACCACTTCATGAAGGCCGATCGGCGGCGTGGTGGTTTCGATCCAGGCTCCGGCCTGCCGCCATTGGGCTTTGGCCAGGCTGACGAGGAAGTGCACCTCGCGTGCCTGCGCGTTGCCCGGGAGTTTCAACCGAACCTTCTGCGGGCCGACGGGCAACACTTCGCGGAACGGCCCCCTCAGCATCATCGGATTCGAGAGATTCACCAGGTGCGCGGTAACAGACGCCTGCTGGCTCCATAGGGAGATGTCCACGATGCCGGGGCCGGCGATTTGAAGCGGCTGCTCTTCATTCGCCGCCCAGCGAACAGCATTGGCCAGGAGCCGGCCGTGATCCGGACTCATCACTTCCCAGAACGTCCGGTCAATGTCCCAGGGAAAATAGACCACACGGCCGGCTCCCACCGTGCGTACCAGCACGCCGGGAATGTCTGTGTGTGTGTCGCGCACGTAAACCTCTTCCATGGGTAGATCGGGATACGTCGGCACGGTCATGAGCGGCGCTCGCAATCCCGGCACGGTGCGGATCTCGACGCGCTTCACGCCGTGGATGATCCGGCCGGCGTCTTCGAGGCCTGCCAGCAGCGGATGGGAATGGTCCTCGATATTCAAGTACGCGTTCTGCTGGCGCTCGATGACGTTGCCGGCGAACGACGCGCCGAATAAATCGGCCAAGCCGAAATCGCCGCGCCGCTGGCCGCGCTCATCGTAAAGCGACGTCTCATGCGTGGCGACCAGTCCGCCACCCTTCGAAACGAACGCCCGCAACTGCGCGCACTGCGCGTCCGAGAGGCTCGTGATATTCGGCAGCACCAGCAGCTTCAGATTCGGTGCATTGAGATTACCGTCGGGCGCAATCATTTCGAACGGGATACGAGCTTCGACCAGCGCGTGATAGAAGCCGGACCCGTAATCGGCCGCCGCGCGCGGCGTGGACACCAGCCCCACCCGTGCGAGCGAGCGCTCGTTGCGCATGTACTTCTCGTTCTTCCAGTGCCAGACGAATAGATCCTCGACCGGCTTGAACCAGCGGTAGTCCAACGGCTTCGCATTGAACTTGATGACCCACGGGCGAAATCCGTGCGCGATGCCATCCACCGCCCACATGCGGATTTCGTGGGGATCCTGCACGGAATCCTTCCAGCGGTACGGCTCCTCGAGTCCGACGCTGAACAGGCCCACGATGGGTTTCGTTCCGAACGTGGAGCGCGCCTGCTTGGCGAACCGGCCGTTCTGCCACGCGGGTGTGTTACCGGCGCGGCCCTGGCGGTCGGCGAATAAAATAGGCACCTGCGCGCGATCGCGGATCTGGTCGAATCCGTTGGGAAAAAACGCGGCATGCGGATTCTGTTTTTTGATTTCGGCATCCCAGAGCGAATACAGTTCGAACAGCCGCTGTTTCTGCCAGGCGGCATATTCCGCGGTGGCCGCTTTGGGCAAGTCCTGCCCGCTGAACTGCCGGAATCCGTCGCGGCAATGCCGGCAGTAGCACATGCCCGAGCCGGCCCAGCGATTGGCGAAGATGCCATCCACGTGGTACATCGTTACGATCTCGCGGATCACGCTGGTCATGAACTCGAAGTTGTATGGCCCCAACGCGCACGTCACCCACAAGCTCGGCATGGCCCAATGGCGGCGCGGCTGGCCGTGCACGTCCACTGCGATCCAATCGGGGTGCGAATCGTACACATCCTGCTGCGCGGCGTGCGGGTCCACGCGCGCGATCACGTTCATGCCCAGCCCGCGGCAGCCCGCCAGCATCTCGCCGAACGGATCGCGATCACCCAGGAAGCTGCTGCGATAGTGCAGCGGGACCTTGGTCGGATAGAACGCCACGCAGCCGCCCGCACTCAGGCAGGCGCCATCGGCGTGGATGCGTTTGAAATAATCGAGCCAGAAGTGCGGATCGTAATGGCCGGGATCGTCCTCGACGAAAGCCAACTGCGCCCAACGCATCGGCCGGTCGAACCAATCCTCGCTCGCTGGCTGGCCGCGCGCCGCATCGGCCGCCGCGATGGCCCCAGCCGCGATCATCCACTCGCGCCGGCTGATTTCCATGGCTCGCCTCAGATCCTTTCGATAATCGTGGCGTTCGCCAGGCCGCCGCCTTCGCACATAGTCTGCAATCCGTAGCGGCCGCCGGACCGCTGCAGCTCGTGGACCAGCGTGGTCATCAAGCGCGCGCCGCTCGCGCCCAGCGGATGCCCCAACGCCACCGCGCCGCCATTCACGTTGACGCGCGCCAGATCGGCGCCGGTTTCGCGCTGCCAGGCGAGCACCACGCAGGCGAAGGCTTCGTTGATCTCCACCAGGCCGATATCTTCGATACGCAGGCCGGCACGCGCCAGCACCTTGCGGGTGGCCGGAATCGGTGCGGTGAGCATGATCACCGGATCCTCGCCCGCCAGCGCGAACGCCACGAAACGCGCCAGCGGCCGCTTGCCGAGACGCTCTGCCGTGTCACGCTCCATGATAAGCAGCGCTGCCGCGCCGTCGCTGATTTGCGAAGAATTCGCCGCGGTGATCACACCATCGGGCTTGAACGCGGGCTTCAACGCTGCCATCTTTTCGAGGCTCGTATCCGGCCGCACGCCTTCGTCGCTGGTCGCCGTCCCGACCGGCACGATCTCGTTGCAGAAACGGCCTTCGCGCTGCGCCCGCGCCGCGCGGCGATGGCTCTCCAGGCTGAACGTATCGAGCTCCGCGCGGCTGATGCGCCACCGCTCGGCAATCATCTCCGCGCTGACGCCCTGATGGAAGACGACGTTATGATAGCGGCGCATCAACTCCGGACCAAAGGGCTTGCCGGGACCCGCGCCGCTCGACCCGATGGGAACGCGGGTCATGGATTCGACGCCGCAAGCGATCGCGATATCGTAGCTGCCTGCTATCACGCCCTGCGCGGCGAAGTGCGCGGCCTGTTGGCTCGAGCCGCACTGGCGATCGATCGTGACGCCGGGCACCGATTCGGGAAAGCCTGCGGCCAGCACCGCATTGCGCGCGATGTTGAACGCCTGTTCTCCGGCCTGCCCGACGCATCCGGCAATCACATCGTCGATCAGAGCCGGATCGAGCTGGTTCCGATCCGCAAGGCGCCGCAGAACGTAGCCCAACAAATCGGCGGGATGCCAATCCCTGAGGGCGCCATCGCGCTTTCCAACTGGCGTTCGCAGCGCATCAACGATCACCGCTTCGCGCATGCTCTTATCCTCGCGCCTCGGCGTTCGCCCTATTGAGCAGCGCCTTCATGTACGCAAAACCGTAGGCCGTCTGCGAACTGCCGCCGCCCACCATGCCGGGACTGTGATCCAGAATGACGATGCCATCGAAGTTGACGTCGCGCAGCGCCCACATGATCTTGGACATGTCGTAATAGCCGTTATCCATGAAGGTTTCGACGAAGTGCGGCAGAGGCGCGCTGACGTTGCGGAAGTGGATTTTCCAGATCTTCCGCGCGCCGAAGT
This sequence comes from Bryobacteraceae bacterium, assembly GCA_035541265.1. GTDB lineage: Bacteria > Acidobacteriota > Terriglobia > Bryobacterales > Bryobacteraceae > Bog-159. Next base: position 5,258 of record DATKNQ010000105.1, read on the forward strand.
AGCGGATCATCTCTTCCGGATCTTTTTCGGTAATCTGGCGGCCGCCCTCGAGCCACGTCCCGCAGCACAGGCAGATGCCCACATTCGGGCTGGCGGCGATCTCTATCGCGCGCCGGTATCCGTCGAAGCTGGTGAAGATGCAGCGCGGCACGCCCGCGAGCACGGGCACCGGCGGATCGTCGGGATGAATGCCGATGCGCACGCCCACCTGCTCGGCCACGGGCGCCACCTGCTTGATGAAGTATGTGTAGTTCTCCCAAATCTCTTCGTTCGTGAAGACGCGGCCGTGCGATAGCGGCTCTTTGAACACGGCGCCGTCCCAGACGCCTTGCTTGTTGGGGCTGGCCATGTCGAACTCGCGGCCGGATGCTCCGCGGATGGTGGCGCGTCCGCTGCTCCAGATGCCGTTGCCCATGTGCGCGTAAGTTGTGTAGTAAATGCCGGCCGC
>DATKNQ010000106.1:0-3959 GCA_035541265.1 Bryobacteraceae bacterium
GTGGAAGACGCTCGGCCACAAGGACCTCATTTCAGCGGACACATTGAAGATCATCGGCTCGCACATTGATAAAGTGGCCGCGAATACAGAAAAACAGACATAAGGGTGGCGTCCATGATAGCGTCGCAAAACCAGCTGTGCGCGCCACCGGCACTGCTCGATACTCTGCGCTTGCGGCCGGGAGCGAAGGTCGGCCTGGCCTAGTGATGTGCACGTCGTCCTCCTCCGGTCATATTTTAGAAATCCCCTGGAATGCCGCTAGGCTGTGCCGGCGCCGCGCGCAGCGTGCTCCAAAAGCTCCTTGCGGAAAAGCCGGAGCTCGAGGGTTCGCTGGCCGGCCTGATGAATCCCGACTCCAGGTCCGAACCGGCGGAACACGAACCGGAAAAAATACGCCAGATGGGCGTGCGCCAGCCCGAACTCCCGATTGTCCTCGAAGGGCTCGCCACCGCGGATTTTGTCAGCAGCGACTATGAGAGCGCCGCGTCCCACTGTCAGGCCCTGGTCCGGCTGGAACCTGGAAATGCCATGGCGTGGTACAACCTGGGCGTGGCGCAACAGCGAAACGGCCGGCTGGCAGAAGCCCGGGCGGCTTATCTGGAGGCCGTGCGTCTCGACCCCGAAATGCCGGAAGCGCACCTGAATCTCGGCATGCTTGCCTTCGGGGCGGGCGATCTCAACGAAGCAATCGAACGCTGCGAGTGCGCCCTGAAGCTGTCGCCGCAGCTCGAGCCCGCCATGTGGAATCTCGCGCTCATCCGAGAAAAGCAAGGCGATCTGCCCGCAGCCGTATCTCTGTACACCAGGCTGACGGAGGCAGATCCGTCTTCGGCTGATGCATGGTTCCGCCTCGGTTACGCCAGCCTTCTGGCCGGAGACGCCCAAGGCGCCGCCTCCGCGTTTGAGACTTGCATCCGCGAGCGCAGCCCCTGGGTGGAGGCGAGTTACAACGCCGGGGTGGCTTACTTCAGGCTTGGGGCCGCCGCCAAGGCAAGGCAGGCGTTCGAGTCCGTGCTCGAAACCGAACCGGGGTCCGCCGACGCGCTACAGGGTCTCGGCACTCTCGCCATGCAGGCGGGCGATCTGCCCCGCGCCCTGGAACTGCACCGGCGGATCTTCGATCTCGGCGTCCGCACGCCGGAGTTGCTGTACAATCGGGCCTGGCTGGAGCAGGAAGCAGGTCAGACGGAGGCGGCCGCCGGCCTGTACATGCAGGCGCTCGCGGCGCGGCCGGACTTCCCGGAGGCCCTGGTCAACCTCGGTCTGATCAGGGAGGCCCAGGGCGACGAGCGCGCCGCTGTCGAATATCTTCAGAAGGCATTTGAACTGAACCCGGAACTCGCGCGCGATTACTTCGAGCCCATAGCGGTGTAAGGGGAAGGCTCCTGTGGAAACCGCACCGCCGGCGCGGCGCGGCAGGCGGTCTATACTTCGGTATGCGCTCCCCTCGCATTCTGTCCGTGTTGGCCGCTGGCCTGGTATGCATCGCGGTGCTCCCCGCACAATCGATCACGGTCCGCTTTCCGCCCGCCCGCTCGGCGAGGCCCCTCGACGGCAGGTTGCTGCTCCTGCTCTCCAACGATCCAAGTGACGAGCCGCGCATGCAGATCGACGATACGCCCAAATCGCAGATGGTCTTCGGCGTGACCGTGGACGGCTGGAGACCTGACTCGCCCCTGACCGTGGGGGACAACGCCCAGGGCTATCCGCGCGCGTCGTTGAAGGAAGTGCCGCCGGGCGAGTATACGATCCAGGCTGTGCTCAACGTCTACGAAACCTTTCACCGTGCGGACGGCAAGACGATCAAGCTCGCGCCCGATCGCGGCGAAGGGCAGCACTGGAATCTCGCGCCGGGCAATCTCCTCTCGGAGCCGCGGAAAGTCCGCATAGGCCCGGGAGCCCCGCCGGTCGAGGTGGTAATGGACGGCGTGATTCCTCCGATCCAGCCCGAACCGGGCACCAAATATGTTCGCCACATTCGCATTCAATCCGCGCTGCTGACCAGGTTCTGGGGACGGCCGGTCTATCTGTCCGCGATCGTGCTGTTACCGTATGGATTCGATGCCCATCCCGAGGCCCGATACCCGCTCATCGTCTTCCACGATCACTTCGTTTTCGGGTTCAACGATTTCCGCGAAACCCCGCCCGATCCCGATTTGAAGCCGGATTACTCCGAACGCTTCCACTTGGCCGGGTACAACCGCATTATGCAGCAGGAGGCGTACAAGAACTATCAGGCCTGGATCGCGCCCGGCACGCCGCGCATGCTGATCGTCAAGCTGCAGCATGCGAACCCGTACTACGACGATTCGTATGCCGTGAACTCGGCCAACGTCGGGCCGTATGGCGACGCCATCGAGAGCGAGTTGATTCCGGCGATCGAGCGCCAATTCCGCGCCATCGGCCAGGGCTGGGCGAGATTTGTGTACGGCGGCTCCACGGGCGGCTGGGAGTCGCTGGCCGCGCAGATGTTCTATCCGGATCACTACAACGGGGCCTTCGTCGCCTGCCCGGATCCGGTGGACTTTCACGCCTACATGACGGCGGATTTGTACCAGCAGGACAACATGTTCTTTCTGCCGGGCGCGAACAAGCGTGTCGAGCAGCCGGCGATGCGCGATTATCTGGGCCACACGCTGATTTCGATGCGCGACAACGTCGCTTACGAAGCGGCGCTGGGGGACCACGGGCGTTCGGGCGAGCAGTTCGACATCTGGCAGGCGGTGTATTCACCCGTGGGCGCGGACGGGTATCCGCAGCCGATCTTCGACAAGCAGACCGGCGTCATCGATCGCAACACCGCCGGATACTGGCGCGAGCACTACGATTTGAACGCGATCCTCCAGCGCGATTGGGAGACGCTCGGGCCGAAACTGCGGGGCAAGCTGCATATCTACGTCGGCTCGGAAGATACCTATTTTCTGAACAACGCCGTCTACCTGATGGAGGATTTCCTGAAGCAGACAGGCACCGCCGGCCACGGTGTGCCCTACGAAGGCGAAGTGCGTTACGGTCCCCGCGCCGAACACTGCTGGAACGGCGACCCCAATCATCCCAACTGGTACTCGCGGCTGCACTACAACCAGATGTACGTGCCGCAAATCATGCAGCGCATTCAGGCGACGGCACCTCCGGGAGCGGACCTGACGAGTTGGCGGTATTGACCGAAGGGCACAGGCCTTCGGCCGTGTGAAGGTGTCGCCTTTACAGCCCTGGCAACTTTCCGATCACTGACCGGATCCAGGAGGAGGGCCCCAAGGTTCACGCCCGGCTTGAAGACACGGTGCCACGGTGTACCGTGATCAATGGGATTGTATGAAGATCCGACTGGTGCTCGCATCCGCCTTTTGGCGCGGCGCGAGCGCATATCTCTCGTGTGGAATCCAAGACCGCTAAAGCCCGTAGCCGATGACGAGTCTCTCGAAAGCCCGTTCCGCCAGTTCCGATCATGGCAGATCATTCGACTGGCGCTCGCTGTCGCAAACCTGGCGCGCCTGATCTCGATGACCAAATAGGCCGGGGCTGCCGCGCCTCCCGCGCTCCCGCGCATGTCCGCTAGCGAATCGATTGCGGACTGCGCTGTCCTAAATACCAGGAGGGGTGTCACGCCTGTCATGCTGTCGAAAATCCCAGCACATTTAACTCCGCCGAAACCACGGGCTTCTCACGCTTGCCCCCTACTCCCCTCGGCCTCGCGCAGGGCGTCGTGCCGAACGAAATGGGATGGCCTAGAAATTCGGCCACCCCAGCTAATGAAAATGGGTGCGGCGAGCGGAGCAACGTTGTAAGCTGCGACGCAGCAGGAGAAGGCGGCCGAACTAGCTCAATGAAGGTTTGAAGCTGATCTCTTCGCGTGTTAGAACCATGAATGGGCGTGGAGACGCACTGTTTGGTCTTTGATGTCCCCAGACTTTAAGACTAGATGAACGATCAGACTACACAACCGGTGGATTTCGTGA
>DATKNQ010000107.1:0-7199 GCA_035541265.1 Bryobacteraceae bacterium
GGTATTGCGATGGCTCGCGAGTCCCGATGCCGCGCAGTGGAACGAACTATCGGATCCGCGGCGCGAGTACAAATTCGTGCTGCGTCACGTGCTCGAACAACATGGTGGGGCTCAGTTGGCGGCGCTCGACCGGGCGACGTACACGGCGACCCGCCAGCCGAGCTAAAGATCTCATAAAGTGCTGAGAATCGTTACTCTTGACCGCGTCAGTGCTATCTGAGATAATTCCAGGTGCAAGATTTTGAAATGGTTGTTTGTCCCGCGCCACCGAAAGTACACGAAGCTACGAGCTCACACTCGTAGCTTTTTCTTTTTTCGAACCCGAGGCGAACAATGCATCAGGAGAAGAAGTAGTGAAAGAAAAAGGCATCGTGAAATGGTTTAACGCCGCAAAAGGCTATGGTTTCATTCAGCGCAGCAGCGGCGATGACGTGTTCGTACACTTTTCGGCCATCCAGGCGAACGGGTACCGGACCCTGGATGAAGGCGCGGAGGTAGAGTTTGAGGTGAAGCAGGGACCCAAGGGACTGCAAGCCGAGAACGTCAGCAGGGTTTAAGGGACGATTCAAAATAATTTATGCGGAGTAAGGGCCCCCGGTTGTGGGGCCCTTTTCATTTTGAGGCCAGTGCTCCACTTCAGGGTTCGAGCACGATCTGCACGCGGTTACTTTCCTGCCCATCCGCCGAAATGTACAGCTCGGCGGGACCGGCGTTCACAATGGCCGGCACTTGCACCTCTACCAGGTAAAAACCAATGTAGCCGGGCGCCAGCCCCGCGCGGGTGACTTGTACCGAAGCGCGATCCAGATAAGCTTTCACAGCCGCGGCCACAACCGGTGGATTCTCCATCGGCGCCGCCACACCTGTAGGCCAGTCCGGATGGACCTTGCCCAAGCCGGTGGTCAGGATCTGGATACGCTCGCCGGAATGTACCGTACCGCGGCCGTCCAGCATCATGCCGCTATCCGCATCGAGGATCATCGGCGCTCCGTCGCGGCTCACGAAGATGGCGGGCGAAACGGGCTGCACCGGCAATCCCAGGGTGAAGCGCCCCCGGCCGGTTTCCAAGGCCAGGGAGAGATTGGAAGCCGAGGCTTCGAATGGCACCTGAATCTGCGACTCACTCGTTGAGGCATTGAGCACGGGGAAGCTGAGGTTCCCGGCGGTGGCGGAGTTGACGTGCCCGCCGATCACGCTGACCAGCGAGCCTGGAGCGGCCGCGCGCGCACTGAAATCGGCGGCGTTCACTAGACGGACGGTGCGCAACCGGTGCGGCGCCGCCGTGGCATAGATCCCGTAGCCATCCAACGCAGCGTAGAGTTGATAGCCATTGGGATCGAGTTTCACGTCCGTTACAGGCGCTGTGGGAAGGCCGGTCGAGAGGGACGTCCAGGTGACGGTGGCCGGGCCGGCATTCTCCAGATCGGCGGTCGCATAGTAGACACCCTTGTCGGTGGCCACGTAGATGGCTCCCGCAGTGCGCTCGGCCGTGATCCCGCGCGCGGGCGCATCGGGCAGGTTGGCGGTCAGATCGTCCCAGAATCCGCCGCTATTGGTCGTGCGCAGCACATGTACGCCGGAACCTGCGACGGCGGCCAGCGCTACGCGCGGCTCAGCCGGATCGGCAAAGATGCGTGTGACGGCGCCGGCGGCGGCGGTGCGCGGCGAAGCGGTCCAGGTGCGGCCATCGTCGAGCGAGACCCACAAGCGGCCATCCGCTCCACCCGCATAGATGGTCTGATGCGAAACAGCCACGGCAGTGATGCGCTCGCGCAGGGCGGCGGACGCGGCATTGAGCGCCTGCTGCTCGCTGCGCCACTGGGAATCTACGGCCGGACGCCAGGCTTCCGCGCCGGGCGGCAATTCCATGGCGCCGAGCCTCGGTACGAGGATCCGGGTGCCCTCGATACCGGACGGGGTGAGCAGAATGCGGCTGGCGGAGAGATTCGGCAGGTACTCATTCAGGCCGGACCAGGACATGCCGCCATCCATCGATCGCCACACGCCGTAGTCGTTGGCCACTGTCAACTGGTCCGGATCCGCAGGGGATACCGCCAGGCTATGCTCTGCCGGGCCGATCACGGACTGGTTGTGGAAGCCGGTCAGGTTCGTCCAGGAAAGACCGCCGTCATCGGAGCGGTAAAGCTGATTGCCGAGGGCATAGATCCGACCGGGAGAGGTGGGCGGCAGCACCAAACGGGCGCCAGATTCGGGAACACGCTCCACCGGCGGCGCCGCCAGTTCGGGCGGGGCAGACACGCCCGGCACCGATGTCCAGTTTTCGAAGTCGCTGGTTTCAAAGACCCGGCCGGACTGCGTGCGCGCGTATAATCGGGAGCCATCCGGTGAGTACCAGACGGCTTCCACAGGGCCGGTGGCGGATGACGCGAGGCCCAGTTCCATCGAGGGATTCCCGACGTGGCGCCAATCGACCGGAGCGGCCTGAACGGCGAACCGGAAAGCGGCGAGCATGGCTCCCGCCAGGAAAAGCCGCATCGAGATTGTTCCCTTGTGACACACGACCGAGTCCTATTTTATCCTATTCAACATCCCTCGCCTACTCCAAAGGCTTGAATTAACGGAATTTGTACTAACCTTTTAGGAGGCCCGCGAGTTGCTCTGCAACTTTGGTGCTAGACTAGGGTTTCCAAACGCACGAATACGGAGAATTGTGCGTGAAGGACGGCGATTGTCGCATGTTATTGGGTAGAGCGGAAAGGGCGGCGCAGTGGCTGCTGTTTGCGGCCGTGTGCCTCTGGTGTGCTCCGACTTATGCTCAAGAGGGTGTCGCCAGGGTAGTTACCCTAAACGGGCAGGTCTCGGTGCTGCGCGATGACTCGCCTTGGGTGCTGAATGCCGGCGATTCGGTGAAGCAGCACCAGATCATCGTTACCGGTTCGGACGGATTCGCCGTGTTCCAGGTTTCCGACGGCAGTACCTTTGAAGTATTCCCCAACTCCCGCGTGGTATTCCGCGACAACCCCGGCTCGTGGCGCGACTTGCTGGACCTGTTCCTGGGGCGGGTGAAGGTGCACATCCAGAAGTTAGGCGGGCAGCCCAACTACAACCGCGTGCGTACTCCGACTGCGGTGATTTCGGTGCGCGGCACGGTGTTCGACGTAGCCATCGAGGACCAGGACGATACTACGCTTGTCAGCGTGGAAGAAGGGCAAGTGGGCGTGCGGCACCTGCTCAAGCCGGGTCCGGAGATCATCCTGAACGAGGGCGAATCGATCCGGGTTTTCAAGAATCAGCCGTTGGCGGCCTCGAATGTGGATAAGAGCTCGATTATCCGCGGCCTTCTGCGGCAGACCGAACAGGCACTCTATCAGGTGATTTATCGCGGGCGGCTGCCGGGCACCGGAACGTCGGGGGGATGCCCGACCGCGCAGTCTTGCGATACGAAGAACCCCACGCCGCCGGGCACCACCCCGCCGCCCGCCCCGCCGGCGCCGCCCCACTAGGGCGCCGCCGTCCTACTGCGATCCGCCGCTGATGCGGGTACGCTGCTTTCACCGGGGTGCAAGCCGCGCAACCAGGCGTCCAAATCGCGCTGGGCCTGCTCGGGTCAGCGCGCCTGCTGCTACAATCCAGATAACGCCGATAGACCAGGAGCTGCATGAAAGGTTTTTCCGCATTTTTGACTTGCGTTTCGTTGCTGGCGCCCGTTGCGGCGCTGGCGGATATCAATCCCGCGGGAGTTTGGGAGGGTACCCTGAACACACCCAACGGCGACTTAGGCTTTGTGTTCAACCTGCATCGCGACGGCGACAAGTGGGTGGCCGAGATGGATGTGCCGGCGCAAGGCGTCACGGAAATGCCGCTGAGCAATGTGAAGGTGGAAGGATCTTCCATCAGCATTCCAATTCCGGGGCCGGGCGACCCGCACTTCGACGGCAAGGTATCGGAGGATGGGAAGACCATCTCGGGGAAGTTCTCCCAGGGAGACGGAACGATTCCGCTGGAGCTGAAATGGAAGTCCGCGCCGCGAGCCGTGAGTAAAGCGGCGGCCAATACAGGCGAAGTGCAGGTGCTCGAAGGCATCTGGGAAGGCACGCTGGATACCGGTGGAGCGCAACTCCGGCTGCGGTTCAATTTCGTCAAGAATGCGGACGGGTCGATCAGCGGCACGCTCGACAGCATTGACCAGAACGTGAACGGTGTGCCGATGGGACCGATCTCGCGCACGGGTGACTCGATCAAGATCGAAGTGAAATCGATTGGCGGATCGTTTGAAGGAACGCTTGACAAGGACGCGGCGAAGTTGACGGGCACCTGGAGCCAGGGCGGCGGGAGTTTGCCGCTGACCATGCAGCACGGCAAGCCCGCCAAGAAAAGCTGATTGCGCGTGGCAGGCGAGTTGCCCGAGCCTTGGCTGCGCGGTCCGCTGGCGGATACTCATCCGCTCGTCGCGCCGGCGCTCTACGGCTTCATACAGATGCGCGAAGATCTGGAGCGGCACACCGCGGGACTGACTACCGAGCAGGTGTGGGCGCGGCCGTTCGGGTGGCACCGCTGGGGTTCCATCTGCGGCACATCGCGGGCAGCGTCGACCGGCTGACAACTTATCTGGAAGGCGGCGCACTCGATGATGCGCGATTGGCGTTCCTGCAGCGGGAGATGGAGCCCGGCGCGGGGCTGGCCGAGCTACTCGCTGATATCGACCGGGCGCTCACGCATGCCGAACGTGTGATGCGGGCGATCGATCCGGCCACGTTCGCGGAGCTGCGCTTTGTGGGCCGCATGCGACTGCCCACAACCGTGCTGGGTTTGCTGACGCATATCGCCGAGCACACGCAGCGGCATCTGGGGCAGGCGATCAGCGCGGCGCACGCTGCCTGTCGAGCGGTTCAACGTGAAACGTCCATTTGAGCGGGATGTTGCGCGGGGGATAACAGGCTTTGTCGTCGCAGGCCTGATAGCGGAACGTGCCTTCGATCGTCAGCGGGCCGGGCTTGATGGGCTGCGCGATGGTGACGTCGCGCGTCAGACGCAATCGGCCCGTGTAGACCGGGACGGTTTCGTGGATTACCGGTAAGTGCAGCATGTGCGACTGCGGCCAATCGATGGGCTGCGGGGTGAAGGACGGCAACGCGGCTATCTGCCAATCGATGGGGATGTAGCCGCCGGTGACTCCGGGCGCGTAGACGTGCATGCGGGGTTTGAGATCGAGATCGACAACCAGTGTGATACGGTTTCCCGGAGAGACAGTCGCGTCGCTGGCGGAGCTGACGAGCTTCAACTGGGGCGTTTCGATTTCGGTGGCTCCGGTGCCGTTCGCGCCGAAGTGACGCACCAGGATGCTGGCGGCTGTGTCGCGCTCGACGTAGTCGGTCTCGAAATACTTGGCGCGCACGATGCCGTGCTCATCGACGATGTACATGCCGGGATACGGCACTCCGTACGGAAGCTGGCCCGGGTGGAACGATTCGTTCAGAATGCCGAACTCGCGAATGATCTTGGAGCCGGGATCGGAAAGCAGCGGATAGGTGATGCCTTTGCGCGCGGCGAAGCTTTGAAGGGTGGCGACGCTATCGTAGCTGATGGCGGCGACTCCGAGTCCGCGCTTGGCGTAGGCTTCTTTTTGTTGTTCCAGCTCGACGAGCTGGGCTTTGCAGAACGGTCACCAGTCGGCCGAACGGACGAACAGGAGCGCCAGACCGTGCGGGCCGCGCAGCGTTTCGAAGGTCTGCTGATGGCCGTTCTGGTCGATTGCTTCGAATGCGGGGATGCGCTCGCCGATGGCCGGGCCGGTCTTGATAGCGGCGATTGCCAGTGGGGCGATTGCGGCGAAGATGAGTGCGTGGCGAAGCATCCTGTTCTTCAGTCTAGCAACTGGGCGAGGTCGGCCAGGCTGAGGCGGCCGGTGTAGACGGCCATGCCGAGGGCGGCGTGCACGTTCATCGCGAGCAGGGCGCGGACGTCATCGAGTGTAGTGATGCCGCCGGCAGCCGTGATTTCGAGGGGCGTGGCGGCACGCAGGCGGCGGAACCAATCGAGATCGGTGCCTGCGAGCATGCCTTCTTTATCCACGTAGGTGCAGAGGAAGCCCGCGCAGTAAGGCGCCAACGCGGCGAGCACTTCTTCGGCGGTGAAGCGAGTGGTTTCGCGCCAGCCTTTGACGACGATGCGGCCGTGCTTCGAATCGAGCGCGATGATCAGGCGGTCGCGGCCGATGACGGCGGCGAGATCCGCCAGGAGGGCGGCGTTGATGCCATCGGCGGCGAATGCCGCGGTGCCCACGATGACCTTGTGCGCGCCTTGCGCGATGAGTTCGCGCGCACGTTCGACCGTGCGGACGCCTCCGCCCACGCGCACGCGCGCATGCTCCGCGGCCAGACGCACCAGATCGCTGTTCGAGCCGGTGCCCATGGCGGCGTTCAGGTCGATCACCTGGATTTCGGGGAAGGCGGCGAAGCGGCGCAGCATTTCGAGCGGCAGCGCGGCTTCGAGGGCTTTGTCGCGGCCTTGCACGAGTTGGACGACCTTGCCGTCGAGCAGGTCGATACAGGGGAAGATCATCAGACTTTCCGGATGGGGATGCCGGCGCGATCGAGATACTCTTTGAGATCGCCGATGCGCAGCGTGCCGTAGTGGAAGACGGAGGCGGCCAGTGCGGCGTCGGCTTCGCCATCGGTGAGCACGCGCGCGAAGTCTTCAGGCCGGCCCGCGCCTCCGGACGCGATTACGGGGATGTTGGTGGCGCGCGAGACGGCGCGCGTCAGGCTACAGTCGAAGCCGTGTTGCACGCCGTCAGTGTCCATGGAGGTGAGCAGCACTTCGCCCGCGCCGAGCTCTTCGCCGCGCGCGGCCCAGGCGACGGCGTCGAGATCTTCGGGGTCGCGGCCGCCGCGCGTGTAGACGGTCCAGGCGCCGGGCGCGCGGCGGCGGGCGTCGATGGCCAGTACGACGGCTTGCGCGCCGAATTCATTGCTGAGCTCGGTGAGCAGCTCGGGGCGGCGCACGGCCGCGGTGTTGACCGAGATCTTGTCGGCGCCCGAGAGCAGGATGGTGCGGGCGTCGGCCACCGAGCGGATGCCGCCGCCGACCGCCAGCGGGATGAAGACCTTGCGCGCGGTGCGCGCCACGACTCCGGCCATGATTTCGCGCGCATCGCTTGAGGCGGTGATATCGAGGAAGACCAGTTCGTCCGCGCCTTCCTGGTTGTAGCGATCGGCCAGTTCGACGGGATCGCCCGC
>DATKNQ010000108.1:0-13363 GCA_035541265.1 Bryobacteraceae bacterium
CCTGCCCGTGCCCGTTGATCTGCAGGGCCGCGTGCCGGAGGAGATTTATCAGGGTGAATTCTTGCAGAAGAATCCGGTCCGCAAAGCCGCCGCCGGAACCTCAGGGGTAGGGGTTCAGGAAAGCGCGCCGGTGCCGGGTGAAGTGGAAGACGAGGAGACCGTTCTCGAGCGGCTCCGCGAGCTGGGTTACATCGAGTAATCGAATCAGGGACGCTGTCGACATCACCAGATGCCAAAGATACAAGCGAACGGGGTAAATCTGCATTACATCACCGTCGGCATGGGACCCGACATCGTGATGCTGCACGGCTTCCTCGGCAACCTCGCGGTCTGGCATCTCTACATGACCCCCATCCTGCGCCGCGAGTATCGCGTCACCACCTACGATCTCCGCGGCCACGGCTACAGCGACGTCACCCCCACCGGCTACACCGCCGCCGAGATGGCCGAGGATCTGCGCTGCTTCCTGGACGCCATGGGCATCGAGCGCCCCATCCTGATTGGCCACAGCTTCGGCGCCGACATCGCCATGTACTTCAGCCTGCTTTATCCCGAGCGCGTGCCCAAGCTGCTGGCGCTCGAACCGGGACTGGCGGCGCTGGTGCACCTGCGCAACGACAAAGACTGGATCGGCTGGGCAGCCTGGGTGGCAAAGCTGGAAGAAGTCGGCATCCATGTACCCGAAGACAAGAAGACCGACGCCGAATATCTGTTGCAGTTGAGTCTGGAAACACCGAAGTTCTACGGACCGGCGCGCGGTCTGCCGCGCAACCGCGAGCCGCTGCTGCATCTGATCCGCAATACTTCGCTGATGAAGGATTACGAAGTCGTGGGCGCCATGACCCTCGATGCCGTGCGCACGATCCAGACGCCCACACTGCTGGTTTACGGGAACAACTCGCACTTCATCAGCTCGTACGAATTTCTGCACAAGGCGCTGCCGAACTGCAAATCGGTGCTGCTGCCGGGCGGCGAGCATTTCGGTCCGCTGGAGCAGCCCGAACTGCTGACCGAACATATGGTGGAGTTTCTGCGCGAGCCGCAGCCAGCCATCCCGTTCATGGCTTGAGCAGCTTGCGATCCACCATCCAGTCGTAAAACCGGTCCGGCCAAGTGGCGACCGGCAAGCGCGAAGGCCGCATCCCGACTCCGTGCGGACCGCTCGCATAGATGTGCATCTCGCTGGGCACGCCTTGCTTTTCGAGATCGAGGTAGAGATTAACGGTATTCACCACATGCGAGCGATCTTCGTCCGTGCACATCAGAAAGGTCGGTGGCGCGTCTTTCGGTACGGTGATGCTGCCCGGCTTGAAGCCCGGATAAATCGCTGCCGCGAAATCCGGGCGCGAACTCATGCGCTCGATCGGATCGCTGGCGCTCGAATTGCCTGCATCGAAGCGCGTCTCGATCAGCGCCGTCACCTCGCCGCCTGCCGAGAAGCCCATGAATCCGATGCGCGACGGATCGACGCCCCACTCAACCGCCCGGCTGCGCACCGTCCGCACCGCGCGCGCCGCATCGGGCAGCGTATCGCCAACGACCGTGTAGTGCGAACCCGGCCCGCGCGCCAGCCGGTACTTCAAGACGAACGCGGCGATGCCGTGCGCATTCAGCCAGTCCGCAATCTCCCAGCCTTCCTTGTCGATGACGAGCTGCGAATGCCCGCCGCCCGGCGCCACCACGATGCCCACGCCGGTGGTTTTTTCCCGCGGCGGCAGAAACACGTAGATCGAAGGATAGTGCACCACGGTGAAGCGCTTCGGCAGTTTGGAATTCGGCGTGGTTTCGAAGACTTCCGGCGCGGTCATACCTTCCGAACCCGGCGCGTCATGTGGCCACAGCCGGATCTCTTCGCCGCGCTCGATCGCGCACGCGGCGGCACACATCAAAATCACGAGACAAGGAAGTTTGGTGGCCATCGGCAAGCGCAGTGTAGCACAGCCCTGGCCTGTTGTATCCTGCGAGAATAAATCAATGACCGTAGCTGAAGAGATCAAACAGAAACTGCATCCAGGCAAGTTGTTCATCAATGGACGATGGGAAGATGCGGCCTGCGGGAGCGCCATCGAGATCATCAACCCCGCGACGGGCGAGTTACTCACCACCGTGCCTAACGGCGCTGCTCCCGATGTGGACCGCGCCGTAGCCGCCGCGCGCGCGAGCTTCGAGCGCAAGGCTTGGCGCGGCATGGATCCGTCGAAGAAAGAAAAGATCCTGTGGGACATCTCCGAAGTCCTGCTGAAGCATCGCGAAGAGCTGGCCGTGCTCGAATCCATGGAGAACGGCAAGACCGTGCGCGAGGCCGGCGGCGCGGATGTCGACCCGGCCATCGACGCATTCCGCTATTACGCCGGCTGGGTGCGCAAGTTGTACGGTGAAACCATTCCGGTGGATGGCGGCTTTCTGAACTACACGCTGCGCGAGCCGGTGGGCGTGGTGGGTGGCATCGTGCCGTGGAATTATCCGCTGCAGATCGCCGCCTGGAAAGTCGCGCCCGCGCTGGCCTGCGGCTGCTCCGTGGTGCTGAAGCCTTCGGAGTGGACGCCGCTCACCGCGCTCAAGCTCGCCGAATACTGCCAGGAAGCCGGACTGCCCGATGGTGTCCTGAACGTGGTCACGGGCTACGGCCAAACCGCCGGCGAAGCGCTGGCGCTGCACATGGACGTCGACAAGATCAGCTTCACGGGCAGCATCCGCACGGCGCGGCGCCTGCTCACCGCGTCCGGCGAATCGAATCTGAAGCGCCTCAGCCTGGAACTGGGTGGCAAGTCGCCGAACATCATCTTCCCGGATTGCGATCTGGAAGCCGCGCTCAAATCGGCCTTCTGGGGCATCTTCGCCAACAAGGGCGAGATCTGCAGCGCCGCCTCGCGCCTGCTGGTACACGAAGACGTGCACGATCAGTTCGTCGGCGAACTGGTGGCGCGCGCGCAGAAGCTGAAGGTCGGCGATCCGCTCGATAAGGGCACGCAGATGGGCTCGCAGGTTTCCGGCCGGCAGATGGAACGCATCCTTGAATACATCGAGTCGGGCAAACAGGAAGGCGCGAAGCTCGAGTGCGGCGGCGAGCGCGACACCGAAGGCGCGAAGTCCAAGGGCTTCTTCGTGAAGCCCACGATCTTCTCCGGCGTCACGCGCGATATGAAAATCGCCCAGGAAGAGATCTTCGGCCCGGTGCTCTGTGCGCTCAAATTCAGAGATGCCGATGAAGCCGTCGAGATCGCCAACTGCACGATCTACGGCCTGGTCTCCGCCGTCTGGACGCGCGACATCAAGCTGGCGCACCGAATGGCCGCCGATATCAAAGCCGGATCGGTGTGGATCAACACCTACAACGGATTCGATACGGCATCGCCTTTCGGCGGCTACAAGCAGAGCGGCTTCGGCCGCGACTTAGGCGCCTACGCGCTGGAGCAATACACCAACGTGAAGTCCGTTTGGGTGGCTCTTTGATGGACCGCGAATCCGTCCGCCGCCGCTTCGAGGATTTTCATATCCGGCGCGTCAAGCTGGGCGCTTACGATATCGATGCCACGCTGCGCGGCAAATACGTCAGCCTCGACAAGTTCTGGTCGGCCATGGACTCCGGCCTGGGCTTCTGCGATGTGATTTTCGGCTGGGATATCGGCGATGTGCTCTACGACAACGTGAAGTTCACCGGCTGGCACACCGGCTATCCCGATGCGCACTGCCGAATCGATCCGGCAACCTGTCGGCAAGTGCCGTGGGAGCCCGGCACCGCATTTTTCCTGCTGGACTTCTGCCGCCCCGATGGCGGCCCGCTCGAGGTCGCGCCGCGGCAGGTCTTCGGGCGCGTGATCGACCGCGCCGCCACGCTTGGTTACCAGGCGCACTTCGCGGCCGAGTACGAGTTCTTCGTTTTCCGCGAAACGGCGCAGACCCTGCGCGAAAAGCAGTTCGGTGGCCTGACGCCGCTCTCGCCCGGTATGTTCGGATACAGCGTGCAGCGGGCTTCCGCCAATGCCGAGCTGGTGCTCGAGATCCTGGAAGCCATGGCCGCCTTCGACGTGCCGCTCGAGGGCTTTCATACCGAGACCGGCCCGGGGGTTTACGAGGCGGCCA
The DNA here is from genome assembly GCA_035541265.1 of Bryobacteraceae bacterium. GTDB lineage: Bacteria > Acidobacteriota > Terriglobia > Bryobacterales > Bryobacteraceae > Bog-159. The sequence goes on from DATKNQ010000108.1 coordinate 4,084, forward strand.
TCACGGTGGCTCCGGCGCTCGTAGCCGCGGATCGCGCCGCCCTGTTCAAGACCTCCGTCAAGGAGATCGCCGCGCGTCATGGTTTGACGCCGACGTTCATGGCCAAGTGGAATGCCGCGCTGCCAGGATCGAGCGGGCACCTGCACCAGAGCCTCAGCCGTATGGGTAGTCCGGACAACCTGTTCTATGACGAGGGGAGCGGCATGTCCGAGCTGATGCGCCACTACATCGCCGGCCTGGTGGCCAACATGCCGGAACTCACCGCGCTGTTCTGCCCGACCATCAACTCTTTCAAGCGTACGGTGCCGGGCGCCTGGGCTCCGGTGAATGCCACCTGGGGTGTAGATAATCGCACGACTGCCGTGCGCGCCATTCCGGGCAGCAAGAAATCGTCACGCGTGGAATTGCGGCTCACCGGCGCGGATATCAATCCGTATCTGGCGATGGCCGCCTCGCTGGCCGCGGGTCTGGACGGAATCGAACGAAAGCTGGAGCTGCCGCCGCCGGCTGTCAACGCTTACGCGGGTGATGCGACGCCGCTGCCGCGCACGCTATCGGAGGCGGCCCGTCTGTTTCGCGAAAGCCGCGTGGCCCGGGAATGGCTGGGCGAGCCGTTCGTGGACCACTTCGCCAGCACGCGCGAATGGGAGGTACGGCAGTACGAGAAAGCCGTCACCGACTGGGAACTGGCGCGTTACTTCGAATCCGTGTGACGACACGTGTGTCAGAATTGAACAGCGGTGTTCACCGGCCGATCGTCGGCGGGTTGGACACCATCGATAAAAACAGGCTGAATATCACCAAAACCGCGAGACCACCGGCGATCCACATAAGACCTCGTTACTGTCTAGTGCAATTCAGAGACCGAACGTTTCGCGGTTCACCCGCGGATCAAACGTACTGCGGTGGATAAGGGGTTCGCCGTCGCTGCGGGAGCGCCCGCACTGGCGGTTCCGTCCACCGCCGCCGGCTGCTCCTGACCTTCGCCGGGCGCGAGGAACAGATTCGTCTGCACCCCGTGTTGCCGGGTGTACAGATCGTAGTAGCGGCCGCGCAGCGCGTAGAGCGATTCATGCTGGCCGTGTTCGACGATGCGTCCGCCTTCGACCACCAGAATTTGGTCGGCGCGCCGGATGGTGGACAGGCGATGCGCGATCACGAACGTCGTGCGGCCACGCATCAGGTACCCGAGGCCTTCCTGAATGAGCGCTTCGGATTCGGAATCGAGGCTGGAGGTGGCTTCGTCAAGGATTAGAATCGCCGGGTCGGCCAGGATCGCTCGGGCTATGGAGACGCGCTGCTTCTGCCCGCCCGACAATTTCACGCCGCGCTCGCCCACGATTGTGTCGTAGCCTTTTTCGAATCCTTCGGCGAACTCGTCCACACGCGCGATGCGGCAGGCTTCGCGGATCTGCGCTTCGCTGGCGTCCGGGCGCGAAAAGGCCACGTTCTCGCGGATCGTACCATCGAAGAGAAACGTATCCTGCAGGACCACGCCGAGCTGCGTGCGATAAGAATCGAGCCGGATGGTCGAAAGATCGACGCCATCCACGAAGATGGTCCCCTCGGTCGGCGCGTAGAACGCCGCGATCAGTCCGATGATGGTCGACTTCCCAGCGCCGGATGGCCCGACCAGCGCGGTCACCGTATCGGGCGCCGCGCGGAACGAAACGTCGTAGAGCACCGTGCGGCTCGCGTCGTAGCCGAACGTCACGCGGTCGAAGACCACCTCGCCGCGAATGGGTCCCGCGGCAACCTGGCGGCGCGGATCTGCGTCTTCCGGCCGCTCGCTGAGCACCTCGCGCGTGCGCTCCAGCCCGGCGAGCGCTTCGCTGATCTGCGTGCCGATGCCGACGACCTGGAAAACCGGGCCGATCAGAAACGCCAGGAACATGGTGAAGGTGAAGAACTGGCCGAGCGTCAACGTGTGTGCGATCATCTGCCGCGCGCCCAGGTACATCACCAGTGCGCCCAGCACTCCCATCATTACCGTGGCGCCGAAGCTCATGAACGATGTGGAGGTGAGGCTCTTCATCACGTTGTCGAGCAGGCGCTGCACGCCCTGCGAAAACACGCCGGCCTCGGCCGCCTCGGCGTGATAGCCTTTCACCACGCGCACGCCGCCCAGCGATTCCGTGAGCCGCCCGGTGACCTCCGCCTGGATTTTGCCGCGCTCGCGGAAGATCGGCCGCATCACCCCAAAGGCTTTGCGCAGCGCCAGGCCGAATGCCAGGATCGCAATGAGAGCCACGCCAGTCATCGACGGGCTGAGACGCACCAGTACACCGACCGCCAGCACGGCGGTGAGCAATCCGCCGAGAAACTCCACCAGGCCGGTGCCGATCAGGTTGCGCACGCCCTCCACGTCGCTCATGATGCGCGAAACCAGCACGCCGCTCTTGTTCGCGTCGTAGTAAGTGACCGGCAGCCGCCCGACGTGCATCTGCACCTTGCGCCGCAACTCCGCGATCAGGCGCTGCGCGGCTTTGGACAGCAGTTGCGTCAGGCCGAAAGATGTAACGCCTTGAGTCAGCGTGGCGCCGACCACCGCCAGGATGAGCGGACGCAGCAGGTAGTAGTGGCGCTTGCCGATGATATCGTCCACCAGGCATTTGGTGGATGCGGGCAGCACCAGTCCCGACACGCGGTTGATGGCCATCAGGACCAGGCCGACAGCCAGCAGGCCGCGCCGCGGACGGATCAGCTCCCAGATGGCTGGCAACAGCGCCTTCAGGCGCTCGGATCTTGGGCGTTCGGTAACAGCCGCAGGCACTTATCTAGAGTTTCTCATGACGTAGCTGAGGCTGGTAGCCGGCAAAAAGGCTAGGCCCCCGTATACCAAACGAGCGCGCACCCGCCGATAAGAGGACTGAAAGGAGAGTTTGCTTTCTCAATCATGCATAATCTGTTCAAGATTTTATTAGCCGTAACTCCTCTGGTGTGCTGCGCTTACCAGGGGAAGGCGCAGGCGCCTCCGGTGCCCGCGAGTTATCAGCCGCTGTACACGCAAGAAGTCAACTACCTCAACACGTTCAACGCGACGCTCAATGCCAGGGGCAGCGGATCGGCGTACCCCACCGTTTATGCCGGGACGCTGACGGACGCGGATGCCAACGCCGGCCCCCAACTGATCGGCACGAACCACTTGGCCGTGATCGCCACGGAACTGCAGGCGCTCAAGGCGAACGGCGTCAAGGCCGTCCTCATCGAAGTCGGCTTTCCCATGCTGTATGCGCCCTTCCTGACCAGCCAGGGCCAAAGCCAGTCCAGCTTCGTCAGCTTCTATCAGCAGGTCGCGCAGATGGTGCGCGCGCAGGGCTTGAAACTCATTGTCGAGAACAACGTTCTGTTATCCAATGACGTGCAGGCCGGCTGGAATACCGCGCCCTTCTATCAGACGCTCACCTGGACCGCCTACCAGCAAGCCCGCGCGCAGACGGCGCAAACCATCGCGCAGACCATGCAGCCGGATTATCTGGTCGTGCTCGAAGAGCCCGACACAGAGGCTGCGATGAGCGGTCAGGCAAACGTGAACACGCCCGCCGGCGCCACTGCCATGTTGGGCCAGATATTGGCCGGTCTCGAGACCGCGCGCCAGTCCGGTATGAAGGTCGGCGCGGGTGTGGGAACCTGGCTGTATGCCGCCAACAGTTTCGTGCAGCACTTCGTGACCCAGCCGATGGACTACATCGACATGCACATCTATCCGATCAACCGCAGCTTCCTGTCCACTGCGTTGACGATGGCGGGCACCGCAGCCGCGGCGGGGATGCCGGTGGCCATGTCGGAATGCTGGCTGAACAAGGAACTGGACAGCGAGGTCGGCACGGTGGCGGTGGATACGGTTCGCGCACGCAATGTGTTCAGTTTCTGGGAGCCGCTCGACGTGCAGTTCCTCGGAACCATGCAGGCGCTCGCCAAGCATACCAACATGCTTTATCTGACGCCGTCGGAATCGCAATATTTCTCGGCGTACATGACTTATAACAGCGCCACCTCGGTTCTGTCTACGTCGCAGCTCATATCCGAGGAAACGTCCGCGTCTTCGCAGGGCGTCAATAGCGCGTCGTATACCAGCACGGCGAGCGGTTTCTACGGCTTGATCGTGCCGGCGGGCGACACGGTTCCGCCTTCGATTCCGGAGGGCTTGTCGGCCACCCCGGCGAGCGCTACATCCTTCTCTCTGAAATGGACGGCCAGCACGGATAATGTCGGCGTGGCGGGTTACTACGTGCTGCGCAATGGCATCCTGTTAGGCTCCACGGCGCAACTGTCGCCTTCTGGCGGGCCGCCCTTCACCACGGTGTATTATCAGGACTCCGGCCTGATGGCGGGAACGAGCTACAGCTACACGGTCGAAGCATTCGACCTGGCCGGTAACGTGTCCGTGCCGTCGTCTTCGGTCTGGGTGATGACGCCGCGCTAGCGTGGCCCGTCAGACAAGGCTCGCGCGTAGGTGCGCCGCAGATTGCCCGGCAATTGATAGCGGTCGAACTCCGCGGCGGCGCACCACGTCACCTCGCGCACCTCTTCGCACGCGGCGAACGCCTCGGACGTGGCCTGGAAGCGGAACGTGAGATCGTGGTGCAGGTGAAACGCCTCATCGCGGCGGCGCGGAATCGCATGCACATCCACGCCTACCAGGCGCGGCGCCGGATCGGCGCTGAGCATCGCGCCGGTCTCCTCGATGACTTCCCGGCGGCCTGCATCGGCAATGGCTTCATCGTCCGGCTCGACATGTCCGCCCGGCAGCCAGCGCTGGAGGCGCCGGTGCAGCACCAGCAGAATGCGGTCGCGGGCCGGACTGAAAACCAGGCCAGAGCAGGTCACATGGCCCGGATTGAATTGCCGGCGGGAGAATGGCGCCTCCGACGATTCCAGGAGCGCCAGCACCAACTCCCGGCTCTTGGCAGCTTCGCCATCGCCGTCAGGGTGGAAGCCTTCGAGCAATCTGGCAACGGCCGCCGGTTCCATGATCATCGACTCACGCGGCCCTACTCCACCCGGTAGTTGGGCGCTTCCTTGGTGATCACCACGTCGTGCACATGGCTTTCGCGCAAGCCTGCCGGCGACACCCTGAGGAAGCGCGCGTTCTGGTGCAAGGCGCGGATGTTGGGTGCGCCACAGTAGCCCATGCCGGACTTGAGTCCGCCCACGAGCTGATACACCAGCTCCGAGAGCGGCCCCTTGGAGGCGACGCGGCCTTCGATGCCTTCCGGAACCAACTTCGAGTTGGGGTCCTGCGCGTAACGGTCGGCGTTGCCCCCCATGGCGCCGAGCGATCCCATGCCGCGATAGGTCTTGAAGGTGCGGCCTTGATATAGCACCGTCTCGCCGGGGCTCTCATCGGTTCCGGCCAGCAGGCTGCCGATCATGACTGCGTCGGCGCCCGCGGCGATCGCCTTGGTGATGTCGCCCGAAAACTTGATGCCGCCGTCGGCGATCAGCGGCACGCCGGCCGGCTGCGTGGCGCGCGAACACTCCTGAATCGCCGTAAGCTGCGGCACGCCGGCGCCCGAGACCACGCGCGTGGTACAGATCGATCCCGGCCCGATGCCCACTTTGATGCCGTCCACGCCCAGTGAGATCAGCTCGCAAGCGCCCTGGTATGTGGCCACGTTGCCGGTGATGAGCTGCACGTCAGGCAGCGCCCTTTTCACCGCTTTAACGGCCGCCATCACGCGCTCGGTGTGGCCGTGCGCGGTGTCAATCGCCAGCACGTCTACTTTGCGGGCCACCAGTTCCTGGGCGCGCTCCAGAAAGTCGTTGGTGGCGCCGATGGCCGCGCCCACCCGCAGCCGGCCTTGCTCGTCCTTCGCGGAAAACGGGTACTTCAATTTTTTCTGAATGTCCTTGACCGTGATCAGGCCTTTCAGGTTGTATTGGTCGTCCACCACCAGCAGCTTCTCGACGCGGTGCTGATGTAGGATGGCCTCGGCTTCCTCGAGCGTCGTACCCACGGGCACCGTGATGAGATTCTCTTTCGTCATCACGTCGCGAATGGGCACGTCGGAGCGCGTCTCGAAGCGCAGGTCGCGGTTGGTCAGAATGCCTACCAGCCGCGTACCCTCGGTCACCGGGACGCCCGAGATGCGGTAGCGGCTCATCACCTCGCGCGCGTCGGCGATCTTCTGGTCCGGCGCCACGGTGATGGGGTCGACGATCATGCCGCTTTCACTGCGTTTGACGCGGTCGACCTCTTCCGCCTGCCGCTCGATGGGCATGTTGCGGTGGATGATGCCAATGCCGCCCTGTTGCGCCAGCGCGATCGCCAGGTGCGATTCCGTTACCGTATCCATGGCGGCGCTGACGATGGGAATGTTCAGGCTGATCTTGCGTGTCAGATTGGTGCGCGTGTCGGCCTCGGCGGGCAGCACGCCGCTGCGCGCCGGCTCCAGCAGGACGTCATCGAAAGTAAGGCCTTCGGGAATGCCGTCTTGGTTCATAGGGTGATTCCACTATCATAGCGTAGCCGTGCGGCCGGATGCTCCCAAGGCACGCGCGCCCGCGCCACACCCGCGCACGCCCTTGTGGAAAGTGTTACGGAGCAGGATGCCGTCTTTTTACATGAGTGACTCGTATTTCGCTTGTATCTAACGACGCGGCGAGCTTAGGATCGAAGTAGCAAAAAAGCACTATAGAACTTACCAGGAGAGTAAATGAGACAACTTGTTACACGATGGTTGTTACCAGCCTTTGCCGTAACGCTTGTGATTACGCCATCACTCCCGGTCCGAGCCGCCGGCCGGCCGATTATTACGGTCGCGTCGACGGTGCCGGCGAATGGCGATCTGAATCCTTACGGCGTAGCCATGATTCCGGTGACCATGGGCAACTTAGTCCAGGGACATATCCTCGTCAGTAACTTTAACAATAGTTTCAATTTGCAAGGTACGGGAACGACGATTGTGGACATTGCGCCGGACGGCACCGCCAGCCTTTTTGCATGGATCGATGCAGCCGGCCTTCCCGGCCCGTGCCCGGGCGGCATCGGACTGACTACCGCTCTGGTGGCGCTGCGCTCCGGATGGGTCATCGTAGGCAGCCTGCCGGCCACGGATGGCACGGCCACCACCGCGCAAGCCGGGTGCCTGATGGTGTTGAATAGCTGGGGAACAGTGGTCGAGACGATCTCCAACAACCTGATCAACGGTCCGTGGGACATGACCGCACTCGATATGGGCAGCACAGCCGATCTGTTTGTCAGCAACGTCCTCAACGGCACGGTGGCCGGCAACGGCAACCTGGTCTACGAAGGGACCATAGTACGGATCAATCTGGCTATGACGGCGGCGAGCGCACCGGCTGTAGTATCAATGACCACGATTGGTTCCGGATTCCCGGAAAGAACCGATCCGGCCGCGCTGGTGATTGGACCGACCGGAGCCGGGCTGGGCCCTGATGGAACGCTGTATGTGGCCGACAGCCTGGATAACCGCATTGCGGCGATTCCCAACGCGGTCAAGCGGACGTCCAGCGTGGGCATCGGAGCGACCGTGTTGCAAGGCCCCAACCTGAACGATCCCCTGGGACTCACCGTGCTGCCGGGCAACGGGGACATTCTGACGGTGAACGGGAACAACGGCCTGCTGGTCGAGATGAGCCCGGGTGGAAAGGAACTGGTCACGCGGCTGCTTGACAAGAGTGGAAATCCGCCGGGCGCCGGAGCCCTGTTCGGACTCGTTGCTTCGAGTGCGGGCCTCTATTTCGTCGACGATGCGACCAACACTTTGAACCTCCTGACAGGTTCGCCCGAGTAGCAGTGACTCCAGGGTATGGGGCGCGGGGACAGGCCAAAGCGCCGCCCGCGCCCAAAAAATTGTAAACTGGATCTTTCATCGTCTGGAGAACTCTAAACACCTATGTCTCAATTGAAAGTCTTCGGGTTTACTCTTGTCACTGTGCTCTGCGGCGCCCTCGCCGTGGTCCCCTCTCCGGCATCCGCGGCCAAGAAAGGCGATTCCGCAAAAGGCAAGGAAGTGTTCCAACAGTGTCTGCCGTGCCACAACGCCGACAGCACGGAAAAGAAGATGGGGCCGGGCCTCAAGGGTCTTTTCAGCAAAGAAAAACTGGCCAACGGCAAGAAGCCCACCGAACAGAACGTCCGCGCGCAGGTCGATGACGGCGGCAACGGCATGCCCGCTTACAAGGACATGCTGAGCGACGAAGAGAAGGACGACCTCATCGCGTATTTGAAGACGCTGTAGGGCGAGTTCCACATGCCCCGCGTTGCCAGCTCGGTCGAACAGGTACCGTACTCGCGCATCCGTGAGTTGGCCGAGATCGCCATGCCGATGGAGGGCGTGCTGCGCCTCTACTTCGGGGAATCCAACCTGCCTACGCCCGAATTCATCCAGCGCGCCGCAGCCGATGCTCTGGCCGCCGGTTACACTTTCTATACGGAAAACGCCGGCCTGCCGTCGCTGCGCCGCGCGATTGCCGGGCAGTACGCGGCGCTGCACGATGTAGAACTCGATCCTGCGACAGAAATCGTGATTACCGCGTCGGGCGTGCAGGCCTTGAACGTGGGCATTCGCACGGTTCTTGACCCGGGCGATGAAGCCTTAGTGCTTACGCCGGCGTGGCCCAACGGATCATGCAATGTGCTGATGGCCAACGCGGCCGTGCGGCAGCTTGCGCATCCCCTGTGCGGCGATCGTTACATCATCGATTTCGACGCGCTCGAAGCCGCGGTCACGCCACGGACACGGCTGCTGCTGTACACCTCACCCTCGAATCCGTTGGGCTGGGTCGCCACGGCCGGGGATCAGCGGCGCCTGCTCGATTTTGCGCGCCGCCACCGTCTCTGGCTCATGGCGGACGAAGTCTACGACCGGCTTTACTATGCGGGCGAGGCGCTGGGCGAGCCGGTGCCGTCGATTCTGCGCCTGGCGACGCGCGATGACGCGGTCATGGTAGTGCAGTCGTTTTCGAAGACTTACTGCATGACAGGTTGGCGCGTGGGCTGGTTGATCGCGCGCCGCGATGTGGCCCAGAAGGCCGCGCAGTTGAACGAGTTCATCATTTCGCATGCCGCCAGCTTCGCGCAGAAGGCGGCCGAAGCCGCATTGGCCGATGGCGAGGACGAGCTGCGCCGGATGCTGGCGCGCCTGAAACAAAACCGCGATCTTTGTCTCGACGCGCTCGGTGCCATGCCCGGAGTTACCGTGCCGAAGCCGGATGGCGCTTTCTACCTATTTCCGAAGATCGACGGACTTACCGACTCGTTCGCCTTCTGCCGCCGGTTACTCGAAGAGTGCCGCGTGGGGCTGGCGCCGGG
>DATKNQ010000109.1:0-2702 GCA_035541265.1 Bryobacteraceae bacterium
TTGGTCGGGGCAGCTGGATTCGAACCAACGACCTGCAGTACCCAAAACTGCCGCGCTACCAGGCTGCGCTATACCCCGGATCTCGCCATGGTCGTACACGCTCGCAGCGTCCGCAGCAAGGTTTCGCCGCGGCTTGGCGTCGGCGGGCGGGCCTTCGCGCGAGAAGTCAGCCTAGTGGGATGACACACCTGACCCCGTCTCGGGGTGAATCTCGGCTGCCATCATGCCCTTGGAGCCCGGCCCGAAGCGGACCAGCACATATTGGCCGGGGCGCAACTCCGTCATGCCGAACCGGCGCAGGGTCTCCATGTGTACGAAGATGTCGGGCGTACCCTCACCCATGGTGAGGAAGCCGAAGCCGCGCAACCGGTTGAACCACTTCACCTGTGCCCGCTCCAATCCGCTGGTGGGCGTGACCGTGACATGGGTGCGTGGCGGCAGCATCTGCGCCGGATGGATCGCCGTCGACTCGTCCATGGAAAGGATGCGGAAGGCCTGATAGCCCTTCGCGCGCTGGACGCATTCGCAGACCAGCCGCGCGCCCTCATACGCGGTCTGATACCCGTCGCGCCTCAGCACGGTGACATGCAGAAGGACGTCGGGCCATCCGTTGTCAGGTACTATGAAACCGTAGCCCTTGGACGCATCGAACCATTTGATGGTTCCGGTGATCTCGACCAGGCTCGCAGTGTCGCCCAGGCCAGAGATCGCTTCGAGTGCCGGATCACGCGCTGCGTTACCCGGATATTCTCCAGTTCCAAGCCGGTTCGCTACGGTCCCGCCTACCAAGGTACCCGCTCCCTTCTTGGACTCAAATCCGTCCGACCCCATAAACCCGGACCTCACACATTCAATGCGGTCCGCCGCGCCGCGCAACGGAACCGGAATCCACGCATTCACCTATTCGCTGTCACGAATCCGCGCGAATCTCTCGAATCAAAAGATAACATTCCCGTCTATTTCGCATAGACAAAAATCAGACTTACGGGAACCTATGAACAGCTTGCACAGCCGCGAATCAATTGTGCCTCAGTTCCCGACAAAGGGACCGAGCGTGTCACCGATATCGTGCCGGATCACGAGTTCCGCAAGATCATCCTGATCCGTCGGTTCACGATTGATAATAACCAGTCGTGCACCGGCTTCTCTCGCCATCATTGGAAAGCCTGCAGCAGGCCACACCACAAGCGATGATCCAATCGCAATGAACAGGTCGCAGGCGCGCGACAACTCGCCGGCGCGCGCCATCGCATCTTCCGGCATCGCCTGGCCGAAGGAGATGGTTGCGGTTTTGACCGGCTCGCCGCATTCGATGCAGTCAGGCGCGCCGGCATCGTCGAAGCGCTGTTTGACCCAGCTGAGATCATAGCTCCTGCCGCAGCCGATGCAGCGGGCGTAGGTGGTGTTGCCGTGCAACTCGATCACATGATCAGGCGCAAAGCCGGATTGTTGATGGAGGTTGTCGATGTTCTGGGTGATCACCGCCGGGACTTTGCCGGCGCGATAGAGCGAGGCGAGCGCACGATGGCCCCGTCCAGGCTTGGCCGCCGCAAAAGTCGGCTCCATCGCAAAACGCCGCCGCCAGGATTCGTCGCGCGCGTCCTGGCTGGCGACGAACTCGTCGAAGGGTATCGGACGGTTGCGCGTCCACAACCCGCCCGGCGAACGGAAATCCGGAATGCCGCATTCGGTGGAGATGCCCGCGCCGGTGAAGGGAACGATGACGGAGGCCGCTGCGATCAACTCGCCGAGGCGTTCCACGCCGCTCTGAAGGTCCTTGGCGATCATGGACGATGGATCCTGATGTGCTGGCGGCTGCTATAGCATGGCCAGACAGATGACGTCTCTCCCGCGCCCGTGGTGGTGCTGCTGAAAACTGCGCCTGCTCAGCGACGACCGTCCTGCCTTGGGCAGGCTTTGATATGAGTCATGCTTTCATGTGAGTCATAATGTCGCGCGGCTGCTTCCCAATTCGCGCCCCAATCGAAGCGTGAATGTACAGCCGCGCCGACTCACGTTACTCGAACAGCCCCTCACATGACCGGGTCCAACGCGACTCCAACAAGTCGCCGCGCCGCGGCGTCGAAGAAGAAGGATTTGGGATGACCGAACAAAAAGACCGCCCCAGACAAGAGCGCGCGAGACAAGACCGTCTCAGGCAGGAGCGCGAGGAGATCGCCGGGCGGATCGCGAACTTCCGCGCCACGCAGCAAAGATTTGAACGCGCGCGCGAGGAATATTTCGAGGCGACGATGGAAAACGCCAGGAAAACCGCGCGGCCATCGTTCTGGCCCTGATTGCAGCTCGCATCTGAAGTGAAAAAAAGCCCGGAAGCGTCGCTTCCGGGCTTTTGTCCTTACCAGTGGCGCCAGTAGCGGTGCCGATAATAATAGGGCCCGCCATAATAGGCGTAGGGACCGGGCTCGTAGTAGACCGGGCCAGGGGCGTAATAATAGTCCGGCCCATAATAGTAAGGGCTGGTTGCGGCGATCGCGCCGGCCGTCAACGCGCCGGCCGCGAGCCCGAACGCCAGACCAGGTCCGCCCCAGCCATGGTGCCAACCATGGGCCTGCGCCGGAGCAGCCATGCTCGCGGTGCCCAAAACGGCGGCGGTTGCCAGAGCTGCCAGTGTCCGTGTCATTTGCTTCTCCTCCTAAGTCTAACAGCCAAAGCTCAAAAAGCCCTTGCCCATCAACGCAAGA
>DATKNQ010000110.1:0-11292 GCA_035541265.1 Bryobacteraceae bacterium
GAAGCCCGATGTGATCGTGAATTTCGCGGCGGAGTCGCACGTGGATCGCAGTATTCTCTCGCCTGCGCCGGTGTTCGAAACCAATCTGCGTGGAACGTTCACGCTGCTGGAAGCCGCGCGGACCCTTCAGGTGCCGCGCTACTTGCAGGTCTCGACGGACGAAGTCTACGGCAGCATCGACGCGCCGCACGACGCCGACGAAAGCTATCCGCTGCGCGCGTCGAGCCCGTATTCAGCGTCGAAGGCCGGGGCGGATTTATTGGCGCTGTCCTACTACGTTACTTACAAGATGCCGGTGACGGTTACGCGCGCGTCCAATAACTACGGTCCGTATCAGTTCCCGGAGAAGCTGATCCCGCTGATGATCGCCAACGCGATCGACGACAAGCCGCTGCCGATTTACGGCGACGGCATGCAGATCCGCGACTGGCTGTACGTGGAAGATCACTGCCGGGGCGTTCGTGCGGTCCTGGAACACGGCCGCGACGGCGAGATCTACAATATCGGCGGCAACTGCTCGCTGCCAAATCTGGAAGTGGTGCGGCGGATCTTGCGCGCGACGGGCAAGCTGGAAAGTCTCATCCAGTACGTCACGGACCGCCCTGGCCACGACCGGCGCTACGCGCTATCGAGCGAGAAAATCATGCGCGAAACTGGTTGGGCGCCGCAAGTCAGTTTCGACGATGGCCTGGCGCGCACGGTCGATTGGTACCGGGATCACGCTGCCTGGGTGGCGCGTGTGCGCAGCGGAGAATACCTCAGTTACTACGCCCGCAACTACGAAAACCGCCAGGACGAATTGCGCACGGTGGCCGATGCGCGTAGCGATTGATGCCACACCGCTGACCCTCGCGAGCGGCGGCTTGCGTCGCTATACGCTGGAGCTCAGTCTGGCTCTGGCGCAAAACTATCCGGAGGACGACTTCTTCCTCGTATCCGATCAACCATTCTCAATGCCGTGCCACGCACCCCGCAATTTGCGTCGAGGTGGCGGGCCGCGCCACGCGCTGGAGCGCCGCTGGTGGCTCTGGGGCCTGGACCGCGAGCTCGATCGCCTGAAAGCGGATCTGTTCCACGGTACCGACTTTGCCGTACCCTATATTCCGCGCCGCCCGAGCGTGATGATGCTGCACGACCTTTCGCCGTGGATGGATCCGGGGTGGCACTCGAATGCCAACCGTGTACGCCGGCGTACGCCGGCGCTGATCGGATTCGGCCTCGCGACCATGATCGCGACTCCCAGTGAGGCCGTGCGCCAACAGACCATCGAAAAGTTCCGGATTCATCCCCGGCGGGTGCGTGCCGTGCCGCTGGCTGCCGCCGGTTGCTTTCGCCCGCTCCCCGTTGAGCCCGTCGATCCGCCGTACTTCCTCTATGCCGGGACTTTGGAACCGCGAAAGAATGTGGCAGCCGTGATCGCCGCCTGGCGCGACGTACGTCAGCATGATCACGTGGACCTGGTACTGGCCGGGCGGCGGCGGGCCGATTTCCCGCAACTTTCATCGGAGCCAGGGTTGCAACTGATTGGGGAAGTCTCCGACGAACGGCTGGCGCAACTGCTGTCGGCAACCTTGGCATTTGTTTACCCGTCGTTCTACGAGGGCTTCGGATTGCCGGTCCTGGAAGCGATGCAATGCGGGGCCTGCGTGATCACCTCGCGCGACGCGGCCATCACGGAGGTCTCCGCCGGAGCCGCGATCCAGGCAGGCTCACACGCTGAACTGGTACGTGCAATGTCGAATATCGCCGCAGATCCCGAATGTGCGCGGGCGTGGCGCGCGCGAGGTATGGTACGCGCCGCCGAGTTTTCCTGGCGGCGAACGGCGGAACTCACGCATCAGGTGTATGAAGAGGCGCAGCAGCGATTCTGAGAGACCGAAATGAGGGAATACACAAGCTAGACCAATGCCGGATGCCCTGTTCCTTTCCCCGGAGGCGCCTTATCCTCTGACAGGCGGCGGCGCCTTGCGTAGCGCATCGCTGCTCCAGCTTCTGGCCTGCCACTACACCGTGGACGCCATCGTGTTCCGCGAGCCGCGCGCCGCGGACCCGCGATCGTCGCTGCCCTCCAGCTTAGTGCGCGATCTCCACATCCTGGATTTACCTGAGCACTCGCACGGAATCGTGGCGCGAGCCGCGCGCAACACCTGGCGACTGGCGCGGCGTGTGCCGCCACTGGTGGACCGCTTTGCCGGATTTAGCGCGCAGATCGCCGCAATCACTCGCGACCGCCGCTACGAGATCGCCGTGATCGAGCACTTCTGGTGCGCGCCGTATTGGGATCAGTTGGCTGGAGTCAGCGCGGCCACGGTGCTCGATCTGCACAACATCGAATCGGTGCTGCACGCGCGCTGCGCGCGGACCGAAGGCGGTGGAGAAGCCATGTTACATAGGGCGTTTCAGCACATCTGCCGTGACCTGGAAAAGCGGTACTTCCCGCGATTCTCCTATTTGCTGGCTGCCTCCGAAAAGGATGCAGAGCAGGCCCGCCGAATCTCGCCCGGTGCGAACGTCCTGGTTTATCCGAACCTGATCCCCATGGCGCCGCTGCCGAACAGGTCCCCGGAGGAGGTCATCGCGTTCTCGGGCAACTTGGAATACCATCCGAACTTGGCCGCTGTCCGCTACTTTCAGCAATCGATCTGGCCCGGTCTGCGTGAACGCTGGCCGGGACTGACCTGGCGGATCATCGGTAAGAATGCGGAATCCGTGCGAAAGCTCACCGAAGGCGACCCGCGCATCCAGGTTACCGGCGCGGTTGGCGACGCGATCGCCGAGCTGGCTCGCGCGAAGGTTGCTATAGTACCGATTCTGGCGGGCAGTGGTACCCGTGTCAAAATCATCGAGGCTTGGGCCGCTGGCACACCGGTCGTCTCGACATCCCTCGGAGCCGAGGGTCTTCCGGTGCGCGAAGGCGAGCACTTATTGCTCGCAGATACGGTTACGAGCTTTCAGGACGCGGTTTCGAGCCTACTGTCCGATCCCGCCCTCCGGGACCGGATTGCACGTGCGGGCCGGTACCTGTTCGAGTGTGAATTCTCCTGGGACGCTGCCTGGAAGTACTTGCATTTCCTATATCCTGCTACCATGGAAAGATCTGATGCGCTTCGCGATTGATGCTCATGCCATCGGCCGCCATCTCACCGGAAACGAAGTGTATGTTCGCAGCCTGTTGAGTAGCTTTGCGGCGCTGGATCCAGAGTCGGAGTTTGTCACGTATTTTTCTGCGGACGACGCCTTCCAATGGGCTCCGGAAGGGTCTCAGCCGCGCCAGGTATCCGGCAACCCATTCGTGCGTCTCGGTGTCGAATTGGCAATGAAACTGCGTCAGGACCGGCCCGATCTGTTGCACGTGCAATACACCGCGCCGCTCGGTTGCCCCGTGCCGGTGGTGGTCAGTGTGCACGATGTCAGTTTCCTGGTGCATCCCGAGTACTTCAAGAAGATGCGGGCCCTCCAACTCCGCTGGACCGTCGCGCGCACGATTCATGGCGCCACACGGATCCTGACCGGAAGCGAGTTCTCCCGCGACTCTATCGTGCGGGCCTACGGAGAGGCTTGCGCGCGCAAGATCGTAGTGGTACCCAATGCCGCGGCCAACGGTTTGCGCCCGGTTTCCCGGGACAGCGCGTCGGCGGCGGTGCGGTCGCGCTTTGATATCGCGAAGCCTTTTGTGCTTTCGGTCGGCGACCTGCAGCCGCGCAAGAATCAGATTGGGCTGATCCGTGCATTTGCCGAGTTGGTTCGGGCCTTCCCCCAACTGACGCACAGTCTGGTGCTGGCCGGTAAAGACACGTGGTTCAGCCCGCGCGTGCGCGAGGCCGCCCGCGTATCGGGCGTGGCCGACCGCATTCAATTTGCCGGTTTTGTCTCCGACGAGGATCTGTTGCACCTCTATAACGCCTGCGACCTCTTCGTCTTCCCCTCGTTTTACGAGGGCTTCGGCCTGCCGGTGCTGGAAGCCATGGCCTGCGGGCGCGCGGTAGCCTGCTCGCGCACTTCGGCTATACCGGAAGTCGCGGATGGTGCGGGGATCCTTTTCGATCCTTATTCGTCGAGCGAGATCGTCCGCGCCATGGCGGACCTGCTGCGGGATACCGAACTGCGCGCGCGCATGGAACGTCTCGGGTTACAGCGAGCCTCGCGTTTCAGTTGGCGGTCCACGGCGCAGAAAACTCTGGAAGTGTATCACGAAGTCGCCGAACGCCGCCGCGCCACCGCCCGCGAATACGTGCATCAATGAGCGGGCCGTCCGTCTTCCTTTGGGCAGCGCTCCTGTCGTTGCTGAGCGCGGCCGGTAATCCGCCCCAGAAGCCCGCACCGCTGGCGGCCGAGACTAAGGCCGGCCCAGCCGAGTTCCTCAACGGCGCTGAGTCGCTCACGTACTCCATCAACTGGCCCGGCGGCGCCACCCTGGGCGAAGCGCATCTGCAAGCGGGCAAAACCGGCGATGGCTGGCAGTTCGACTTTTCGCTGAACGCATCCGTTCCCGGGTTCGCCGTCTCGGATCATTACCGTTCGCGCACGAACGCGAATTTTTGCGCGCTCGAACTGGAGAAACAGGCACAGCACGGCAGCCGCAAAGCGCACGAACGGACGGTCTTCGAGTATAAGGAAGGCAAAGCCACCCGCACGACCTTGGTCGAGGGCGGCGGCCATACCGACATCGACATCAGCGACTGCGCGCACGACGGGCTGGATTTCATTTACTACGCACGCCGCGAGATGGCGCTCGGCCACGGCGTGCCTAAGCCGCAGGACGTTCTGTTCGGCGCGATGTACGCTGTGCGTATGGACTATGCCGGAGTCGAGGACGTCGTCGTGGGCGGCAAGCACCGGCAGGCGGATCACATCATGCTGAATGTGCGCGGCCCCGCCTCCGATGCACGAGCCGAGTTGTTTCTCGCCCGCGATGCCGCGCGCACGCCTTTGATGGTAAGAGTGCCCTTCGCGCTGGGCACGTTCTCGATGGAGCTCGTGCGCTGAATGCGCGTGGCGTTCTTTTCTCCGCTGCCACCGCGCCGCAGCGGAATCGCGGATTACTCCGCCACCCTTCTCGAACATCTAAAGCCACTGGCAGAAGTGAAGGCTTTCTCCGGTGCCGGCGAGCCGTTCGATCCGGCGGATTTCGACATCGCCCTGTACCATTTGGGCAATAACCCGGATCACGATTTCGTCTACGAGGCCGCGCTGCGGCATCCGGGCGTCGTCGTGATGCATGAGTCGAATCTGCATCACCTGATCGCCGAGTTGACCATCCGGCGCGACGATTGGGACGGTTACCTGCGCGAGTGCGAGTATGAAGGCGGTGCGGAGGCTCTGGCGTTCGCGCGGCGCGTGCGCGCGCTCGAAGTCGGGCCGGATTATGAAGGCGTGCGCATGACCCGGCGGGTGCTCGGATCCGCGCGCGGCGTGATCGTGCACAGCCAGTTCATGGTGGATGAAATGCACGCCGCCGGCTTCAACGGGCCGGTCGCCCGCATCCCGCACGGCGCGTGGATTCCCGAAGCCAGCCGCAACTCGTGGCGCTACCGGCTGGGTCTCGACGAAACCGCGCCGCTCATAGGTGTCTTCGGGTTCCTCAAGCCCTACAAGCGTATCGCCGAATCGCTGCGTGCTTTCCGCCGCTTGCTGCGTGTGGTGCCCACGGCCAAGATGATCCTGGTGGGCGAGCCGCATCCTGATTTTCCGGTGCAGTCGCTGATCCGGCCGCTCGGTCTCACGGCGGCCGTGCGCTTGATGGGTTTTGTGCCCATCGAGGATTTCACGGGCTACATTGCCGCGTGCGACATCGTGCTGAACCTGCGCTATCCAACCGTGGGTGAAAGTTCCGGCAGCCTGCTGCGCGCTCTGGGGCTAGGCAAGGCTGTTCTGGTTTCCGATATCGGATCGTTCGGCGAGTTCCCCGCGGATGTGTGCCTGAAGGTGCCCGTGGGCGCGGGCGAAGAAGATTTCATCTTCGAATATCTGAACCTCCTGGCATCGCGCCCGGACGTGGCCCGCGCGATGGGCGAACGCGCCGCGGCCTACGTGAAGGAAGAGTGCAACTGGGATCGAGTGGCGTGCCTCTACGCATCATTCTTGAACTCGGTTGTAGAGGGCAAAGTGTGGGAGGAAACAAAACCCCAGCCCCCAGCCCCCAACCCCCAACCCCTGCCGGCCGGCACCCCGCAGCCGCCAGCGACCGATGAGTACATCGCGACTTGGGCCGCCAACCCGGAGTCCCTGGGATACGTCGACACGCACATCACGCGGCTGGTGAAGACGCTCGAGATCATCCCGCCGGGCGGCCCTGAGGATCGCATCCTCGAGATGGGCGCATATCTGCAAATCACGCCCGCGCTCCGTATGAAGCTAGGGTACGGCGACGTACGCGGCTGCTATTTCGGGCCGCTCGGCAAGATCGACCATCGCACCGCGACTTCCTCGGATGGCGAGACGTTTGAATGCGAGATCGATCTGTTCAATGCCGAGAAGGACCGGTTTCCGTATCCGGATGGTCATTTTGCAACGGTGCTATGTTGCGAGTTGATCGAGCACCTGACCGAAGATCCGATGCATCTGATGAGCGAGATCAACCGCATCATGAAACCGGGCGGACACCTGGTGCTGACCACGCCCAATATCTCGAGCCTGCGCGGCCTGGCGGCCATGATGGAGGGCTATCATCCAGGAATCTTCACGGCCTACATCCGTCCGCACGGCGACGAAGAAGTGGAGGCGCGGCACAATCGCGAGTACACACCGAAAGAGATCCAACTGCTGCTGAGGAACTCCGGCTTCACCGTCGAACGGATTGAGACCGGCCCCTTTCGCCAGGTCCCGCGGCCCGAGGAAGCCTGGGTATTGAATATCCTCGAACAGCTCGAGTTGCCCACGGACATGCGCGGCGAAGATATCTACGTCGTCGGCCGCAAGACCGGCGCGGTGCGCGAGCGCTATCCGAACTGGTTATACGCATGAACGCGGCGTACGAAAATCCCGATGTGCGCCTGGATGGCGAGTTGAACGTCGAGGCGCGCTTCAACCTGCGCAACGCATCCGGTGAGACGTGGCGCCCGTCCGAAGGCTTCGCCGCGGGCTTTCACATCTACGATGCGGAGACCGGAACGCTGGTCGTGGATGGCGAGCGGACGGCACCCTCCGAAGATGTAGCCGCCGGTGACCGGATGCCGGTCGGCTTGCGATTCGCGCTACCGCCTGAAACAGGCCACTACGACATTTACATTTCGCTGATGCGCGAGAACGTCTGCTGGTTTTACATGGAGGGCTGGCCGTTTCTGCGGGTGGAGGCGGTGGTGGAAGACGGACGCGCGCGGCTCGGGCGTGTGGGCGTGGTGACTCTGCGGAGGGTGCGGCGCGAGAACCTGCTGCGGGCCGTGGGGCGCGCCTTCACGTTGCCGGTCACGACCATCGCCCGCAATCGCAGCCTGATCCGCACTATGGTGCGGCGCGATATTCTGGGCCGTTATCGTGGATCGTTCGGCGGCGCGTTCTGGACCGTCCTGAATCCGCTGTTGCTGATGCTCACCTATTTCTTCGTCTTCGGCGTGGTGCTGCGGACGCGCTTCGGCTCAGACCCCAGCCGCGCCGGATTCGCTCTGTATTTTCTTGCCGGAATGCTACCGTGGCTGGCCTTCAGTGAAGCCGCTGGCCGCGCGCCAACGGTCATGCTGGAGCATCGCAATTTCGTCAAGAAGTTGGTCTTCGCGGTGGAAACGCTGCCCGTGAACCTGGTGGTTTCCGGCCTGGTGAGCGAAGTCTTCGCGCTGGTGCTCTTCACCATCGGCTTGTTCCTGGCGCATGGACGCGTGCCGGTGTCCGTGGTGTGGCTGCCGGTGTTGATCGTGCCGCAGTTGTTGTTCACGGCCGGCCTCTGCTGGTTCCTCGGTGCGCTGGGCGTGTTCGTGCGCGATCTGGGTCAGGTGATCGGATTCCTGCTGACTCTGTGGTTTTTCCTCACGCCCATCTGTTATCCAGAGGCCTCGCTGCCCGCCGCCGCCCTTCCCCTGCTGGCGAAGAATCCGATGTTCGTGCTGGTGCGCGGCTATCGCGATGTGTTCCTCGATCACGGCGGCCACGCGCCCGCATTCGGACCGCTGTGGAAGTTGTGGGTGGTGTCCGTGGCCGTGTTCGTGTTGGGCCACGCCTGGTTCTACAAGTTGCGCCGTTCGTTTGCGGATATCATTTGAAGACGGTCTCATGCTCGCCAAAATAACCGCCGCCATCATCGCGTTCGGACCGGTTGGCATCCTGCTGCTCGCATTCATCGACTCAGCCGGCATTCCAGTAGCTTCGGGCATCGACGCTCTGGTGATCGTGGTGGCCGTGAAGGCTCCGTCGCACGCGGTGTTGGCCGCGTCCATGGCGATACTGGGATCGCTGGCCGGCAATCTGGCGCTGTTTCTGGGGGTGCGGGCCGGCGGGCGCCGCTGGGTGAAGGACGTGCCAAAGCCCGGCGAGAAGCGGCGTTTCCGCGAATGGTTCGAGCGCTATGGAATGCTGACCGTCTTTATTCCAGCGGTGCTGCCCATTCCTCTGCCTTTGAAAGTTTTCGTGATCTCAGCCGCCGTGCTCGGCACGCCGCTGCGTGTTTTCCTGGCGGTGATCCTGCTGGCGCGCTTGATCCGCTATGGCGGCGAGGCCTATCTGGGAGTGCTCTTCGGCGAAGGATCCGCGCATTATCTGCGCACGCATACCTGGCACCTGCTGCTCGGCGCCGTCGTCCTGTTTGCCGTACTGTATCTGCTGCTGATGCTGAATGAGCGACGGCGTTCGCCGCAGATCCGTCTGTAGCTACTCTTCCCGCAGCGCCGCCATCGGATCGAGCCGCGCCGCACGGCGAGCCGGCAGATACGCCGCGATCCCCGTTGCAATCGCCAGCACTACAGCCGCAATCGCGAGCGGCGCCGCGTCATCCGGCTTCACCCCGTAGAGCAAACTCGCCACCAGGCGTCCGGCCGCAAGCGACGCGCCCAAGCCGAGCAATGTGCCAGTGGCCAGCATCGCGGCCACCTCGCGCAGCACCAGCCAAACCACCGATCCCGGCTGCGCCCCCAGCGCCATGCGGATGCCGATTTCCGATTGCCTCCGTGCCACGCCGTATGAAGTGACACCGTACAGGCCGATCATCGCCAGTAGGACAGCCAATCCGCCGAAAAACGCCGAGAGCAGCGCGACAATCCGCGGCTGGATCAGCGACTCGCCGATCTGCGTTTCGAAGTTACGAAACTCGAGCGAGATTCCCCGGTTCACCTCTTCGAAGGCACCGCGGACCGAGGGAACGAGCGTGGCCATCGATTCGCCGGAGCGAATTTCAAAATCGACGCCTGCCCACGGCGAATCGTCCTGGGCGCAGGCGAAGTATCCCAAAGGACGCATCGCTTCGGACACCCATCCATACTTGGTGTCTTTCACGACGCCGACAACTTGATAAATATCCTGCGCGCCCGGCTTGTCGCCAGGGACGCCGATCGTTTTGCCCAGCGGGCTGTGCTTCCCGAAGAAACGCCGGGCAGCCGTCTCGTTAATGATCATCACCCGCGGCGCTCCCAGATCGTCATGCTCCGTGAAATCGCGGCCCAACACCAGCGGGATGCGCAGCGTTTCGAAGAAGCCTGGAGAGACGCGATTGAAGTAAACCAGCACGTCTTCCTTGCCTTTGGAGCGATACCCTTCCGGCGTGACAAAGTTGTTCCAGAAACTCCCGCTGATGGGCGTCAAAGCGGAGCTCGACGCGGCCGCCACGCCGGGGATCGTGCGCAACCGCTCGACGATCTGGCGATAGAGCGCGGGGCGCTGCTTAGGCGGCACGTTCGACTGCATCATGGCCGCCTCGACGAGCAGCACGTTGTGGGGAACGAAACCCAGGCTGGTGTTCAACAGATTACGAAACGTGCCCAGGAACAGCCCGGCGCCCACGAGCAACATGAGCGACAAGGCGACTTGGCCGGTCACCAGTGCGCGGCCCAGCGCGAAGCGGCCTCCAGCCGTCCCACGCCCGTGCTCTTTCAGCACCTCGTTCGGCGACACGCGGGTTGCGCGCATGGCCGGCGCGAGTCCGAACAAGAGGCCCGTGAGTACCGCAATCCCCATAGTGAAGGCGAGCACACGCCAGTCCGGCGCCGTATCGAACTGGACCTCGTTGCCGGTCTTCGACAGGAGGTGCACGAGCAAGCGGCTGCCCCAGACCGCGAAGAGCAGTCCGCCGGCCGCGCCCAGTACGGAAAGCAACAGGCTCTCGGATAGCAACTGCCGCAACACTCGGCGGCGGGCGGCGCCGATAGCCAGGCGGATCGAAATCTCGCGCTGACGCGCAGCGGCCCGCGCCAGCAGCAGATTGGCGATATTCGCGCAGGCAATCAGCAGCACCAAGCCGACCACCGCCATCAGCGTAAAGAGCGCTTTGCGATAATCGTTGCCCGTCTCCGAGAAGCCCGCAGCCGCCGGCACAAGCTCGAACGAACGCTGCAAATATTCGCGCTGGCCGGCCGCGTCCCAATTCGGGAGCGTGGCGCGGTTGACCTCCGGCGCAAGGGCCTTCATCCGGGCGGTGGCCTGTTGAATGGTTTCATCCGGTTTCAGTCTGCCGAGAATGCGCAGCCACCACGTGCTGCGCGCGTCCAGATTGCTGCGGTCGGTATGCAGGATCGGCTCGCAGCCGATGGGGATGGCGACATCGTAGTGCGTGTCCACATCCAGGCCCGTGAACCAGGGCGGCGTCACGCCGATGATGGTGAACGGATGCCGGTCGAGGCGAATCGTCTTTCCGAGAATCTCCGGATCGCCCGCGAAATGCCCTTTCCAGAAGCCATAGCTGATCACCGCGACAGGCCCGCCCGGCCCGCCTCCATGCCGGTCGTCCTTGGTGGTGAAGACGCGGCCGCGCATGGCCGGCACGCCCAGCACGTGAAAGAAATCGCCGCTCACCCAGAGACCCTGCGCAAAGTGGCTCTCGCCGCCCGAGGCCAGATCGAAGCGCGTGCCGCTAAACGCAAGGCTTCCCGAAAACGCCTGCTGACGATCGCGCACCTGCTCCCAGATCGGATTGGTGAAATAGGAATCCTGCTGAGACTGCACCTCGGCGAGCTGACCGGGATCGGCGACCGGCAGCGAGCGCAGCATTACCGCGTTCAGGATGCTGAATATGGCGGTGTTCGCGCCGATGCCCAGCGCCAGCGACAGGATCGCGGTGGCCGCGAACCCGGGACTGGCGCGCAGCGTGCGCATTGCGTAGCGCGTATCCTGGGCCAGCGTTTCGAGGAACGGCCAGATCCAGACCGCGCGGCTGGC